>JAVBSI010000040.1:0-9507 GCA_031556815.1 Eubacteriales bacterium | reverse complement strand
GAAATAGCCCAGGCGGTGGGGTACGGCGATGTGGCCCATTTTAGCAAGAACTTCAAAAAGCTCGTTGGGGTGAGCCCCATGGAATTTAGAGGCAGCCTGGCGGGATCATAAAAGCAAGGCCCCGGCACATGGCCGGGGCCTGCAGCTTGCTGAAAAAGCCCCCTCGCTTTGTGAGTGGCGGCGGCAAAGGAGAATCACGTACGTCCGTGTACGCTCATCCCCTTATGCCGCCTTGCTTCCGCGCGATAGGCGCTTTTTGAGCAAGCTCCCCTCCCACCGCCAAACAGGGTTTGTCGGCTTTATGAAGGCCCCGGCACATGGCCGGGGCCTTAGTCAATGCATTATTGGGCTGAGCTTGGCGTTGGGCTGGGGGCCAACGTCCAGGTGGGCGTGGCCTTGGGGGAGGGGGTGGGCTTGGGAGTATCTGTCACTTCCGGTACCTCGGTGGGCAAGACATCCGCATAGATCGCGCGTAGGGTGCGCTCCCCGGCAATGCCGTCCGGGTAAATGCTGTTGGCCCGTTGGAAGGCCCTAACCGCCTGGTACGTACCGTTGTAATAGCTGCCCGTCACCGTACCGGGATAAAAGCCCAAATCCTTCAGTTTGGCCTGCAACCAGTACACATCCTCGCCCTGCTTGCCTTTTTTGAGGGTGCGGAAGGGCTGGGGAGGCTGCTGATCCGCTTGATAATTGGGCGGCGCCGTGGGCTGCGGAGTGTTCACCGGCCGCATATACTGGCGATTCAGCTCAGGGGGATGCAGCGCCTTGGTCAACTCCTGATCCTCGGGCAAGTCCTCCCGGATGGTACACACCACACCCTCTTTGATGTTCTCATACATCCACTTGGCTTCGCTCACCAGCAGGCGGATGCAGCCGTGGGAGGCCCTGGATCCTAGCATATTGTAGGATTTCACGCTCATGGCCTGGTAATCCACCGCCCGGTAAATGACCGAGTGGAAGGCGATGTTTTCGTTGATGCGCACCCAATATTGGGCGTGACTATTGTACAGGCTAAAGTAGCACCAGCGGGCCCGGCGGCCGTCCATCACCCAATCTCCCACATCGCTGGGGGTAGCCTTCGTGCCCGTAGAGCAGATCATCTGGCGTACCGGCACGGTATACCCGCCTTGGTCGTCCCTGCCGTACACCTTCACCACCTGGTTGCGCACATCCACGGTGATGGCATAGGGCACCGGCGTTGGCACAGGGGTGGGCCTTGGCGTGGAGGATGCGTTCAGCACATCGGCGTCATTAAACAGCAGGTTCCAGGTTTCCTCACCCGTAATCCCGTCCGTCTTGATGCTGTTGGTCTCCTGAAATTTTTTCACCGAATCCACCGTTTTATCCATGTAGTTGCCGCTGATGGGCCCGTCATAAAAGCCCAGTTCCGTCAGCCGCTCCTGCACCTGCTTTACGTTCTTGCCCTGGGCGCCCCGTTTCAGCTTCTTGGCATAATCGATATCCTTCACAGCGCCTCGATTGTCCGCGCCATCCGCCACCATCACCACGTCGTTGATATCGCCCATGTCCAAATCAGGGTCTGGAGCCGCGGTGGTGAGAGGCCCGTCCTTGGCAATGGCTTTTCCGCTAAAGAGCACCTTCTGGGTCTCTATATCCGCATCGCCGGTGCTCTTCAGCTCATTGCGCTCCTGAAATTGCTTGATCGCCTTGGTGGTGACCTCCAGATACTTGCCAGAGATCTTTGCGCTGTAATAGCCAAGCTCCGCCAGTCGTTCCTGGATGCGCTGCACTTCAGGGCCCTCGCTGTTTGTGACCAGCGCCCGGTATTCCGCGCTCATCAGCATCGCCTCGGTTTCCCCGTCCACCACGCCGGTTTCCTGGAGGCCATAGTCCTTTTGGAAGCGCTTGATGCCGTATTGGGTTCCCTCCAAAAAGTTGCCGCTGATCTTGCCGGAGTAATAGCCCAGATCCGTCAACCGCTGCTGGATGGTGGTAACCTCGTCCCCCTGATCTCCATATTGCAAGGGCTTGTAGCTGCCTTGGGGAGCGAGGGCTTCTTCGCCGGCCGCGGCAAACAGCCCACCGCCCGTCGCCAGCAGGAGAATGGCCAATCCCAAAGCTATGGTTCGCTTCATGTTTCTTGCACCTCAATCTTCCAGGTCATGGCTCATGGTTGAGTATTCGTGCCTTACAACGATTCTCCTATGACAACGACTCAAGTGTTACAAATATTCAATCATGGAAGCCAGCCGCTCCAAGACAAAATCCGGCTGGATCGGAGAATTTTGCAAGTCCTGCCGCCGGGTTTCCCCGGTGAGCACCAGCAGGCTCAGGATGCCAAAATTGACTCCGGCGGCGATGTCCGTATAAAGACGATCCCCCACCACGGCCAGTTGCCGGGGCGCTGTACCGGTGATGCGCAGCGCGTCCTCCACGATGCCCCGATGGGGCTTGCCCACAATCACATCCGGCATGCGATCCGTGCTGGCTTGGATGAAAGCGATGATGGCCCCGATATCCGGAACGAAACCTTGCTCGGTAGGGCAGTTTTTGTCAGGGTGGGTGGCCATATAGGGGAGTCCAGACCGGATGAGATCGCAGACCTTGGTGAGCTTTGGATAGTCCAGGGTTGTATCATAGCCCACCAATACAAAATCCGGGGACACCTCCTGATGGCGCAGACCCATGTCTGCCAGCTCCTGGCGGAGCACGGCATTGCCAAGCACATAAGGCTTCTGCCCCGGGTACAGCGCCAGTGCTTGCCGTCCCGCCGCCTGGCCGGAGGTGAGCACCTCCAAGAAGGGAGGCGGCACCCCCATGGCCTGCAGCTTGCGCCGATAGGCCTCCGCCGATTGGCTGGAGTTATTGGTCACAAACAGCGCCCGGCGGCCCGTTTCTTTCAGTTTCTGCAAGAAGTCCATGCAGCCCGGCAGCAGATGATCTCCCAGGTAGAAGGTGCCGTCCATATCCAGCAGAAAGCATTCCACGGGCTCCAGGGCTGCGCGCAGGTCTCGGCTTGCCATCCGCCGCTTCCTCCAGTTCAAAACATCCAGGATATGCTACATATTGTAGCACAGCCTGGATGATAACACAATGGATGGCATCAAGAACCCTGTTACAGTACCTTGCGAAGAAAATCCTGGGTGCGGGGGTTTTGGGGACTTTCAAAAAGTTCCTTGGGGGTGCCTTCCTCCAGCACCACACCCTCATCCATGAACAACACCCGGTCTCCTACCTCCCGGGCAAAGCCCATCTCGTGGGTCACCACCACCATGGTCATGCCATCTTTGGCCAGTTGCTTCATCACATCCAGCACCTCGCCCACCATCTCCGGATCCAGGGCGCTGGTGGGTTCGTCAAAGAGCATTACATCCGGGTTCATGCACAGAGCCCGCACGATGGCAATGCGCTGTTGTTGCCCGCCGGAGAGCTGCTTGGGGTAGGCGTCGGCCTTCTCGGGCAGGCCCACCCGCTGTAGAAGCTGCATGGCCTTTTCCTTTGCCTGCTGCTTGCTCATCAGTCCCAACTTCATCGGAGCCAACGTCAGATTGCCCAGCACCGTCAAATGAGGAAACAAATTGAACTGCTGAAAAACCATGCCCATCCGGCAACGGATCTGATTGAGGTCGCATTTGGGGTCGGTGATCTCCTGGTTCTCAAAAAAAATCTGCCCGCTCGTGGGCTTTTCAAGCATGTTCAGGCAACGCAGAAAGGTGCTTTTGCCGCTGCCGGAAGGCCCGATGATAACGACCTTTTCATTGGGGGCTATGTGTTGGCTGATGCCCCGCAACACCGAAAGCTGGCCAAAGGATTTTTCCAGATGCTTAGTGGTTATCACTTTGACGCAGCCTCCTTTCCAACTTGCCGACCAACCAACTGAGGAAGATGACCAGCGCCAAATAGATCAGCGCCACCGCAATCAGCGGCATGAAGGCGGAATACGTTACCCCCCGGATGCGGTTTCCCCCGAAGGTCAAATCGCCGACGGCCACATAGCCTGCCACCGACGTTTCTTTCAGCAGCACGATGAACTCGTTGGCCAAGGTGGGCAACACGGTTTTGAGCACCTGGGGAGCGATGATGTAGATCATGGTCTGGGTATAGTTCAGGCCCAAGCTGCGGCCAGCCTCAAACTGGCCCTTGTCGATGGACATGATGCCACCCCGGAAGATCTCGGAGACATAAGCGCCGGAGTTCATGCCAAAGGCCAGCATGGCCACCATCACGCCGTTGTCGGAAGAGGCAAAGATGACGTAATACATAATCATCAGCTGAATGACCACGGGGGTTCCCCGGATGAGGGTAATGTACAGGCGGCAGATGCGATCCACAATCGCCAGCAACATCCGCCCCAGCCCTTTGGCCATGGTTTGCCCCGTCTTGTCCCACGTGGTGCGCACCGTGGCGATCAAGATGCCAATCACAATGCCCATCAGACAGGCTACCAGGGTAATCAGCAGCGTGTTTTGCAGTCCGTCCCACAGCAGCTTCCAGCGGTTTTTGTCAATAAAATTCAGCGTAAACTCCATCTTGACCGCGTCAAACCAGGTCCCAATCTCCGCCAAGATCGAAGCTGAACACAGGCCCGCTCCCATACGCCCCCCTTTCCATGCGCCAGGAAAGGGGGGCGGCTAGGCCGCTCCCCTTCCAGCACATAGCGCCTTCACGCTGCCGCTTACTTCGTTGCGATATACTTATCGATAATGGCCTTCACCGTGCCGTCGGCGATCAGCTCTTCCAAAGCCGCGTTAAACTTGGTCAGGAGTTCCTCGTTGTCAATGGCGATACAAGCGGCATAGTCCTCCACCGCATACTGGGTGTCCAGCACTTTCAGTCCAGTATTAACAGCCACATAAGCCTTGGCGGGTTCATTGTCGATGACCACGCAGTCCACCTTGCCGCTGACCAGGGCCATCACCGCGTCATTGCCGTTGGGGAAACGGGAAACGGTGCCCAGGTTCTGGTCTTCGATGTCCGAGGAGGTATACAGATCGCCCGTGGTGGAAAGCTGCACGCCGATTTTATAGTTGGCGCCTTCCACAAACAGGTCGTCCGAGCAGGTGATGGGGGAATCTTCCTTCACCACAATCGCCTGGATGCCGGTGGCATAGCTCTTGGAAAAGTTCACCAGTTTGAGGCGATCCTCCGTCACGGTCAGGCCCGCCATGGCAAAGTCCGCCTTGCCGGTCTCCACGGCGGTGACGACGGAATCAAACTCCATGTCGGCGATCTCCAGCTCGTAGCCCAGCTTCTCACAGATGGCGGCGGCGATCTCCGCATCGATGCCTACGATGGTTTCGCCGTCATAGAACTCATAGGGAGGGAAGGATGCGTTGGTCGCCATGGTGAGCGTGTCCGCCACCGCCGCCAGCGCAAAGCTGCACAGGGCCAAAGCCAATACCGTAGCTAGAAACTTCTTCATAATCAAACAGCCTCCTACACATACGCATTTGGGAATGTGCATAGTATACTTATGTTTATGCAAAATGTCAAGGGTTTTATGAATAAATATTCAGATATTTTTCGCGGGCCATCAAAGGCTTTCCAAATAACGCTTTGGGCCTTCCTCATAATAATCGTTGCCCTGGGCGTCCACCGCCACCAGCAGCGGCAGATCCTTCACCGTGAGGCGTTTGATGGATTCCGTACCCAAGTCCTGGTAGGCTACTTCCTCCCAGGCGGTGACGCAAGCGGCCATGTAGGCGGCGGCGCCGCCGATGGCCGCAAAATAAACGGCTCCATGCTGCCGGATGGCCTCTTGCACGGCCTGGTTGCGTGGCCCTTTGCCGATCATGGCATGCAGACCCTGGGCCAGCAGCGCCGGGGTGTACGCATCCATACGCTGGCTGGTGGTGGGGCCGATGGAACCGATGACCCTGCCGGTGGGGGGTGGGGTGGGGCCTGCATAAAAAACCGTTTGGCCTTTGATGTCCACGGGCAGGGGTTCTCCTTTTTCCAGCGAGGCGCAAAGCCGCGCGTGGGCCGCATCTCGCGCGGTGTACAGGACGCCGGAAAGCAGCACCCGGTCACCGGCGCGCAGGGAAGCGAGGGCTTCCTTGCTCATGGGGGAGGTAAGCGCAATGGTTTTCATGAGAGTCTCCTTTGTGGGGATTACCGTTACAGCGTTTCGCTGGCGTGTCGGTTCACATGGCAACCCATATTCACCGCTATGGGCAGGCCCGCGATGTGGGTGGGAAAGGCTTTGATGCGTACTGCCAGCGCGGTGGTACGTCCGCCAAAGCCCTGGGGACCGATGCCAAGGCCATTGATCCGTTCCAGCAGCTCGGCTTCCAGCGCGGCATAAAAGGGATCCGGATGGGGGCCTTTGCGGGGCTCCACCAACGCTTCCTTTGCCAGCGCCGCCACTTTTTCAAAGGTACCGCCAATGCCCACCCCCAACACCATGGGGGGGCAGGGGTTGGCCCCCGCCAGCCGTGCGGTCTCCACCACGAAGTCTTTCACGCCTTCCAGACCGTCGGAGGGCATCAGCATGGCAAGGCGGCTCATATTCTCGCTGCCAAAGCCCTTGGGGGATAGCGTTAGCTTCACCCGGTCGCCGGGCGCCAGCTTTACATGCAGCACCGCGGGGGTATTATCGCCTGTGTTGGTGCGATGCAGCGGATCCTGGACAACGGACTTGCGCAAAAAGCCTTCCCGATACCCAGCCGCAATCCCTAGGTTGACCGCTTCTTCCAGCGTTCCGCCCACCAGATGCACATCCTGCCCCAGCTCCACATACACCACGGCCATGCCTGTGTCCTGACAGACGGGCATTTGCTGTTCCCGGGCGATAACTGCGTTTTGACAAAGCAAGCACAGCGTTTCTTTGGCCGGGGCGAAAGGCTCTGCTTCGCAGGCATCGGCCAAAAGGCCTTCCATGGATGCTGGCAGCACCCGATTCGCCTGAATGCATAACCTGGCCACGCAGGCGGTAATCTCTTCCACAGGGAGCGCGCGGACCTCATTCATATGGGCTTCTCCTTTGTGTTTTGGCCTTCGGGTTCAATCCAACGCAATGCGCAGCACCTCGCAAGGGTTGCCCCACCTGGGAAACCTAGACGGGTTGCCCACACCGGCGCTTACAATCATGCGGCCATCCACCACGCCTTTGGTCATTTTGGGGAAAATGCCTTGGCCGGGCGCGTACAGGCCTTGCCCCCAAATACGGATCTGTCCGCCATGGGCATGCCCCGCCAGCACCAAATCAATGTCCAGCCCCCGCAGATGTTTTTGGTAATCCTCAGGCCGATGACAAAGCATCACTTTACAGCCCTCCATCTGCGCAAACTCCGAACCGATGTCGCGCATGCCCAGCAGCTCCGGCCGATACCAACCACCGATCCACAGGTCCTCAAAGCGAATATAATCGTTCAAAAGAAAATGGGCAGGGCTGTGCCGCAGCGCATCCAGCATGGGCTGACGTTCCTTGATGCGCATTTCATGATTCCCCGGAGAAAAAAAGGTGGGAAGCCGGTTCGCGGCATCCTTTAAAAATGCCAAACCACAGGAATAGCTTTGCTGATACCGGTTCACGATGTCCCCTGGCATCAACAGGCAATCCGCGCCATGGATCAGCGGCCAAATGTCATCATAGGGCTCGTCATGCAGATCGCTGATTACGGCCAGATTGAGCGGTCTTGCCAGTTTGCCCGTGTGCCAGGCATAGCTTGTGACAGTGCGCACGCACTTCCTCCTTTGCCGGGCTTCCATGCCCTTCCGTTTGGTATTCTAACACAGCTATTCTACGTTTTCAATGGAATGGGCATGCGCCGGATGTAAGCCAAAATCAGCCCTGCCTAAGCAGGGCTGATTGGACGTCTCCATTGCGTTACTTCATCCGGTCCGCGTATACCTTTGCACCGGCTTCCTTTACCCATTCGTCCTGGGTGGCTTCAAACAATTCATCTTGCTTGGCGGTCAATATCTCCTGGGTCAGCGCATCCTTGACGTCGGACAAGGGCACATCCCCCTCTGGCAGATCGCTGACATAGGACAACAGATGAATGCCAAAGCTGGTGCGCACCGGCGCGGACACGTCCCCTACCTTAGCCAAGGCCATGGCCGCTTCAGTGAACTCGGTCACCCAAGTGGTATCACCGGCGCAGACCAGATACCCCTCTTCTTTAGCTGGGGAGGCTTTCATGCCGTCGTCCTCGCCATACTCCTCCATTAATGCATCGAAGTTGCCGCCCTCGGACAGCTTTTGCAGCACCTCGTCAATGGCGGGCTGCACCTTGGCATAGGCGGCTTCCTTGGTGGCGTCCAGCTGAGCCTGCAAATCCCCAACCTCTGCGGTCAGCGTGGTCTTGGTGGTTTCCAGCTCCTTGCGGCTCTGGGCCTCCGGTTCAGAATCCTGAGCGGCGTCCACAGGCAGCTCGGCCAACGAAGCGTCCACGGTGCTGAGCTGGCTCTGCTTCTCGGTAATTTGGGTTTGCAGGTCGTTGATGGCGGTGGTATCCTCCTCGCTGAGCTTGCGCAGCAAGTTCTTCACATAGCGATATCCCGCAGGACGATAATAGACCGTATTGCCTTGCCGTACCTCGGTTCCATAAGAGGGCAGGCTGCTTTCATACATGCTCTTGGCGGAGGCGAGCTTCTCGTCGTACTTTGCCTGAATCTCCTCATCCGTTACCTGCACGCCCTTGACCACCTCGGCCCTGAGCTTCTCATAGGCCTTGTTGGCTTTCTCATTTTCCAGCATGCTGTCCTTGTCGCCGTACCCCACTTCCAGCATCTTCGCTTCGATGGCCTTGTCCAGCTCTTCGCCGGTAAGCTCGGTCTCAGCAAAATACTGGGTCTTTACGCTCTCCGTGTTGCTGGCGTAGGATTCGTCCACCTTGGTTTGCAACTCGGTCAACTCTTCATCCGTGAAGTTGAGCATGCCCATTTCGGCTTCTTTTTGATCCACAACGGCTTGCCGCACCATGCCATCCAAGGTTTGCTGCTGTGCGGAGGCAAGGGTGGCGGGATCGGTGGGATCAAAAGCCATGCCATACATTTGGTACATATAGGCCTGATTATACAGCGTGTAATTAAGCTGCATTTGAACCTCGCCCTTGGTAAAGGTCTTCCCAGCCACCTCAATGATCACCGTCTGCCTGTCCACCTCGGGATCTTTGACAATCAGGCCGCAGCCGGAGGTGACCAGCAGCGCCACGATCAACATCAATGCTAGAATGACACGCTTGAGCATGATTTTTCTCTCCCATCGTTTGCGAAATATCCAACTCAAGGTATTATACCCGAACGTCCCCTGATGGGCAAGCTTTTTTTCCGCTCTTCACAGGATGTTCATACCTGGGAAGATGGTGAAAAAAATGTTGTGAGAAAAAGGGGCTGGGGAAAAATTTTTGATTGACACAGGAGAAGTGGCATGATATTATATATGAGCTCGCTAAACGGGCAGAACCTTGAAAACGATATAGGAAGAGACGCAAAGAAACGACAGTCAATAGCTTTTGAGTGAATCGCTTGAGGAGCGAGTGGAAGCGAGGCCGACGCCGGAAGGTGGGGGAGCGCGTGGAAGCGAGCGAAACAGAGGCGATG
>JAVBSI010000020.1:0-5896 GCA_031556815.1 Eubacteriales bacterium | reverse complement strand
CAGCGTTCGTTTTATCGACACGCTCGTCACAGGCAGTCCCAGCTTCTTCAAGGGCAAGAAGGAGGCTGAAATCAAAGTGTTTTTCCAAGAAGCAGTTGACTTTCTTTCACACAAAATTGGCAAGGACAACATCTTTGCCGCCACCGTCCACATGGATGAGAGAACGCCCCATATGCACCTATGCTTTACGCCCATCACAGAAGATGGGCGTTTGTCAGCAAAGGAGATCATCGGCAATCGGGTCCAGCTCACCAAGTGGCAAGATGATTTCTTCAATCATATGGTCAAGCGTTTCCCCAATATTGACCGCGGAGAATCCGCCAGCGAAACAGGGCGACGTCACATTCCCACATGGCTATTCAAGCAGGGAGTGAATCTCTCAAAGCAGGCGGCGCATATTCAGGAAGAGATTGATTCCATTACCCCTCTTAACGCAGGTAAAAAGAAAGCGGAGATAACTGAAAAGCTGAGCAAATTTGCACCGCGCTATGAAAAGTTTGAAGCCCAACTTCGCAAATACCAGCGTGAAATTAATGCCCTGGAAGCTGAAAACGAAAGTCTTGAAAAACAGCTGGATGCAGCTAAACCGAGTGTTATGGCTCAGCTTGAAACCGGGAAGCTTCAGCAGGAAGTTGCATTCCTGCGAGAGTTTTACGAAAGCACCCCGGATGAGTACAAGGCTGCATATCGTACATCCCAGCAAAAGCACTTGCCCAAGGAACGGCTTTAGGAGGCTTGCCTATGCAATAAACCTACGCCCAGTATCGGGCCTTGAACCTTGAAAACTACATACGGAGGTACTTCCATTTATGACGAATGGAAATAAGGATAAAAGAGCGCGTAAAATTGAACTCCCTCAGACCACCATAGACGAATTTGCCCGCTTCCTCGTGCCAGAGATACGCAAGTACTATGACAGCGAAGAAGGGCAGCGCGAGTTTATTGAATGGCAAAAGAAGCAGGAAGCGGACAATATAAAGGAGTCATAATACTCAAAAGCGTGGCAGCCAGACGAAAAATCTGACTGCCACGCTTTTCGTTTTCCCTTAGAACCACATCGTTACTGCAAAGCCGCCTTTGAAGTAGTAGGTGTTCGTCTTTGGGCCGTTTGGTGGAGCATAGGAGATTCGAACTCCTGACCCCAACACTGCCAGTGTTGTGCGCTACCAACTGCGCTAATGCCCCACGCGTCAGCAAAAGATATCATACCATAGATGATAGGGTTTGTAAAGTCAAAAGCATGAAAATATCAAGGAAGGCTTACGAAGAGGAAGCCCTGCGCTTGCCAAGCATTTTTTTCACGGTGATGCCCTTGCCCCGTACCCCTTTGGGTACCCGGGCATTGAGTGGCGCATGCCGACGATTGGCGGGCTTTTTACCGATTGGCAGAACTGTTCCCGCCGTATCGCTGCTCCAAAAGATGGCCTCTGCAAATTGTTTGACGGGCAGGGCATCCTTTTGTTTTTGCCAAACAAAGGGCTTCAGAGATGCCCACCCCCGCTGGGTGACGTAGCTGTAGGAACCCATAAGCTTGAAACGTTCCCTCATGATCTGGTGGGGAGGTACGGTGTGCGCATGTACGGCGCTTAGCAGTTGGCGCATGGTGTATTGTTTCACAACGGGCAGCATGCTCTGCTTGATCCGCGTGATGCGTTCCACATCCATTCCATGGCCCACCAAGGAAGCATACCCGCTCTCCGCATAGCTGGCAATGGCCCGCACGATGTCCTGGGCTTTATCGCCCGCATAGGTGAGAATCCTTTCGATGGGGGCCACAGTCCACCTTTTGTCAATCAGTTGGGTCAGGTTCTCTTCGCCTTTCTCCTCCAGGACGGCGTAACAGAAGGCGACGCAGACCTCCATCATGGACAGGGTGTCCTTCATTTGGCTGAAAAAAGGATGCAGGGCTTCCCGAACGGCTATGGCAGTTGAATCATTGCTCCAGCCGTAGGCTGTACTCCGGAAGGAGTCATTGGCACGGTACTCCAGGCATAAACCCAGGTGTAGCAAAGCTCCCATGCGGGGCACCACATCATCGCTGCTGAGCACATGGTACAAGGGATAGCGAGCCGGATCGTACACCAGCTGGCCCGTGGCCACGGTGGGCGAAGCAAAGCCGTATCCTACCATATTTTGTGGCAACACAAACCAATCACTGAGCAGCCGGTGGCAGAAGACCTGCATCACCGCCGCCCCTTGGCTGTGTCCAGCCATCCACAGAAAAAACCGGCTGTCCGCGCTTTTCATTTCCGCCAAGATATCCGCCAAGGTGAGCTTTTCTAACCCCAGCTCCGCAGCGGTATCTGGAAAAAGAATACGCTCGGCGCTTTGTTCAAAGTATTCCGTCAGCTGGGAAAAACCCTTGTGAAAGCCTTCCTCCGTGGTAAAGCGCAGGTTGGAGAACCAATCGTAAAATCGATGCCCTGTGCCCATGAACCCAATGGCGACAATGTACCTTCCGGGGCCCAGCTTGCGAAGCATGGTCACGGCCTTAATGGTATCGCTGCGCTCCCGCTGGCGCAGCGCGCCCAGCACCTGCATGATGGGGTTGCGTTCCCGTAGGGAGGACTTGGCACGATAGATCTTCCAGGTGTTCATCAGGGCGCGCATTTGCTCGCCGCTGGCGCTTTCCCCGGTGGTCACACCGCTTTGTAAGGTGTTGTCGATTTGGATGGACATGTCCGTCCAACCCGCCCGCATCCAGTCGTCCAGCTCCAGATGGTAGGTCATGGCGGCCAGCTCCAGGGAGAGCAGCATGGCATCATGGCGCAGGGGAGGGCGCAAGCGAAAAAAGGGATCTTGCTGAAAGGGCAAACGCAAACAGTCCAGCGCGGACAGGTTGCAACCGGTCACGAGGCCTGCCCCATGAGAAGGGACAGGCAAGGATTGCTGATCCATGGGAAAACCCCGCCTTTCCAGCCTTTGTTCCATTGCATTATAGCAGAGATTGCCCGCCGGGGAAAGAGAGGTTTTGTGCACGGTTCCCACCCTTGACCAACGCTGCGGCATGAGGTACAATTTTCCTAATCAAAAAACCATAAGGAGGCTCTTTCATGAGCATTACCACGAAAGCATATGGAACATTGCCTGGCGGCGGGCAGGTGACGGAGTATACATTGCGAAACCAAAGCGGCGCTAGTGTCAGCATCCTGGACTACGGCGGAACCATTACCCGCATCCTGGTGCCTGACCGCAGGGGCAAATTGGCGGACGTAAGCCTTGGCTTTGACGATGTGATGCCCTATTACACCGGCGAGTGTGGAAGCATGGGCGCGATCATCGGCCGTTACGGCAACCGCATTGGTGGCGCCAGCTTCACCCTGGAGGGAAAGGAATATACACTGGGAAAAAACAACGGGGAAAACAATCTGCATGGCGGCCCGCAGGGGTTCAATCAGCGCATGTGGAAGGCAGAACCCAGCGAGACGGAAACCGCCTGTGAACTGAAACTGACCCTCACCAGCCCGGACGGGGACCAGGGTTTTCCCGGCGCGTTATCCGTGACGGTGCGCTACACCTTTGACAAGGAGAATACCCTTGGCATCTTCTACTGCGCTCAAACTGACAAGCCCACCCTTTGCAACCTGACCAATCACTGTTACTTCAACCTGGACGGCCACGATGCGGGCACGGTGGAGGATCTGGAGCTACAAATCACGGCGGATTTCATCAACGAAGTGGATAACGGCCTCATCCCCACCGGGAGATTGCTCCAGCCGGAGGGAATGGTGTATGGCTTTGCGAAACTCACGCGCATTGGGGACGTGCTGGCAAAAACGGACGACGATTCTGACTTGAAAAACGCAGGCGGCGTTGATTTTAACTATTGCATGGGACGGAATCGGGAGACCAAGGTATGCGCGGTGCTGTACTCGCCCAAGACTGGGCGAGAAATGGCTGTAGAAACGGATCAGCCGGGCGTGCAGCTCTACACCGGGCAGTATTTGGCATACAAAGGGAAGGATGGGGCGGACTATGGCCCCTTCAGCGGCTTGTGCCTGGAGACCCAGCACTATCCGGACAGCCCCCACCAGCCCCACTTTCCCACCACGGTGCTTCGGCCACAGGACAGCTATTACACATTCACCCGATACCGCTTTGGCGTGCGCGCCTGAAAGGAGCCACCATGCCCTACGACAGCCAACATCGCTTGCAGGACGGTCCCCTGCTGAACAGCCATGGAGAGCTGGCGGAAAAAGGCTATGCCACCTCTTTGGCCCGTCGGTATGACCGCAAAGCCATACGGGCAGGCAAAACCCGCATCAAGGAATGGGATTATTACTGCGTTTGCGGCAAGGATACTATTTTGGCCCTGACCATCGCGGACAACAGTTATATGGGTTTGGATAGCGTGACCCTCATCGACATCCCCATGCGCTGGCAGCACACCAAAAGTTTCATGCGGGCTTTTCCCATGGGCAAGACGTGCTTCCCCTCCAGCAGCGTTAAAGGAGATGTGGAAATTCACCGCAAGGGCTATGGCCTTTCCTTTGAAAACGATGGCAAGCAGCGGAATCTTCACGTGCATGTGGACAACTTTTTTGATGGCATGCCGCTGGAGGCCGCCTTGCTGCTGACGGACGAGCCTGGGGACAGCATGGTGATCGCCACGCCTTTCCCCAACATGCCTAAACACTTTTATTATAACCAAAAGATCAACTGCATGCGTGCGGTGGGGCAGGTGATCTTTGACGGCCAGGTGAGGGAGTTTTCCAAAGCGGATTCCATGGCGGTGCTGGACTGGGGCCGGGGGGTGTGGACCTACAAGAATACCTGGTACTGGGGCAGCGCCAGCGGCCTTGTGAAGGATGTTCCCTTTGGCATGAACTTGGGCTACGGCTTTGGGGACACCGCTGCCGCCACGGAAAACATGCTGTTTTATGGCGGCATGGCCCACAAATTGGAACATGTGACATTCCATATCCCCACCAAAGAGGATGGCAGCGAGGACTTTCTCTCCCCCTGGAAGGTGGAGGATAACCATGGTCGGCTCGCCCTCACCTTCACGCCTTTCCTAGACAGGGACAGCCGCACCAGCGCGCTGATTATTGAAAGTGACCAGCATCAGGTGTTTGGCTACTTTGACGGCACAGCGGTGCTGGATGACGGCAAAAAGCTGGAAATCTGCCATCTACTGGGTTTTGCGGAAAAAGTGAAGAACCGTTGGTGATCCGGGTTTTGCAAAGCTGATCCGCGTGGCGGCGGTGACGTTGCTGGCATTGGTATACCAGCCCGCCAGATAGGCGCCCGTTTGCTGAGCCACAAACTGGGTCGTGTTGGCGTGCGTATAGGCCTCACGCTGGAGCGCCATGACGGGGAAGGGAAAATTTGAGGCGGCAGCGATGGTCACGGACGCGCCAGTGGACGCATACAGCCCGGGCAGCGTTAGCGCCGCTGGCCCTGCTGACTTCGTTGGATCAGTAGGACCGGCAGGGCCGATCACATACCGGGGAAACTGGGAACAAGAAGGAGAGGAAGACGGGGAGGGATAGCAGGGATTTGAGACGCTATAGCCGCGAGGAAAAGCGTTGCCAGGGTTGCAGAATAGTTGAAACATAGCCAAGCCCCATGGCCTGAGAGGGGTATCGGTGGTTTCCGGCGCCCCTTGTGGAAGCGAGTGGAAACCCAACCGCTTCAGACCATTCAAGGAGCCGCCATATCGTACTCAGATTCGCCGTTTGTTGGTATTGCCCTAATGCCCACACGAACCTCTCTATGAAAGAGGCGCACGCCTTGACATGATTGGCTTTTCCGTTGTACAATAATTTGTTTGAACACACTTTATTTCTGACGAAGTATAGAAGCGGAGGAACCCATCCTCATGACCCAAGCCCAAGCCAAGGCGCCTAAGGCGGTTTGCAAAGAGATTGAGCGTCGTCGCACCTTTGCCATTATC
>JAVBSI010000027.1:0-17279 GCA_031556815.1 Eubacteriales bacterium | reverse complement strand
CTGAGCTACCAAGGCATAATGGCGACCCGGAAGGGGCTCGAACCCTCGACCTCCAGCGTGACAGGCTGGCATTCTAACCAACTGAACTACCGGGCCATTTTTGGTGGGAACAACAGGGCTCGAACCTGTGACCCTCTGCTTGTAAGGCAGATGCTCTCCCAGCTGAGCTATGCTCCCTCTGGCCGCCCAAGGCGGCGACGCAATATATCATACCTGTCAGCGCGGCGTTTGTCAATATCGAAATCCCTTCAAAAGGAAATTTTCTCTTGCTTTTGCGGAGCGCTCAACGGGCAGACCGCAGCCTCAGCGCCGCGTCCCAGATATGCTCGGCCAGCTGCCGCTTGGTAAGCTTGGCGTAAGAGGTCTCCTCCTGGGCGGTGATCAGCGTGGCGATGTTGGTGTCCACGCCAAAGCCCGCGCCTTCCTGGGTCACATCGTTGGCCACCACCAAATCCAGGCGCTTGCTTTGTAGCTTTTTGCGGGCATTTGCCAACATATCGTTGGTTTCGGCGGCAAAGCCCACCAGCACCTGACCGGGCTTTTTGCGCTCTCCCACAGCCTTTGCTACATCGGGGTTTTCCGTCATTTCCAGGGAAAGAGGCTGGCCGCCTTGCTTTTTCAGCTTTTGCTCGCTGGGCGTGGCAAAGCGATAGTCCGCCGGGGCCGCCGCCTGAATGATGACATCCTGCTGGCCACAGAGGCGCAGCATGGCGTCATAGAGTTCCAGGGTGGTGGTGACGGGCACCAGGGCAACGCCCACCGGTGGGGGAATGTGTACCGGGCCGGACACCAGCGTCACCTGGGCGCCCCTCTCCTGGGCCGCCTGGGCGATGGCATAACCCATCTTGCCGGAGGAATCGTTGGTCAGGTAACGCACCGGGTCCAGCCTTTCCACGGTGGGTCCGGCGGTGACCAACACTTGTAGGCCGTCCATGTCCGCCTTGGGGCAGAGCAGCGCTTCCGCCGCCTCCACAATGGCTTGCGGCTCACTCATACGCCCGGCGCCAATGTCGCCGCAGGCGAGCAGCCCGCTGTCCGGCCCTACAGCATGTACGCCGCGCGCCAGCAATACCTTCCAGTTCTGCTGGGTGGCGGCATTCTCCCACATGCCGGTGTTCATGGCCGGGGCTAGTAAAATGGGCGCCTTGGTGGCCAGAAGCGTGGTGGTGAGCATGTCGTCTGCAATGCCGTTTGCCAGCTTTGCCAGCAGGTTGGCTGTGGCCGGAGCCACCAGCATCAGATCCGCTTTTTGCGCAAGGGCCACGTGCTCTACCTCCCAGCCGGACTCCCGGTGGAAGGTATCCACCGTTACAGGCCGGTTGGAGAGGGTTTCAAAGGTTAGGGGCGTAACAAATTCCGTGGCGTTTTTGGTCATGATGACGTCCACGGATGCCCCTCGCTTTTTCAGGCGTGAGACGACCTCCACGGCCTTGTAGGCCGCAATGCCGCCGGTGACGCCCAGCACGACGCTCTTGCCAAGCAGCATGTCATTCCTCCGTTTCCGGATCACGGTTGTAGGTGAGCAGGCCGCGGTTCACCTCGTCAATGGCGACCATCAAAGGCTTCATTTCCTTGGGGTCGATGAGGGGTTGCGCGCCGCCCACCAGTTGACGGGCCCGCTTGCTGGTCTCCACCACCAAGGTGTACCGGCTGTCCACTTTTTCACTGAGTTCCACGATGGAAGGGCTTACGATGGCCATGTTGATCGTCCTCCTTATTGTTCCGGAATGGTGGGGATGAACCGGTTGGTGCGCTGCTTTTCAGCGTTCACGATGCTTTGCAGCTGCACGAAAGCCAGTTCCAGATCGTCGTTGATAATGGCGTATTGGTAAAAATGGACGGTTTGTACCTCGTCCCGGGCATTGTTCAGCCGACGCTCGATTTCCAAAGGATCGTCGGTGTTGCGGGTGTGAAGGCGAACGCGCAGGGCGGAAAAGCTTGGGGGTAAAATGAAGATGCTCACATAGTCGGTTTCCCGCTCCATCACGCTGATGGCCCCTTGGGAGTCGATATCC
The DNA here is from genome assembly GCA_031556815.1 of Eubacteriales bacterium. GTDB lineage: Bacteria > Bacillota > Clostridia > Christensenellales > Aristaeellaceae > Limiplasma. The sequence goes on along the minus strand of JAVBSI010000027.1, from coordinate 15,264 downwards.
AGCAGCACGTTTTGGCCTTCCCCCAAGCAGCCGCTCACCTCTTGGCGCAACGTGCCGTAGCGGTGTCCGTGGACGGTGGCGTGCTCCAAAAATGCGTCTTTGGCCAGCAGGCCGTCGTACTCCACTTCGCTGAGAAAGTAGTAATGCACCCCATGGATCTCCCCCTCCCGGGGCGCCCGTGTGGTGGCGCTGCAAGAAAAACGAATGCTGGGATCACTGTCCATCAGCTTCTTCACCAGCGTGCCTTTGCCCGCGCCTGACGGCCCTGAGATGATCAGGAGCATGCCCTTGCGCTTGATCGTCAGCGGCATATTACGCCTCCCTTTCCTCTTGCTGGGGCACAACCTCCCGGCTGGCCACTCGACCGGAAACCGTTTCCGGCTGAATGGCGGAAAGCAGCACGTGGTCGCTGTCTGTGAGAATGACCGCCCGGGTGCGCCGTCCTTGAGTCGCATCCACTACGCGCTTTTGCTCCCTGGCTTCCTGCACCAGACGTTTGATGGGCGCGCTATCCGGGCTGACAATGGCCACGATCCGCTCCGCCACCACCATGTTGCCAAAGCCGATGTTGATCAGCCGCATGCCCTCACCCTCCTACACCACGTTTTGCACCTGTTCTCGAAGCTTTTCGATGATGCATTTAGCCTGGACCACCTGCTGGGCAATGTCCGCATCGGAGGCCTTGGAGCCGATGGTGTTGACCTCCCGGTTCATCTCCTGCAGCAGGAAATCCAACTTGCGGCCGATCTCACCCCCACTGGCAAGCCCTGCCTCAAACTGGGCGATGTGGCTGCCCAGGCGGCTCAATTCCTCGTCGATGGCGCAGCGATCCGCCATGGTGGCAACCTCCTGAGCCATGCGTTGCGGGTCCACAGGGGCCGCCCGCCACTCCGCCAGGCGGGCTTCCAGCCTCTGCTTATATCGCTGGGGGACCGCCGGGGCCAGGGCCGTGATATGCTCTGTGATGATTCGTAGCCGCGCCAGGTTGGCCCCAAGATCCGCAGCCAGCGCTTCCCCTTCTTTTTGACGCATGGCAAGCAGCTGTAAAAGGGCCGCATCAAAGGCTTCTTCTGTCAAAACCGCCACCTTTTGCACATCCTCCTGGCCTTCTTGCACGCTGAGGGCCCCGCAAAGCGTAATCATCTCCGCCAAGCTGGACAGCCTTGCGGTGGGCAAGGACTGCCGGGCTTGGTGCAGGGCTTCCCCGCAGGCGGTCAGCAAGGGCAGATCCAGCTGCAGCGTACGGGCATCCGCCCGGCGGTTTTGATACGTTACAAGCACGTCGATGTGCCCGCGGCGCACGTCGCTTTGGGCAATGCGGCTGCGCAGCATATCCTCCACATACAGCAGCGCCCGGGGCAGGCGGAAGGTCATGTCCAAAAAGCGATGATTGACGGTCTTCAACTCCATGTGCAGCTCCCGCTCTTCTTTTCGTAGCAGGCAGCTGCCATACCCCGTCATGCTTTGCATGGACGATCTTCCCCCCTCCATCACAAGCCAAGCTGTTTAACCTTTAGTATAGCATACCTTCCTGATTTTGAAAAGATTTCCTTGGATTTATTCCCTTGCGCCGGCTCTCAGGCGCCGGTTCAATCGCTGTTTTCGACAAAATTACCTCAAATGTGCCTGATATGCTTGAAACCAGGACGCCATTTTGGTAAAATAAAGCATCTCTGCTTATTGTTTTCTCAAACCCAAGGATCAATGACCCCGGTCCGATGACTTGCGAGCCGTATCCATATGCCCATCAACATTCAGGAGGAAGCATTATGACCCAGCGTACGACCATACTGGTCGTTGACGATATGGAGCTCAACCGTGCCATTTTGCGGGAACTATTGCAGCAGGAATGCATTGTGCTGGAAGGCGAAAACGGCCAGGAGGCTCTGGATATCCTTGAAGCGCATCCAGAGATTGATCTGGTGATTTTGGACATCGTGATGCCGGTGCTGGATGGATTTTCCACGCTGGAAATCATCCGCAAAAATCCAGCGCAGGCGCATTTGCCCGTGGTCATCTGCACCGAGCACGCCGAGGTAGACGTGCAGGTTCGCGCGCTGGATTTGGGCTCCACGGACTTCATCACCAAGCCATTCAACGCCCAGGTGGTTCGTCACCGGGTGCGCAACCTTATCGAAATGCGCAAGATGGAGCGAAAGATCGCCGATCAGCAGCGGGCGGACCAGTTGCGCAGCACCCTCAACAGCATCGTGTCCCCCCTGGGCTTGTTTGAATTTACCGGGGAGAAGGTGAAGGCCCTTTACCTGAACCAGAGCCTGTCGGACATGGCGCAAACGGCCTGCGATAGCCCCGACGCCTTTTACCATGACCTGCTGAGCGTTCTCTACCCAGAGGATGCCGAGCTGCTGGTGGATTTGCTGGATGGAAACCAAAAAAACGGTACCCCCGTGGACATGACCTATCACATCACCCGGGAGGATCATTCCGTCAGCACCCACGAACTGCATGCCCTGTCCATCCGCTATGAGCATTACCAAAATCCTGTCTATCTGGTGAGCATTGCGGATATCACCAATCAACGGCGCACCGAAGTGGCTCTGCGGGATACGGATCAGCGGCTCAAGTCCCTCATTAACGCGGTGCCGGGCGGCATCATGATTTTTGAAATGCAAGACCATCCCCACATCACGTACTTCAACGATACGGCTTGCGACGTCTTCCAAATGAGCCGCGGGGAGTTCCAACTTCAGGCGACGGAAAACATTCTGGCTTTCGTTTATCCTATGGATCTGCACATCGTTGAAAAGCTCATTGCGGATTTCAAAGCGAACCCACGTCCCATGGCTGATGTTTTTCGGGTGACGCGCAAGGACGGCGCGGTGCGCTGGTTACGCCTGTCCGCCGCGCCACTGGTAACGGCCGAGGGCATGCTGCTGGCCAACTGCGTCAGCACCGACGTCAGCATCGAAAAAGAGGCTGAGCTTAAGCTGGAGCAAGCCTTTAGGGAAATGCAATACCGCAGCGAGCACGACGCCCTCACCGGTATCTGGAACCGAGAGACCTTCAACCAAAAGACCTACGAGTTTTTGCAGCGCAATCCCGATGTGCCCCACGTGATTATGGCGCTGAACATCCAGCGTTTCAAGATGATCAACGAGTTGTTCGGGGTAGACGTGGGCGACCAGGTGCTCATCACCTTGAGCCGCGGCATGGAACGCCTTTTTGGGGATATCGGCATCTGCGGCCGTATGGAGGCCGATCATTTCATGGTCTGCCTTCCCCAAGAGGAGCTGAACATGGACCGGGTCATGCATATGCTGGACAGCGAAATCAAGGCCCAGTATATTGACTACCACATCGAGATTCTTTTTGGAATCTATCAAGTGTTGAACATTCACATCGCCGTGGATCAGATGTGCGACCGAGCCACCATGGCGCTGAAAACGATCAAAGGGAGCGCGGTGAAGCGCTACGCTTTCTATGATGAAAACATGCGCAAGACTTTGGTGGAGGAACAGGGCATCATCGAAGAAATGAACGACGCCCTGGCTCAGGGGCAATTCATCCCTTTTCTTCAGCCCATCTATAGCCTGGCTACCTTAAAGCCCGTCAGCGCGGAGGTGTTGGTGCGCTGGAAACACCCCAAAAAGGGCATGATTTCCCCTGGCGTTTTCATCCCGTTGTTTGAACGCAACGGCTTCATCACCAAGCTGGATTACTCCCTTTGGGAGCAAGCCTGTGTGATCTTGCACAGATGGAAGACAAAGGGCATGCCGCTGGTGCCCCTGAGTGTGAACATCAGCCGTATCGACCTATACTCGCCCCACCTGTGTGAGGATCTCCAAGCCTTGCTCCAAAAATATGACCTGGAACCCAGCCTGCTGAAGCTGGAGATCACCGAAAGCGCCTACATCGACGATATGGAGGTGCTGACCTCCGTATTAAATCGCTTGCGTGCAGCCGGTTTCCGCATTCTGATGGACGACTTTGGCAGCGGGTACAGCAGCCTGAACACCCTCAAAGATATGCCCATCAACGTGCTCAAAGTGGACATGCTCTTCCTGGAGGAGCTGGAGAACAGTTCCCGCGCGGCCAGCATCCTGACCAGCATGGTGCGCATGGCCAAGTGGCTGGAGCTTCCCGTCATTGCCGAAGGCGTGGAGACCAAAGCTCAGCTTGATTTTCTGTCCAGCATCGGCTGCGATGAAGGCCAGGGGTATTATTTTTCCCGGCCCATCCCGGTGGATGAGTTTGAAAAACTGTTGCGCGAAGCCGGCCCGGTAGGCGCGCATCGCAAAACCGCCTCCATCCAGGAGCATGACCTGGACTTCCTGTGGAACGCCAGCATGGATGTTAACCTGCTGTTTAACAGCATGATTGGCGGCATGGCGATTTTGGAGCTGCGGGAGGGCGCTTTGGAAGTGCGGCGGGTGAACGACGCCTTCTATCATGTCATGGATTGCACCCCGCAGCAGGTGTTCCGGGACGCCCGCAATGCCTTTGAGGAAGTTTATCCCGACGACCGCCAGCCCTTGCTGCAGGCCTGCATGGCTGCCGTTCACTCCCAGCGGGTGGAGTATGTAACCCTTCGCCGTAAACATCAGGATGGGCACATGATGTGGCTGGAAGCGAAGATTCGCCACCTCTCCTCCCAGGAGGGGGACTGCCCGGTGTTCCTGTTCATCATCACGGATGTGACCGGGCAAAAGGAGTATGAAATCACCCGCACCCTGAGCCGATACACCCAGGTCATGAGCAATGTGTTCACCCACGTGTATGAGTTAAACTTTACCCAGGACCGTTTCAGCGAAATCTACGATTCCACGGGGAAGGAACCCTCGGCCCCGATGCCCATCGACAAGGCCTGCGGGAGGCTTCTCAAGTCCATCCATCCAGATGACCGGGCGCTGTTCAAACGGGCGTGCCAGCTGGATTTTCTCAATGAAAGCATCCAAAGCTCGCCCACCAGCCGTTCATGGACGGTGGAACTGCGGGCCAAAAATGAGCAGGACGAGTATCAGCGCGTCTCGCATACCTTTGTGAAAATGGAGCGCGCCACCGGCGAGGACATCTACATTCTATGCGTCAACCTGATCGCGGAGGAGCATATGCCGCTGGATAGCGGCTTTGCGGGACTGCATGGAGCCGGGGATTATTTCACCTTCGAATACGAGATCGCCATGGATCGCCTGACGCTGTACCTCCATCCCTTGCTGGGCGAGCCCTACACCAAAGTCGTAGAGAACCATCTGAAAGACCTGGCGGATTCCAAGCAACTTCCCGACAAGTTTAAGCCCCTCTACACCAAGGCGCTGCGTTCCGCCTGTACCCATAACAAGGAGCGCACCCTGGAGTTGCCCATCAGCGCAGATGGGGAACCCTTCCATTGGTGCCGGATCTATGCCATGGGCGTGATGGACCAAGAGCGGGTAACCCGGGTGGCGGGCCGTATTTTGGACATCAGCCGGGAAAAGCATGCCGAGGAATTGCTGGGTATGGAGATGCAATACCGCCAGGCTTTCCTCTCCGATACCCTGTATGTATTTGACTACGACGTCGCCACCCAGCAGTATGAGTTGTTGCACAGCGCGCCTGATGCCCATCAGCGGTTTAAACCCTTTACCAACTACACTTTTGAGTACGCCAATGAGATGAACTTTCATCCGGAGGATCTGCCGCAACTGCAATGTTATATCCAAAAGGATCAGTTGGCGCTGCTCCATGGCCAGGTGGACAATAAGCATCCGGTGCGGATCAAGAACCTAAAGGACGATTGGGTCTGGATGGAACTCACCGCCCAGTTGCTGGAGGAAAGCGAAAGCGTGGAGCCGGTGTTCCTGTTCTATTTGAAAGAAGTGGACCGGCAAAAGCGGGCGGAAGCCGAGTTGCGCAACCGGGCGGAGATTGATCCGGTGAGCCTTCTGTACAACCGCAGCGCCGCGCAGGAGCGCGTCATCCGCATGCTGGAGGCAGGCGCGACAGAACACTATGCCTTCTTCCTGGTGGATATTGATAACTTCAAGCAGGTCAACGATTCCTATGGCCATGTGGTAGGGGATCAAGCGATTCTCAGCGTATCCAAGGCCCTGCGCAAAAGCTTCCGTTCCACCGACCTGGTGGGGCGCCTGGGCGGCGATGAGTTTGTGGTTTTCATCCAGCACGATGGGGATGCCGATACGGTACGCGCCAAGGCACAAAAAGCCGTTGCGGCCATGGGGGGGCTTACCTTCCCCGACTATCCGCAAATGAAGCTGTCCATCAGCATAGGCGTGTCCATTGCGCCCCAGGATGGCACCACGTTCGACCAGCTCTATCAGAACGCGGACACCGCCATGTATAGCATCAAGGATCATGGCAAAAACGGGTATGCGCTTTATGGGGACATCCAACAGTCCGCTCCGTCAGTTTCTTCCTGATTTGACAAACCTTTCCCCTGCCTTGTATACTATGTGGTATTCAAGAATGAGGAGGGGGTGCGTAGATGAACCAGGTGTTCATCCCCGAAGGGTACCGTCCCAAGTTGACCCTCTATGAGACCCAGGCGGCCATCAGCCTGATCAAGCGCGTTTTTCAGGACAGCCTGGCCCTGGCGCTGAATTTGAAGCGGGTGTCCGCCCCGTTGTTTGTGGATCCAGCTTCAGGCCTGAACGATGATTTGAACGGCATCGAGAGGCCTGTGAATTTTGATGTGCCTGCCGCCGGCCTTGACGCTCAGGTGGTGCAGAGCCTCGCCAAATGGAAGCGCATGGCCCTGTATCGTTATGACGTGCACCCGGGCAAGGGCATCTATGCGGACATGAACGCTATCCGCCGGGATGAGACGCTGGACAACCTGCACTCCATCTACGTGGACCAGTGGGACTGGGAGCGGGTTATCACGCCGGAGACACGCAATCTGCACATGCTGAAGGAAACGGTGCGATCCATCATCGGCTCCATCCGGGACGCCTCTCTGATCGTCAATGGCCGCTACCCCAAACTGCACACCCAGTTGGGGGACGAGGTCTCTTTTATTACCTCCCAGGAACTGCTGGATATGTACCCAAGCCTTTCCTCCAAGGAGCGGGAGAATGCCTATGTCCGCAAACATCCCATCACCTTTTTGATGAAAATCGGCGATAAGCTGTCCAACGGTCAGCCTCACGATGGCCGTGCTCCGGACTATGACGACTGGAGCATGAATGGGGATATTTTGTTTTATAACCCGGTGCTGGACTGCTCCTTTGAAATCAGCAGCATGGGCATCCGGGTGGATAGCCATACCCTGGATTGGCAATTGACGGAATCCGGCTGCGATAACCGGCGGGAGCTTCTGTTCCACCGTATGCTGCTGGCGGACCAACTGCCCCTTACCATGGGGGGCGGCATTGGCCAAAGCCGCTTGTGCATGTTGCTGCTTGGCAAAGCCCACATCGGCGAGGTACAGTCTTCCCTGTGGGATGCGCACACGCGTACCGTTTGTGAAAAAGCAGGTATCACCTTGCTGTAAGGCGGCAACTTCATACAAAAAATCACAGATCCATCCATTTCCCTCATGGATGGGATTTGGTATGCTATTTTTATCTTCAAAAAATGGACAGCAGGAGGCTTGCCATGCGTTACGGGCATTTTTACGACGAGCAGCGGGAGTACGTGTTGGACCGAGTGGATGTGCCCCAAAGCTTTACCAACTACCTGGGCACCAAAACCATGGGTGCGGTCGTCAACCAGTGCGCCGGCGGTTATCTGTGGAATGGCAGCCCGCAGTTCCATAGGATCACCCGGTTTCGGCCCAATGGGATCCCCGTGGACCGGCCAGGTCACTATGTGTACCTTCGGGATGAGGACAGCGGCGAATTTTGGTCCATCAGCTGGCAGCCCGTGGGCTTGCCTTTGGAGAAAGCCAAGTATACATGCCGCCACGGTCTTTCCTATTCTGTCTATACCTGCGACTATGCCGGCATCTATGCCGCCCAAACGCTGTTCATCCCCCTGGATGACGATGCCGAGATCTGGGAAGTACGGCTGAACAACCAAAGTGAAAAGCCGCGCCGCCTCAGCGTTTATGGATACTGTGAGTTTAGCTTTCACAACATTGATATCGACAACCAAAACTTCCAGATGAGCCTGTACGCCGCCGGTTCCCGCTATATCGACGGCGCTGTGGAGTACGAGCTGCATTATGAGGCAGACAGCCATGAGTTTTTCACTGCCAGCTTTGCCCCAGACGGCTATGACAGCATGCGGGATAGCTTCATCGGCCCTTACCGCACCGAGAGCAATCCCATCGCGGTGGAAACCGGGCAGATGAGCGCCAGCGTGGAGCTGGGAGGCAACCACTGCGGCGCGCTGCAAAAACGCCTCACCCTGGAAGCCGGACAGGAGACGCGGCTGCGGTTTTTGCTGGGCACCGGCAATGGGGTTGTTGCCCGCCAGATCCGTGAAAAATACACCGATGAAGCTGTGGATCGCGCCTTTGTGGCCCTTAAAGGCCACTGGGAGGAAAAACTGGCAAGGTTCCAGGTGGACACCCCAAACCCTGAGATGAACACCAGCCTGAATTTGTGGAATTTGTACCAAAGCCAGGTGAACGTCTCCTTCTCCCGTTTCGCGTCCTTCATCGAGGTGGGGGGGCGCACCGGTCTGGGGTACCGGGACACCGCCCAGGATGCCATGTGCATTCCCCATGCGGATCCGGCCATGTGTAAAAAGCGCATTTGCCAGCTGCTACGGGGGCAGGTACAGGCAGGTTACGGATTGCATCTGTTCGACCCCGCTTGGTTTGAACCCAGGCAAGAGCCTGGCTTTGGATCGCCCACGGTGGTGCCCACCCCGGACAAGGCTGCCATGATCCATGGTCTGGAGGACACCTGCGCCGACGACGCCCTGTGGCTGATCCCCGCCATTGCGGAATATGTTCGCGAGACGGGGGAATTGTCCTTTCTGCAGCAGGTGATTCCCTATGCGGATCAAGGGGAGGCCAGCGTATATGCCCATATGAAGGCCATTTTGGATTTCAGCTTTGCCCAGGTGGGCCGCAATGGCATCTGCAAGGGGCTTAGAGCGGACTGGAACGACTGCCTGAACCTGGGGGGCGGGGAAAGCGCCATGGTGAGCTTTTTGCTGCTGTGGGCAGTGGAGCATTTTCTGGACCTGGCCCGTCACCTGAACCAGGCCTCCGATGTGGAGCGCTACCAGGCCAAGGCGCAGGCCATGAAGGAGACCTGTCAAAAGGTGCTTTGGGATGGGAGTTGGTATCTGCGGGGCATCACCAAGGACAGCCGGCCCATCGGCACCCATCGGGCCGCGGAGGGCAAGGTGCATTTGGAGAGCAACGCCTGGGCGGTGGTGTGCGGTGTGGCCGCGGGGCAGCGGGCTGAAAGCTGCATGGACGCGGTAGATGAATTTCTGTATACCCCCTATGGGCTGATGCTCAACGCGCCTTCCTTTGTAACCCCGGATGACAGCATCGGTTTTGTGACCCGGGTATACCCTGGCATCAAGGAGAACGGGGCTATTTTCAGCCACCCCAACCCCTGGGCTTGGGTGGCTGAGGCCATGTTGGGCCGGGGGGATCGGGCCATGAAGTTCTACAATGCCCTGCTGCCGGAAAAACAAAACGAAATCATTGAGATCCGGCAGGCAGAGCCCTACAGCTACTGCCAGTTTATCATGGGCAAGGATCATACCGCCTTTGGCAGGGCCCGGCATCCCTTTATGACCGGCTCCGCGGGCTGGTCCTACTACGCCGCCACCCGCTATTTGCTGGGCATCCGGCCCCAGATGGAGGAACTGGTGGTGGATCCATGCATCCCTGCTGAATGGGATGGCTTTTCCGCCACCCGGCATTGGCGGGGCGCCACCTATCACATCCAGGTCAAAAATCCCGCCCATGTAAGCAAGGGCGTGGTTTCGGTGACGGTGGACGGCCAGCAAGCGCCGCGCATCACCCGTTTTGACAGCGGCGATCATGAGATCGTCGTTACCATGGGCTAAACAAGGAGGCGGCGCACATTATGATCGCATTTGGAACGGGGGGCTGGCGCGCTATCATCGGGGAGGACTTTACCAAGGAAAACGTGCAAAAATTGATGAAAGCCATTGCTCAGCGTATGCGCAGTGAGGACAAGGCGGACAAGAGCTTTTGCATCGGCTATGACCGCCGGTTTTTGAGCCGTCAGGCGGCTGAATGGGCCGCGGAGGTCATGGCGGGGGAGGGGATTCACGTGCTGCTCATCAACCGCGAGGCCCCCACCCCGCTGATTATGTTCACCGTGCAGACCTATGGGCTGCCGTATGGCATCGCCGTCACCGCCAGCCACAACCCCGCGCTGTACAATGGCATTAAGCTGTTCACCAAGGGCGGCCGGGATGCTGCCGAGGATGTGACCAGCGAGCTGGGTGAGGCTGCCAACGCCGTTTCCCCAAAGGAGATTAAGGTGGTTCCCTATGCCCAGGCCATCCTGGACGGCCTGATCCAGGAGATCAACCCCCAAAACCAGTACCTGGACGCGATCATTCGCGGCGTGAACATGGATGCCATCCGCAGCCGCAATTTGCGGATCATCCTGGATCCGATGTACGGTGTAAGCCGCACCTCCCTGCAGACCATCCTGCTTACCGCCCGCTGCGATGTGAGCGTGATTCACGAGCGGCATGATACCCTCTTTGGCGGCCGCCTGCCCGCCCCCAATGTGGAGACCCTGGGCGCTTTACAGGGCAATGTGCTGGAAAACCGGGCGGATATCGGCATCGCCACCGACGGAGATGCCGACCGGCTGGGGATCATCGACGACCAAGGGCGGTTCATCCACCCCAACGAAATTCTGGTGCTGCTTTATGACTACCTGCTGAAATACAAGCAATGGCACGGGCCGGCGGTGCGCAACCTGGCCACCACCCATATGCTGGATCGCATCGCCGCCGCCTTTGGCGAAAAATGCTATGAAGTGCCCGTGGGCTTTAAGCACATCTCCGCCGCCATGCAAAAATACAATGCGGTCATCGGCGGAGAAAGCTCCGGCGGACTTACGGTGCGCGGCCATATCAACGGCAAGGACGGCATCTACGCCGCTACGTTGCTGGTGGAAATGGTAGCTGTCACCGGACGCAAGCTCAGCGAATTGATGAAGGACATGTACCGGGAATTCGGCGAAGCCTACATGGCTGAATACGATTGGCCCTTTGACCCGCCCATGAAGGAAAGGCTGCAAAAATTGCTGCTGGTGGAAAAAAAATTGCCAATATTTCCCCTGTCCATCCAAGACGTAAACTATACGGACGGCTGCAAGGTGCTTTTTGAAAACGGCTGGCTGATTGCCCGTTTTAGCGGAACGGAGCCGCGTTTGCGGGTGTTTTGTGAAATGCCCACGCAACAGGAGGCGGAGGTTTTGGCCGGTTGTATGGCTTCCTTTTTAGGCTTGCGGCTGTAGCCCCCATGCTATCCTCCGGGCAAGTGTGGTATAATGGAGTTGCTTTTCACCAAAGCAGCCATACCATCCTTTGCCTCGGGGAGGAATGAGCCACGAGATCCATGCTGCAAAAATTGATCTCCCTGCGTATCTCGCTGATGTCCATCGTGCTGGTATGCTGGTTGTTGCCTACCGCACTGCTTAGCGCTTTTATTGGTACGCGGTTTTTTACTGCAATGCGTCAAAAAACGGAGGCCTTCCTCATCACCGGCGCGGAGCAGGCTCAACTGCGCGCCATGGAGAGTATCGACACGGTGGTTGCCCTGGCCAAAAGCGCCGTCTATGATGGAGATTTGTCCGCAGCCGTCAGCGATTACCAGAATAACAAAATCAACCATGAAACGTATTTTCGTCTCTGCCGCAGCTATTTGGAGCGCAAATATGGCCGGGAAGCGCTGTGCCATTTTGCGTTGTTTTTTCGCATGGCCGAGCCAGGTACCGTCTTTTATACCACCGATGACTATCAGGAGTCCCTCTACCTGAGCCGCTATATGCAATCCGACTTGCTGGCGCTCAGCGAGACCTTGGACACGCGTTGCGCCTTCCTCACCCACGGGCACCACACGTATCTGGTGCGCAACCTCTACAACAGCCGCCTGGAGCTATATGGCATGCTGCTATTGGGCATCAATACGGATATGATTTTCGCCCCCATCCGGGAGTGGGGCGGCCAGTGGCATGGCACTTACAGCCTGGTTCTGGACAGATGCCAGGAAGGGTCCATGGACTACATGGACCGTGAGGATGGCCTAAGTACCGAAAAAAATCTGCTGCTGTACACCCTGTCCAGCCACAGCCGGGATTATCAGTTCCGCTTTCAAGTACAGGCCGACCGGCACACGGTATACCGGGAAATGGAGGAATTTCAGACCCTTCTGGTGTGGATCATTGTGTTGGTGGTGCCCATTGGGCTTGCCATCATGTATTTTGTGAACCGGCGCATCATCCGCCCTGTGGAGATCCTCAGCAAGGCTTCCACCCGCATCCAAAACGGCGAGCTGGGTATTACCGTGCCCATTCGAGGGGCGGACGAGCTGGGCCGATTGGGCAATGCGTTTTCCAACATGAGCCTCCAGCTAAAAACCCTGGTGGATAAGTCCTACAAGGAAGAAATCGCCCTGCGGGACGCCCGCATCCAGGCCATGCAAAGCCGCATCAACCCGCATTTCTTGAACAATGCGCTGGAAATCATCAACTGGCAAGCACGCATGGAGGAAAGCGAAACGGTCTCCGCCATGGTGGAAGCCCTCAGCCTGCTGCTCAATGCCAGTATGGACCGGGGAGAGCAGCACTTGGTTCCCCTTCGGGAGGAACTGAGGATTGCCGATGCCTATTTCTATTTCGTCGGGCTGCGCTTTGGCGATCGGCTCTCCGTGTTCAAGACCGTCCAGGAAAGCTTGGAGGACAGCCTGATCCCCCGCCTGGTCATCCAAACTTTGGTGGAAAACGCCATTGCCCATGGCATTGAACCGGCGGGAGGCGGCCGAATCCTGCTGAACATTTTTGCTCGCAAGGGGCAGTTGGTCATTGAAGTGGTCAACAACGGCAAGGGCCTCACGGCGGAGGATCGCAAGCGCATCTCCAAGCTGCTGACGGAGGACACTGAAAACCCAGAACATCTGGGCATTTGCAACGTTGCCCGCAGGCTTAGGCTGCTCTATGGCAGTGTGGCCTCGCTGTCCATTGGCACGGATGCCCATGGGGAAACCGTGGCCACCCTGTGCATTCCCCTGGAGACGACGGATACGCAGGCAGACAGGCAGATAACGCCCAGTGACATCCAAGCCCATGGCAAGGAGGAAGCCCTATGAAAAGAGTCGTTTGCATCACGCTGGCCGCCATCTTGATCGCCGCCGTCGTTTCCGGCGTGGCCGAAGGCGTCACTTTGAAGACCACAAGCATTTTTGCCGGAACGGACGCCGCCGCGGATACCTATTGGGAACTGCTGAAGCAGTGGCAGGAGCGCACCGGCAACAGCGTGCTGGACACGTCCAGCACCTCGGACGAAACGTGGAAAACCGGAGTACTCAATGATTTCGCCGCTGGCAATGAGGCGGATGTATTGTTTTTCTTCGCCAAGACCACGGAAAGCGCTGTGATTTTGAATAAGGTGGTGCCCATCCGGGAGATCAACGCCGCCTATCCCGCCTTAAATCTGCCGGAAGATGCCAGCGTAACCGAGAGCGACGGGGTGATCTATGCCATTCCTGCCCGTTCTTTTTGGGAAGCGTTATTTTGCAATGTGGATCTGTTTGAGGCCAACCAGATTGAGCTTCCCACCACCTGGGAAAAGCTGGAGACCGCCATCCGGGCGTTTCAGAAGCTTGACATCATCCCCATTGCCATCAGCTTGAGCGATGTGCCCCATTACCTTGCCGAGTACTGCATCCTGGCCGCCGGCTCCACCCAGGACCATCTGGCCCGTCCCGCCAAGGGGGAAGCGGTGCCGGATAGCTGGGTGCAGGGCATGGAGCTGATCCGTCGGCTGTACCGGTTGGGCGCTTTCCCCACAGACGTGAATGCCACCACCAACGATATTGCGGGCCAGTTGTTCCGGGACAAGGGCGCCGCTATGCAGCTGGAGGGCAGCTGGTTTGCCAATGGCATCCCGGCGGAAAACATGGACAGCACCATCGTGATGCCCTTCCCCGCCTATGCCCAGGAGGCTGATCCGACGGCGTACATCGGCGGGGTCTCCATGGGTTTTTATGTAAGCCGCGCCGCCTGGGAAAATCCCTCTAAGCGGGATGCCGCGGTTGATCTGCTGGCCTTTCTCACCACGGGAGACAACGCCAAGGCCTTGGGTGGCTTTGTTTTTACAGGCAAGCTGCTGGAAAGCTCCTATGCCATGACCCAGGAAGGCATCGTGATGAATCCGCCTCTCCAGGACGCTATGGATCCCGCCGCGCGCGCGTTATGGTTTGCCTCCATCCCCGGCATCGCCGATGGCAGCGTGGACCCGGCCGACATGTGGAATCAGGTGATGGCGCTAAGTCCCTTCCCCTCCCCCAAACCATAAGGATTTCGCCAATGAAGAAAGGAGGAATGCGCGATGTTCCGTGTCGTGTTGGTGGACGACGAACAGATCATCCTGCAAGGGTTGATGAAGGTGTTTCCCTGGAAAGAGTTTGATTGTCAGGTGGTTGGAACCGCCACCGATGGCGCGCAGGGCCTGCGCGTGATTCGTCAGACCCGGCCACACATCGTGCTGACGGACATCCGCATGCCCAACATGGACGGTTTACAGATGATTGCCGCGTTGCAAAGCGAATTTCCCCACATGCAGGTGACAGTGCTGACCGCTTTTCGCGATTTTGATTACGCGCAACAGGCCATCCGCCTGGGAGTCTGCCGTTATTTGCTTAAGCCCAGCAAGATGGACGAGTTGAAGGAAGCCTTTCGCCTGATGATCGGGGAACTGCGCAGCTTGTCCCCAGAAAAAGCGGAAGCGCAAGGCGAGGAATCCGCCAGGGAGGAGAGCACCCAAAGCGAAGCGGGCAATTTTGTGGCACGGGCTGCCCTGCAATACATCAAACAGCATTATACCGAGCATATCAGCCTGGGGGATGTGGCCGACAGCGTTTTTGTCAGCCAGTGGCATTTGAGCAAGCTGATCAACGGCCATCTGGGTCAGAGCTTTTTTGACATCGTCAACAGCCTGCGCATTGACAAGGCCAAAGAGTTGCTGGCCGATCCCTCCATGAAGGTGCATGAAATAGCCCAGGCGGTGGGGTACGGCGATGTGGCCCATTTTAGCAAGAACTTCAAAAAGCTCGTTGGGGTGAGCCCCATGGAATTTAGAGGCAGCCTGGCGGGATCATAAAAGCAAGGCCCCGGCACATGGCCGGGGCCT
>JAVBSI010000036.1:0-16088 GCA_031556815.1 Eubacteriales bacterium | reverse complement strand
CGGAGCTGTGATTCCTAACGCAGGGCTAGACCGCAGTATTTCCGGAAAGTCTGTTTGACGCGGTGAGTGCCGTCAGTGGCAGCAGCCCCGCCTATGTATATCAGTTGATTGAAGCCATGGGGGATGGCGCGGTGGCGCTGGGTATGCCCCGGCAGGAAGCCTACCAAGCGGCGGCCCAGGCCGTGCTTGGCGCGGCTAAAATGGTACTGGAAACTGGAGAGCATCCCGCAAAATTAAAGGATGACGTATGTTCACCGGGAGGCACCACCATCCAAGCCCTGCGTGTACTGGAAAGAGGCGGCATGCGAGCAACCGTGATGGACGCCATGCAAGCCTGTGCAGAAAAAAGCAAACAAATGGCGGATCCAGGAGAGCCCAATCCAAAATAGGGACGAGGGATCATGATGACTGAGGCCAAAAAGACCGTGGAAATCTATACGGACGGCGCTTGCAGCGGCAATCCTGGCCCTGGCGGTTGGGGCGCCATCCTGAATTTTCGGGGCAAAATCAAGGAGCTTTCCGGCCATATGCCCAATACCACCAACAACCGAATGGAGCTGTTTGCAGTGATTAGCGCCCTTGGCGCTCTGAAGGAACCCTGCGCTGTGGACGTCTATTCCGACTCCAGCTATGTGGTCAATGCCTTTGCAGAGGATTGGTTGGGGAACTGGCAAACCAATGGATGGATGACCAGCGCAAAAAAACCCGTTGAAAACACTGATTTATGGAAATTGTTATTGCAAATCATGAAAATCAAAAAACATGAGGTGCGCTTTCATAAGGTGAAAGGGCATGCGGATGATCCACTGAATATTCGCTGCGACGCGCTAGCCAGGGCAGCCATTCAGGAATACCGACGGATGAATGGGGAAGAAGACGCAGGGGAGGAGAGCCCTCCACAAGCCTCCGTCCCCGGTATGCCGCCTCTATCCGAAGCGCAAACGAAAACACGCTAAGATTGGTGTTGTGCCAATTCTCAAAAAACCCCAACAAATAACGGTTTATCCGTTGACTGACGGGGTTTTTCTTTTGTGTCCAATGGGCGGAAAGCCCTTGACAAAGCCCAATAGGATAGGATATACTCAATTTGTACTATTCGCTAAAGAATACTTTAACGAATAGTACAAGTCTTAACTATCCGCCATGATAAGGAGTTGTCGCTTATGGCTGTCCAGACCACCTACCACGAGCAACTCGCTGCAAAACGCACCCAAAAAGTCCGCGACATGCTCAAGGCATTGCCCATCGCCTGCTCGGATTTTATCCGCAGCATCACAATGACCACCAGCCCACTGACCCGCATGGCGTACACGATCGATTTAGGCGTGTTTTTCGACTATGCAGCCAAGGAATTGCCCACCTTTGCCTCCAAAACGGCTTCTCAGATAAAAGATAGTGACCTGGATCAACTCACTGCTGGGGACATTCAAGGTTTTACCGACTATTTGACCCTCTATTACAAAACGGACGATCCGGACGAGCTTTCCGGTCAACAAAAGGTTTTGCGCAACCATGAAAGTGGCGTCATGCGGAAATTGTCATCGTTACGGTCTTTTTTTGACTTTCTTTTCCGAGACGGTCGCATCAGCGGCAACGTCGCGGCTTTGGTTTCTTTGCCTAAACTTCACGAAAAGCCCATCTTACACTTGCAACAGGATGAGATTTCCCGCCTGCTGGAAATGACCCTTTCTGGGGAAAACCTCTCCCCCACCCAAAAACGCTACCATCAGTTTACCGCCACCCGCGACTATGCGATGCTGATGTTATTTCTGGGTACAGGCATGCGTGTCAGCGAATGTGTAGGCCTTAACTTGGAGGATATTGACCTGGAAACCCTGGCCCTGTTAGTGACCCGCAAGGGCGGCAACCAGGTGATTTTATACTTCCCGCCGGAGGTGAAGGATGCCCTACAAACCTATATTGCCCAAAGAATGGCAATTCAAACCCAAAAAGGGGAAGAACATGCCCTTTTTTTGTCCATGCAAAACCGACGCATCACACAACGGGCCGTGCAAATGATGGTAAAAAAGTACAGCGCCTTGGCGGTTCCTCTGAAAAAAAGAATGAGCCCACACAAACTTCGCAGCACGTATGCCACCCATTTGTACCATCAAACGGAGGATATCTACTTGGTGGCCGACGCTCTGGGACATTCCGACGTCAACACCACGCGCAAGCACTATGCCGCCATGAGTGACCGCCGCAGACGGGAGGCCGCCGCCAACGTTCACCTCCCCTCTGCCAAAGAGCTGTCCCCCGGGGAAACCCCCGATTCAACCGCCACCAAGCCATTGACCCATCGCAAAAACAGGGGGCTTTCCCTCATCGACCCCGATTCCCCGTCAACAAGCCCAGCCACGGATAGCCTCGCCAAAACGAAAAAAAACCTTTGATTTTACACTTTCAGGATCGAAATGCTTGCAAACAGCTGTTCGGCGTGCTATGCTGTTAAGTAGAAAGCGCCATCTCGGCGTTAAAGGAAGTGATTTCATGAGCAATGTCCGCGGTGAGAGCCAGGCAAAAATACTGACGTACATTCAAAAAGCCACCAAAGAGAAAGGCTATCCTCCCTCGGTGCGGGAGATTTGCGCCGCCACGGGCCTTAAGTCCACCTCCACGGTACATGGTCATCTGTTACGCATGCAAAAAAAAGGCTTGCTTAACCGCGACTCCATGAAGCCTCGTGCCATTACGTTGCCCACGACCCCCGGTACAAAAGACAGCGCCGATATCCAGATGGTTTACGTACCCATCGTAGGCAGCGTGCCGGCCGGCACACCCCTGCTGGCCACCGAAAACATTGAAGACTATATCCCCCTTCCGCAAGCCATGCTGGGTGAAGGCGAGCACTATGTGTTAAAGATTCGCGGAGAGAGCATGATCGACGCGGGTATTATGAACGACGACTATGTGGTGGTACGCAAGCAGCCCACGGCATATAATGGGGATATCGTTGTCGCTATGATTGAGGATGAGGCCACAGTAAAACGGTATTACAAGGAAGGAGGCATGTTCCGTTTGCAGCCGGAAAACCGTTCCATGCAACCAATTTTTACTCCCGAACTATCCATTCTAGGGAAGGTGATTTCCCTCTATCGCCTGTTTTAACCTGATGGCTCCCCCCTCCTGTCCGCTACCCTTTGATAAGGAGGTTGTTGCTTTTGCAGTGGTGGGAATCCTGTATTCGTTTACTCTTGGCGGTTGTGGTTGGCTGTGCCGTGGGCATCGAGCGCGAGCGTAAAAATCGCCCTGCCGGGATGCGCACACACATTCTGGTCTGCGTGGGCGCCGCCATGATCGCTGTGCTGGAACAAATGATGATCGCCGACACCCTGAATATCAACCTGGAAGACGCTTCAACCGGTGTGACGATGAATTATGGCCGCATCAGCGCCCAAGTGGTTAGTGGGATCGGGTTTTTAGGTGCCGGTACCATCTTCATTAGTCAAAAAAAGATTGCCGGACTTACCACAGCAGCATCCCTGTGGAATGTCGCCTGCTTGGGGCTGGTGATCGGCATGGGGTATTATTTCATTGCCGTAGTGGGCTGCGGGCTGGTCATCGTGGTGCTAAGCTTCGTGCAGCGGGTGGTGCATGTGAATGCCGCCAAGCATGTGGAAATCAAATTCATTCATCGAGAAGAGACTGTGGCATTCATCAACGAGTCTTTCAAAAGCATGGGCGTCACCATTTTAGACGTGGATTTTCAGGTGGAAAACAAAGATCATACGAATTTATACACCAATCTGTATACCCTGGATATGCAGAGCAAAACCACCTACAACGATATGGTCAACGCCCTCTCGGAATACAGCAATATTCAGGGCATCCGCACCCGAAACACCTAAGCTGGGAAGGAGAGCCAAATGAACGCTCACCCCATTTTCATGATCGGCGCCAGCAATGTAGATATCAGCGCCACCTCCACCGCCGGACTTTTGGAAGGTGATTCCAACCCAGGCAGCGTATCCATTGGCTTTGGTGGTGTGGGCCGTAACATCGCCGAAAATCTGGCGCGTCTGAACAGAAACCCCTGCCTGGTAACCTCCTATGGACAGGATGAATTTTCCAAAATGCTCATCCGCCAAGCCAAGGAGCTGGGCATAGACATTTCCCTAAGCTTGCACTCACAGGATTGTTCCAGCTCCGTCTATATCTGCGTCAATCGGCCTGATGGCGAAATGTATGTGGCCATCAATGATATGAAAGTATGCGATTTGCTAACACCCGCCTTTTTTGCGGACAAGCTTGATGCGCTGTCCACTGCCAAAGCCGTTGTGATGGACGCTAACCTGCCTGGGGAGACGCTATCCTTCCTTGCGGCGCATTGCTCCGCACCTCTGTTTGCGGACGCGGTGTCCACCAAAAAGGCAGGTCGACTTCGCGCCCTCTTGCCCCGCCTGACGGGGCTGAAAAGCAATCGCCTGGAGGCGGAGCTGCTTACCGGGCTCAGCATCCGCACGGAAAAAGATGCGGTGACTGTAGCGGCCGCGCTGCAAAACCTTGGCATCCAGCATGTATTCCTCACCATGGGCAGCTGGGGGGCTCTGGTTGCCAGTGGCGATAAGGCCCTGTGGATGCCGCCTCTTATGAATACCATGGTCAATACCACCGGCTGTGGGGATGCTTTTTTTGCAGGGGCGTTATGCGCCTTGCTGGATGGCCAGGACATCCTGTCCATGCTTCGTTCCGGCCTGGGCATGGCTGCGTTGTGCGCGGCCAGCCCAGGCTCGGTTTCCCCCCACATCAGCCCGGATACATTGCAGGACTATTTGTCCACACATCCAAAGGAGGCTCATTCCTATGCCATTCACTGATTTCCTGTGGGTAGCCCCTGAGGTCTCCACGGCCCTGAAAGAAAATCGACCCGTGGTAGCGTTGGAGTCTACCATTATTTCCCATGGGATGCCCTATCCCAAAAATGTAGAGACCGCTTTTTGGGTGGAAAACACCGTGCGAGACAGCGGCGCAGTACCCGCCACCATCGCCATTTTGCAAGGCAAAATCTGCGTGGGAGTTTCCCCGCAGCAGATTGAGTATTTGGGCAAGAAGGGCTTGGCCATGCCCAAGGCCAGCCGCAGGGATCTTGCGGTGTTGCTGGCCCAAAAACAGGATGCCGCTACCACTGTGGCTGCCACCATGATTGCTGCCGCGTTGGTCGGCGTGCGGTTCTTTGCCACCGGGGGCGTGGGCGGCGTTCATCGCGGCGCGGAGACCACCATGGATATCTCTGCCGATCTGGAGGAGCTTGCCCAGACCGACGTAGCGGTGATCTGTGCCGGGGCCAAGTCCATCCTGGACCTTGGCCTTACTTTGGAATATCTGGAGACCAAGGGCGTGCCCGTGATTGGCTACCAGACGGACCGGCTGCCTGCCTTTTACTGCCGCACCAGCCCCTTTGCTGTGGATTATCGGCTGGACACGCCCAGGGAGATCGCTGAAGTGCTAAAAGCCAAGCTGGATTGCGGCCTGCGTGGCGGCATGTTAATTGCAAATCCCATCCCGGAGGCGTACTCCATGCCTGAAGAGGCAATCAATGCCTGCATTGATGAAGCGGTGCGGGAAGCCAACGCCCAAGGGATCAAGGGCAAAGCGATCACGCCTTTCCTGCTGGATCGGATTCAGACGCTAACCCAAGGGCAGTCCCTGGTTGCCAACATTCAGTTGGTGTTGCACAACGCCACTTTGGGAGCCCAGGTTGCCAAAGCTTTTTGTGAACTCACCTCCACTCATTAGCGCTTCCTTTAGGCATTTAGCCAAAAGCCGGGAGCAACTCTTTGCTGCTCCCGGCTTTTGGCTAAATGCTTTGCCCTGTCTAGGCTTCCCACCAATGCTTTTTATCTACATACAACAGCGTATTGCGCCAGCGGTTCCAGGCCAAGCCTCTCATGCGTCTACGAAACGCTTTTTTTGTCCGTCGGTAGTCCAGTGCGGCCCTCAGCATACGCGTCACCTCTTCCCGCCAATTGGGGTTGATGATTTCCAGTATGTTCCGTAGGCCATTTTTTCATGCACGGGCTCACCCCTTGAAAATTTTCGCGTATGGTAAGGATGAGTACATATCCAAGGAGGGATCCTGATGAGCCGACAATACTCGCCCTTTGCAGCTTTGTCCAGCCGGGAACAGCAAGAACGTTGGTTAGAGTTTCAAAACACCAAACTTCCCTACATCCAGGGCGATGTGGAGCCCAATAGCAACCAGAACGATGAGGAGCTGATTCCTTCTGCGCCTCCCAAGCCCCTGGCGGACGCCCGCCCCGACCTTTCCTTACAATCCTTCCAGCAGACGCGCCATAAACAGTACGACGCCATCATTCACCGCATGACCCAAGCCGCTCAGCAAACCGCCGTCTTTGAGACAACGTCCTTTGGGGGGTAACAGTTTAGGTCAGCCCCCGCATAAACCGCAGAAGCTTTTGGCATTGCTTGTGCGCCAACTTTTCCTTTTCTACAAAAGCCTGGGCTGCCTGCCCCAACTGCTGGCGTTGGTAGGATGGAAGGGCCAGCAGTTTCCGCACTGCTGAACGAATGCCCACTGCCCCAGGCCGCTGGATGTACATCAAATAGCGCCCATACTCTGCAGGAATCCCCTCCAGCCGGTAACACAATACCGGCTTGCCTGAACGCATGTATTCCAGCGTTTTGGAGGGAAAAGAATATTTGGTGAACTCTCCCCGGGGGCTTCTGGGATTGATCAGCACGTCCGCGGCCGCCTGCATGGCCAGCGCTTGACGCTGGTCCACAAAGCCAAAGTATTGGATGTTTGGATGCTCCCGCGCGGCTTCTTGGATCTGGGCCTCCATGTCGCCCTTGCCGCAAAGCCACAGATCAACCTGGGGCAGACCTTCAAACGCCTCCAGCAGCTCGCCGATGCCCAGCTCCCGGTTCAGCGTGCCGGTATACAAAACGATGGGCGCGCGCTTTGACTCTTGGGCCGCCTTCAGGGCAGCTCCAACAGCGCCTTGCGCCGGTACTTCCTCCATCTCCTGCCCTTCTCGTTTGTCAGGCAAAATCAGCCCTTCCATCAACAGGCGCTGCTTGTCCGCGATGGGTAAGGCGCTGGCCATTGCCTTTGTTAACAGCACAAAACCATCAAAAACGCTGCAAAGCTCCATGCGACGGTTGCCCATGGCATATTCGATCTTTTGCAGCAAACCTTTTCGACCGGAGGCAATGCCCAGTTCGTTGGGCAGGTCCGTGACGATGACGGTGGCTCTAATGTCTGGGAAGCTCTTTTTGACCTTTGCCACCGCTTGCATATAAGGCAAGTATAACGAATAGACCAACACCTGCCGGTTGTCCGGGCTATTTTGGACCCAGGCAGAAATGGCCCTTGCGGCTTTTTTGTGGCGTTGCCATTGCTTAACGGCAGGAATGTTGATGGAACCCAGTTCCTGATAACCGGTTTCCTCCCAGGACGGCAACCAAGCCTTTCGATAATACAGGGGAAATATCCCTACCGGCAGGCAGTTCACCAGGGATAGGCTTTCCTCCGGAGCCAGGCTCTGCCGCACGCCCTCTACAAAAGCCCATTGATAATTATTGATCTGGTTTTGCAGCCCGTCCCTGGATGCCCGGCTGACCTGTGCCAGGGTCTTGGGGGGATACAAAAGGCTGAGCATCAGCACGTTCATGGGCACAGCTCCTTATAGATCGCCAGATATTTCTGGTAGCATCGCACGCGATCATAGCGCGCTGCCCGGGCCAGACAGGCCTTTTGCAGCTGCGTTTTGCGTTGGGTGAGATCACTGATGGCCTGGGCAAGGGCCGCCGCATCGCCCTTGGGCACAACATAGCCACAGCTGTCGTCCACCACTTCGCCGCAGCCCCCTGTATCAAAGACGGCCACCGGGGTGCCACAGGCCAAAGCCTCCAGATTTACCAGGGGCATGTTTTCCTCCAAGGTTGGGTTGGCCAAGCAATCCGCCAGGGAATACCACGTTGCCAACTCCAGCAGGCTGGCGGTGGCGGGCAGCCCACGCACTCCCTCTGGCAAGGCCGCGATCTGGGCAGTCGTTAACCCTAACGCCACCACCTGATGATCCTTGGGCAAAAAGGCGGCTGCCTCCAACAGAAAGGGAAGTCCCTTTCGTTCGTCCCAATCTGCGGCCACAGCTAGAACCACTTTTTTTTCCATGAGGCCATGCTGGTCCCGTAGGGCATCGCACGCTCTTTGATCCTGAGGGTGGAAGGCCTCCATATCCACCCCATTTTCTACCACCCGCACCGGATAGGCCTTTAGCATGGACTGTCCCAGCAGCCCCTGAAGCCAGTGGCTAGGCGGCGTAAGCCATACCTTTGGCAGCCCGTTGAACCATTTTTGCTTGTGGCGGAAATTTCGGGCGGACCCATCCCATCCCCAAGAGATTGGATAGCGGTAAAGCTGGGGACATTGCCCACATTCGGTTTGCCATTTGGTACAACCCACGTAATCAAAATAAGCGCAGTGCCCCGTAAAAGGCCAACAATCATGCAAGGTCCACAGGACGGACAAGCCGCTTTTGTGCAGGTATCGAAACAAAATGCGCAGGTTTAGATAGCAGCCGTGCAGGTTGTGCAAATGTACCACATCCGGCTGAAATGCTTTCATCTTGCGAATCAGCCGCAGGGTTCCCACAACGCTGCCATACCCTTCCCCGTCAAAGAGCTTGCGAATCGCGCCATGGATCTTTCGCTCGATGGGCCCTCCGATACGATAGGCAAAGCGGGCCAACTCCGCCGGCGGTGCTTCCGCCCCATAACCGATGAGGCACTCGTCCCCCTGTTGCTCCAAAAGCTGCGCGATATCCGTGGCGATGCGGCCCGTGCTTTTGATGCCACAGAAGGCATTCAGCTGAAATACCCTCATCTTACCCCTCCTTTGTTAAGGACAGCAACAGCGCTTCCAATCTGTCCATGTGCCGCTGTTGGGTGAAATGTTGCTGGTAGTACACTCTGCCGTTCTCCCCCATCCTTGATCGCGCTTCTTGTGACATGGCAAAGAAAGATAACACAACCTGGGCGAAAGCTTGCGGGTCATCCGGCGGAGCGCAAAGCCCACAGCCGGCCTGTTGCAGGATGTAAGGGGTCTCACCAGTGATGGAGCATAGCAGCGGTTTGCCGGCCGCCATATAGCTCTGCACCTTGCCGGGCAGGGTATCGTTGACGCTGGCATCGTTGTGCATGCTCACCAAAAGGGCATCCGCCATGGCATAGAAAGCAGGCATATCCGCCAAGGGCCTTCGGCCATAGAATGTGACCTGATCCTCCAGGCCGAGCTCCCTTGCCAGCGCTTGACAGCTTTCAAAATCCGACCCATCCCCCAAAAAATGCCAATAAATGGGCTCTTTTTGAAGCAGTGCCGCGGCTTGCAACAGGGTCTGCACCCCTTGCACACGCCCAATGTTGCCTGCAAACACCAAGTGGGTAAGCGTTTTGGATGGTTCTTCCTTCGCAAAAGCGTTCTGCATCTTTGGCGAGGCAAAGGCGGCCTGTTCAAACAGCCCATCCGCAAACTGTGGCAGATACCATTGATCAGGAACAGTCATGCCATGCACTTCCTCCATGTACTGCTGAAACCGCTTGGAGCCCACCAGCAGTACATCCGCCTTGCCATAGACCCATCTGCTCACCCGTTTCATGAAGGCGTACAGCGGCGAACCCTCCCCCACGTTCATTGCGGCCAAGCAGGCAGGCCAGATGTCCAGCACGTAAATGACAAGCTTTTTGCATGTGAAACACCGCAGCAGCGACGCAGGCAGGGACATAAGCACCGGCGAGGTGGAGTAGGCATAGATCACATCATAATCATGGCGAAGGGTCAGGACTTTCCAACACGCAGCGACCATATAGCTCACATAGTTAATGGCCAACCCCAAAGGGGTATTTTTTCGACCGATCTCAAAACAACGGCGGACCTGCACGCCGCCCAGGTTCTCCCGACGGCGACGGAACCACTTATATTCCCTGGGCACAATACCGGAGGGGTAATTAGGCAGCCCAACCACAGCCACCACCTGATGACCACGAGCCACCAAATCCTCACAGATTTCGGTCACGCGAAAATTTTCCGGCGCGTAATGCTGACAAACCACCAATACTTTCATGCAGGCACCGTCCATATGTGTCTTGCTCTTCCCTTACCAATCGGCGGCTTACCCTCTTTGTTTCGCCTTTGCCGCATCAGCCAGCTCCTGAGCAGCTTGGATGGCCAGCGCTTTCACCGCCCTTTCATCCAGGGTCAAAAACCGACCATCTTGGTATAGCACTTCACCGTTCACCATGGTTAGTTTTACATCGCTGCCTTGGGTCGCATAGATAAGGGCGCTTTCTTGATCGTTAACGGGCACAGCGTTTGCAACATCCATGTCCACCAAGATCACATCCGCCAGGTATCCCTCTTTCAACAATCCCAAATCAGGATAGCCCATGGCTGCTGCTCCTGTGCTGGTGGCCGCCGCCAGGCATTGCGCCGCCGAGATCGCCTTAGGGTCAAGCAACGTACCCTTTTGCAGCATAGCCATAAGCTTCATCTCTTCCCAAAGGTTCAGGTTGTTGTTGCTGGCAACCCCATCCGTGCCGATGGCCACTTTGCAGCCGGCCTCCAGCATCTTATGGATGGGCGCCACCCCACTGGCCAGCTTCAAATTGCTGACAGGGTTGTGCACAATGGTACATCCTCGTTTTGCAAACAGCGCAATGTCCTCATCCGTGAACCACACACAATGGGCGGCAATGACCGGATGCCGCAAAATCCCTAGGCTCTCCAGATATTGAGGTGGGGTCATGCCCCGGCGGCTTTTACAGCCGTCAAAGTCAAGCTTGGTCTCGCTCACATGTACGTGGATGGGCAGGCCCATCTCCCCCGCCGCTTGCTCAATGCGGCGCAGCACCACATCCGTAGTGGCGCCTTCCGAGTGCGGGGCCAGGCTCACCCGGATGCGATCATTGGCCGCCCCATGCCATGCCTTGGCAAAAGCAATGCCAGGCTCCAAATCCGCGCAGCTTTCATCAAAATCAACTACCCCATGCCCCAGCAATGCCCGCATGCCGCTATCCCGCACGCCTTCCGCCACGGCCTCCATATGCATATACATGTCACAAAAGGAGGTAGTGCCAAAACGAATCATCTCCATCATGCCAAGATCTGTGCCGGCTCGTACCAATGGATCCGAAAGTCCTGCCTCCATCGGAAAAATTGCCTTGTGGAGCCAATCATCCAAATCCATGTCTCCGCCCACGTTGCGCAACAGGGTCATGGGCGTGTGGGTATGCATATTGACCAGCCCCGGCATGGCCAAAGCGCCCAGCGCATCGATGGTCTCCTCCGCAGCCCAATCAGGCGCGCTCTGCCTTGGCCCGGCATATGCGATGCGATTGCCATCAATATGGAGCTCAGCATCCTGGATGAAGGGAATGTGCTTTTCTGTTGTCACCCCTGGGGTGAGTAAGATATTGGTAATGCACCTACGCATGGAAATCCTCCCCCTTGGTACTGTTTGATTGATTATACCATAAAATGCAGCCCCATTACGAACGAAGAAAAAGGTTCACACAGGAGGAAGCTGTCCCTTCCAGCACAAAAGGTTTTACTTGACAAACCTACGAAAAGCCAGTATAATCTCACCTGTGCCTCAGGGACAATGAAATGCATCTGGGTGTGGCGCAGTTTGGTAGCGTGCTTGAATGGGGTTCAAGAGGCCGGAGGTTCAAATCCTCTCACCCAGACCAAAAATTGGCTAGGAAACCAAATTTTTCCTAGCCTTTTATTTATTCTAAATATGTGTTTACCCTTCAATTTACTTTCTCTGCTTTTGATGTATTCTTCCATACTCCAATACACGGTTACCGTTGAACGTCTCCTTGATACTGTATCTGAGCATATCCTGTAACAATCTTCCAAGTGCCACCTTCCTCGCCTCTAACGGCTGGCGTGCCATTAACCATATATATCAAACGATACTTGTTGTCTAGAACATAACACATTCCATCTCGTTGATACCATAATCTCACCATAATTTCGGTAACAGAAGCAGCATTGTCGTCAATGCTCAAGATTTGAAACGTCACATCCTTTATTTGCTTATAAGCATTCCGTAAATTTCTAAGTGCACCCTTTCCTTTGTCGCCATTCCCATCATAACCTCGATCTATCAACTCGGATAGAGATTTGTAATTTTGTTTATTAAGCATTGAAATAAAGAGTGCAACGCAATGTTCAGGTGAATTTCTTGTGTAGACATTAGAATCACCCGTTTCAGGAATGTTCACTCCGATATGAATGTCACGCGGTTTCCATTGTTTAAGCATCTCTTCGGAATGCGCTTGGTCATCTTGCCGGTTTTTTAGGCTATGAATCAAGTCGCCTAATGACATGCTTTTCTTGTCGTGCTTTTTAGCATACTTTAGCTTTCTCTCATGTTCGTTTAGAAAACTATCGGCCCAATCCTTAACAGCAAACAATATCCCCCAGCACTTCGCCGCCACGGCTTGATTGCCATAGTTCACATCCCGACCGTGTAAAATCCCGTTGCGATAAGGTAGATATATTGGGTCCGTATTGGTTTTTCTTCGCCCTTTTGCCATAATGCTTTTTACCTTTTTAAGGCCGCTGCTATGTCCAGCGATGCTATCCCAAACTTCCATAGCACTCTGTTTTGAAAACAAACCATCATTCATATTCGTGTTATTTACTACACCGTCTGCAACCATTAAAAGCAGTGGAATACCCGAAATATAATCATCTTGCTGATATCGCTGAAACGCGGTATTGAGGATGCTTTCCCATGGCTCAAAATGTTTGGATCCTAGAAGCAAATGGATCCTTTGTGACAACTCAGTAGCAGAATAATATTTTAGCAATACTTCTTCTGCCGCGTTCATTCCGTTGGAGTGAAAACAGAACATCGCATTTTTCATTGCCTCAGAATTAAAGCTTTCATAGGCAATCCAGCCATTATTGGCAAAAGTACTATTGAAATCATCACATAGTTTGATCGACTCTTGGGTTTGCTTTCCAGTTTCCTCAAGCAGTTTTTGCATGTCCGTCAGCTCTTCAGCTTGCTATTCATTGCCCAATATCTTTGACATACATTTAATAAGTTGAAGAGCCCTTTTGAGACCCTTCAGCTCATTCAGAAAGTCTTTATTTGATGGATTGTTTGAAATCTTACCCATTCTATCACCTCGTTTCTTTTTTACATTTTAGCATATTATCGACACAAAAGGGAGGGAAACAAGGGGGCGAACTTCATCTCGAGTAGATGGGTGCTGTTTTTCATTTCAGGTGGTGTTGGCATGGTAAATACCGCTTTTGACTACTCGAAACCCGTTGTCTTTATTAGCCTTTTGGGAAAGTGCTGTACTACCACCCGTATCATTGGATGTTCATAAGGACAAAAACAGGCTAGCCATGTTACTGGCCTGTTTTTATTTATAACCAAAAGGTTGTGTGATATAATAAGAAATAATACTTTTGGCGGTATGGAATCGGACAGTATTTATAGTTAGTGGGGGTAAGCGAATGGACAAATATAATGACGCAATCCGGATTTTGAATGAAAGATTTGGCAGTGACACACATCTTTCTCTTGCAACATTGGATGGCAACAGTCCTTCTGTCCGTATTGTAAACGCCTATTATGAGGAAGGCGCGTTTTATGCAGTGACTTACGCGCTTTCAAATAAAATGAGGCAAATTGACACAAACCCCAAAGTCGCCATTTGTGGCGAATGGTTCACTGCACATGGAATTGGCGAAAACTTAGGTTGGGTGTGCGGCGAAAAAAATACGGAGATGATGGCCAAGCTGCGCGTCGTCTTTGCAGAATGGTATGACAACGGTCACACCAATGAGGAAGATCCAAATACATGTCTGCTGCGTATACGTTTGACAGACGGCGTCCTTCGGAACCATGGAACAAAATTCGAACTGGATTTTGCCGGTCAAAAAGCGTAGAGTATAGGCATGCTCTGTTGCATTCTCGAATTTTATGTAAAATTCACTCGTTGGTGCCATAAAACCTTATTTGGTGCTGGTTTTCGAGTTTGTCCTTATGAACGCTCGCACCATTGGATGTTCATAAGGACACAAAAACAGGTTGGTTATTGCCAGTCTGTTTTTGTTTTGAACTGTAGTCTATGTAACACAAGGCGTACGTCCATATTGATAGCCAATATGGATTACAACATTAAAATTAGTATCCTGCATTCATAACAAATCAGGGAAGTGGTCATTTCAAAACCGCAATGTTACACCTGCAAATCGACACCTTCATCCAAAACCGCAAAGACACGATGAATGACTTGCGCAACGTAATAATAAAACGCGTGCTGATTTTTTTCAAGCCAAAAAGCCAACATTGCTTATCCAACATCTACTTGTTTTGGTGCTTAAGAGAACAGTAGACATAACCTGAAAGGCAAATGTTGTAAGAACATCCGCATGAGACCGACCACTCTCATCGGCCATTTCCCATTGCAAAGGCCGCCCCTTTGGGGCGGCCCCGTACAAGAACCCTATTCGCCTTCCTCTTATTTGAAGCCCAGGCCCGGCTTGCCAGTGTAGGGGGTAAAGATGACATCGCCGTTATCCACTACGATGTATTGCCCAGCTGCCACTTCAAAGTCGCACTCTGTTTTGTCGCTGCCCTTTTCGTAGTATTTATAGGTCTCGCTGGTCAAAGACTCGCTCACATAGATTTTTCCGTCATAGCCCAAGTCTTTACCGCTCTCATCCAAGGTATCGCCCCATTTTACATAGCTGCTGCCGCCGTCGGTGGGCTTGATGGTCCAGTGTCCGGCAGGAATATCTTTCCCAATTTCGTATATGCCCTGGGGCACGCTCACTTCCTGCCAGTCCTCACTTGCCCATATGGCCAGATCGATCTCATCCTTAAGGGCCACCAGCTGGTCATAGCTCATGCCGGTAAGGTCTACACTGGAAGCCTGGGCCAGCGAAGCGACAGAAAACAGCATAACCACTAGTAGAATCCACGCAAAACTTTTTTTCATTTTTCGGGTCCACTCCTTTTGATGTGATTAGACTCTGTTTGAAAAGTCTGATATAGTACTGTACCATAGGTGATAGGTTTTTTCAAGTCGCTTCTATGGGCGATTTGGGCCTCTTTGTCCCGTTCTTGGGCCTGCATGGATTCCGTTGCTTTTTCTTGCTTAGAGCTCTTGCAATGTCAGAGGGTTTCATGATATACTATTGGGCGTGTGATAAACGGGCGGTCCTCTGCTGGAGCCCCTGCGCTGCCAGGCATGAACGTCTATGAAGGAAGGAGGCCCATAAAATGAGCGAAATCATTCGTTCCATTGAGAAGGCTCAACTTCGCACCGATATGCCGAAGTTTTGCATCGGTGATACCGTTCGTGTATTTGTGAAGGTAGTGGAAGGCAGCCGCGAACGTCTGCAGGCGTTTGAGGGTACCGTGATTGCCAAGCGTAATGGCAGCATCCGCGAGACCTTTACCGTCCGCCGCGTTTCCTATGGCATTGGTGTGGAGCGTACATTTCCCCTGCATTCTCCGCGGGTGGATCACATCGAAATTGTTCGCCAAGGTAAGGCCCGCCGTGCCAAGCTGTATTATTTGCGTAATCTGCAAGGTAAAGCCGCCAAGATCAAGGAAGTCAGGCGGGGGTAACCGCAAACCGGAAGTTTTTCCCAGTGAGCGTCCTGTATGGGCGCTCTTTTTGTTACGCGTTTTACGCTGGACTTTCTTGCATCCCTTTTGGGAATCGGGTATAATAAAATGTGCTTTCCCTTTTCAATTCTCGCGATGGAGGCTCCATGAACGGTTACGATCTGCACAAAGCCTGTCAATATATCTCTGCCCGGATTCCGCCCGCCCTAAAAACTGAGTTTTCGCACCGGCTGACGGAAATTGTTGA
Source organism: Eubacteriales bacterium (assembly GCA_031556815.1). Taxonomy (GTDB): domain Bacteria; phylum Bacillota; class Clostridia; order Christensenellales; family Aristaeellaceae; genus Limiplasma. The sequence goes on along the minus strand of JAVBSI010000036.1, from coordinate 215 downwards.
CGCCTTTCTCTTGCTGGATTTGCAATTCATGCATCAGACCCAAGTGTTGGATGCGGATGGTAACCAGGGAGAGGGTGATTATGATGAAGATGATGCCTTTGAGTATATCCTGGACGCCTATCTGGCCCATCACCCTACGAAGCAAGAGCATGAGATGGCTTTGGCATCCTTGCTGGATGACACGATGCGCCTCCAGGACCAGTACCTTCAGGAAA
>JAVBSI010000002.1:0-14106 GCA_031556815.1 Eubacteriales bacterium | reverse complement strand
GAAGGCACGCTGACCACGGCTGGCAAGAACAAGGAGAAGCTGGACAACGATTTTTTGTTTCGAGCTCCTCCGGAATATGCGAGCATGCTGCCCTGGGGCGGTGTGGACGCTGTGTCTTTTGAAAACAACCACGCCCTGGACACAGGGGAAGAGGGCAACGCCGAAACCAAACGGGTGCTGGTGGCGGCCGGGGTTCCCTATGCCAGCGAGGGTGAACCAGCCATCCTCACCGTGAAGGGCGTTAAGATTGGCCTGCTGGCGTACCAGACCTTTGGCGGAAGGCATGAAGAGCTTATCACCAAGGTACCGGAGGACATCGCCGCATTGCGCAGCGAAGGTTGCCAGTTGGTGGTGGTGAACTACCATTGGGGCGCGGAGCTGGATTACGCCCCCAATGAAAACCAGGTGAAGCTGGGGCGGGCCACGGTGGATGGAGGCGCGGATTTGGTGATCGGCCATCATAGTCATCGCATCAACCCCATTGAGAAGTACAATGGCAAGTACATCTGTTACTCTTTAGGCAATTTCAGCTTTGCGGGCAACAGCAAGCCCAGTGATATGGCCACCTTTATGTTTCAGGTCAAGTTTCGGGTAAAGGATGACCAGGTCACGGACGATGGGTTCATCATTATTCCCTGCCGCATTTCCAGCCGCACGGATTATAACGACTTTGCGCCTACCCCTTACACCAAGGATCAGAATGTGGAAAGCGTTTTGACGGTGTTGAAGAAAAACGGCCAGAACCTTTCTTATGCGGTACCGGAATACCCCACCAAATGGCCGGGGGAAGAATGATAAAAGCGAAAGCAGCGGCATGGCCGCTGCTTTTTGGTATGTGCAGCTTTGCGACAGCGTTATGACTAGGCTAAGGTGGAGAAGGAGGCGATGTTGCCCCTGTAATAAGTGCCATTCGCCACAATATAGGCTCTATAGTAGTAGGTGGTGGAGGGCGTCAGGCCGGTCAGAGGCACGGAAAAAGGCGTCGAGATCGCGCTGGTGGCCGACAGAGGGGAAGTGAGAAGAGGGCTCAAAGAATACTCCACCCCCACCTCAGTGATGGTGCCGGCAACGTTGGCATACGTGTTGTTGACAATGGTGGCAGCGAAACTGGTGACATTGGTGGGTGTGCCGGTGGTTACAGTGGCCGGGGGCGATGGAGCCTGCGTAACAAAGCTGAGAGTCTGGCCGTACATGCGTCCACAGGCCGTGTCTGCAAAGGCACGGTAATAATACACGGTGCTTGGGGACAGGCCTGTGAGTTGCGCTGCAAAGGGCGAGGGCGGGGCGCTGATGGATTGCAGGGAACAGGAAAAGCTGGGATCAAAGCAATATTCTACACCCACCTGGGTCACGGAGGGGCAAGTGGGGGAGAACATATTGTTCATGATAATGGCGGTGGTATCGGTAATGGATGCGGCGGTACCAGTGGTAACGGAACATACAGGTTGCATGGGGCAGGGGGGGCACGGGATGGGGCAAGCGCAGCACGGGATGAGGGAACAGCACGGGAAGGCGGATTGCTGGTATCCAAGGTCATTGCTGATCATATTTACAAAGGGGCTCACGCCGAAGTTGCGGGAGCAGTCGGGCTGAGAAGGACAGGAAAGGGCCATGAAAAAACCTCCTTTGGCGGTGATCCGTTGTATCCTATGATGCTCATTGATGGATGTGCGGCAAAGGCACGCGGCAGGCGGCTGGCCTCCCAAAACGAGGCGCTTTGTGCTATACTATCTCAGGGATCGACTTTTTTCGATCTGGAGGATGGACCGTTCATGCTTCGTTTTGTCCCAAGAAACCTGGCCCAGATTAGCGTAGGCACCCTCATGGCGCTGAAGCCCCATGGGGGCGTGATGGCGCGCCTGCTGGCGGCCCGGGGCATTGATACAGCCCAAGAGGCAGAGGCGTTTTTGTGTCCAACGATGGAGCAATTCAGCGACCCGCTGCTGATGCATGATATGGCAAAGGCCATGGAAATTCTACAAAATGCCAAAAAAAACTGCATTTCCACTGTGGTCTATGGGGATTATGATGTAGATGGCATCTGCGCCAACGCCCTGCTTTGCGACGCGCTGAACCGTTTCGGCCTGACGGCAACGCCCCATGTGCCTTTGCGGGAGGAAGGCTATGGGTTGAATGCCCAGGCAATACATAAGCTTGCGGCGCGCTATCGGCTGCTCATCACCGTGGACTTGGGGATCACCAACTGTGAGGAAGTGGCCCTGGCCAAGGAACTTGGCATGCAGGTCATCGTGACGGATCATCACCAGCTGGGGCTGGCGGATTGCCCGGCGGACGCTGTGCTCTCGCCCCTGCTGGGAGGTTATCCTTGCCCAAAGCTCTGCGGTACTGGGGTGGCGCTGAAGCTGGCCCAGGCCTTGCTGGGCATGGAAAAGGCGGAGGAATACCTGGATTTGGCCGCTCTGGCTACCGTGGCGGACATCGTGCCCCTGCTGGGCGAAAACCGGGCGATTGTGGCCTTGGGGTTGCCGCTGATCTCCGCCCGTTCCAGAGCGGGTCTGCGGGCGCTGCTGGAGGTGAGTGGTTCGTCGGAAAAGGTGGACAGTGATACCCTGGGCTTTCAGCTGGGGCCAAGGCTAAACGCGGCGGGCCGTCTGGGGGACGCCATGCAAGGGATTCGGCTGATGAGCACCCGGGATGAAAATGAGGCGCGGAAGATCGCGGGTGAGCTGGACAAGCTGAACACGCAACGGCGTAAGATGGAGAGCGACGTGCTGGCGGAAGCCCTGCAAGCCGCCGCCGCTCATGATTTTGTCAAGGATCCCGCTCTGTTTGTGCAAGGAGAGGGCTGGCACGTGGGCGTGGTGGGGTTGGCCGCGGGGCGGCTATGCAGCCGCTACGGCTGTCCCACCGGGGTGTTCAGCCGGGAGGGAGGACTGCTCCACGGCAGCCTGCGCAGTATACCCGGGGTGAACATCCATAAATTCTTGCAATCCTGTGATGATCTGCTGTCGCGCTACGGAGGCCATGAGCAGGCGGCGGGCTGCACCATGGAAGCGAGCCATTATGACGAGTTTTGCGGGCGTATGCAGCGGGCGATTCGGGAAGCCGCGCCCCAGGAGGCGTTCATTCCCTACCAGGAATACGATGAGCTGTTGCCCCTCACCCAGGCAACGATGGCCCTTGCGGATGAAATCGACCAGTTGTCGCCCTTTGGCCTGGGCAACCCAGCTCCGCTTTTTTGGGGTGAGAACCTTGCTTTGGAACGCCGCCGGGCCTGCGGCGCTGCCGGGGCGCACCTGCAGGTAACGCTCCGGGATGGGCAAGCGGTGATGGATGGCATCGCTTTTGGCATGGGGAGTGAGGCCGCTGCTTTACCCAGCCAGGTAGACATAGTGTATCAAATCACCCGCAATACCTTTCGGGACAAAACGACGCTACAGTGCCAGGTAAAGGCTTTCCGTCCGGCGGCAGGCGCGCAGGAGCAGGCCATTGCCGCCGCGCCTGAGCAGGGCTTTGCCATGGCCTTGGTGGATGCTTTGCTGGAGGCGGGCGCTGCACCCACGCGGCCCCAATTAGCAGGAACAAGCGCGGTCCATCTCGAAGATAATAAAGTTATGGCTGCCGATTTCGGGCTGCCGTCTCCGCAGCGGGGAACCCTCTATGTGGCTCGCACCCGGGAAAGCGCCAAGTGGGCCTGGGATGCGCTGCAAGAAGGCCCCGGCAGTGCGTTGGATATGGCATGGCGTTTGCCTGGCGATCCCTTATGCTTTCCTACGTTGCTGCTGATGCCTGTACTGGAGCATGTGGGAACTTGCTGGCGGCGGGTGATCCTGCTGGACGGGGAGATCCTTCCCGGCGAGGCTGCTTTGTGGCAAGAGAGGCTGCCCCATGCACAGGTGCAGGCTTTGGCGCATATGGATGCCTTGCGTGCTTTGGCCGCGTCCCTCGACGCGGGGGATGAAGCCTACCGGCGGTTATACCGCAAACTCCGTGCCAGCGCCTTGGCCACGCTGAACCAGGCCGCCGCCGCTGCGCATCTGCCCTTGCCCCAGGCGCGGACGGGTCTGCTGGCCTTCAAGCAGCTGGGTCTGATGCGCTATACGGAAAGCCCTTTTGCGTACACCCTTTGTCCGCCCGTGGCATGCAATCTCGGGGACGCCCCCATCTTGCATGCCCTGCGCGCGTTATCCGCTTGAGAGGAGGTGCAAGTATGCTCGCCTATATCACCAACGAATGTATGCCTTTGGAAAAGATGCTGGCGCGCGTGCAAAAGCACCATCCCGGCGACAGCTACCTGCTGGTTAAAAAAGCCTATGAGTTTGCCCAGAACGCCCACCACGACCAGGTGCGCAAGAGTGGCGAGCCGTATTTCATCCATCCGGTGTCTGTGGCCAGCATTTTGACGGAACTGATGATCGACGCGCCAACCATCGCGGCGGGCTTTTTGCACGACACCGTGGAGGACTGCCCGGACATCACCCTGGCCACGATTGAAAAGGAATTCGGCGATGAGGTGGCCCAGCTGGTAGACGGGGTCACAAAACTGGATAAGCTGGATTTTACCAACCGGGAGGAGCAGAAGGCCGAATCCCTGCGCAAAATGATCTTGGCCATGTCAAAGGACATCCGGGTGGTCATCATCAAGCTTGCGGATCGGCTGCATAATATGCGCACCCTGCGTTTTCAGCCCGAAAGCCGGCAGAAGGCCATCGCCGAGGAGACACTGGACATCTTTGCCCCGTTGGCGCACCGCCTGGGCATGAACTCTGTCAAGCAGGAGCTTGAGGACCTCAGCTTCAAATACATTGACCCGGAGGCCTTCCACGACATCGCCCAAAAGGTGGGTTTCCGCCGGGGGGAACGGGAGGAGAATATCCGCCTGGTCATCAGCGAGCTGGGGGAAAAACTGGACGCGCAGCATATCCACTACGAGATGGACGGGAGGCCCAAGCACCTGTATTCCATCTACAAGAAGATGAACGAACAGGGTAAAACCTTTGACCAAATCTATGATCTGATTGCCGTGCGCGTGCTGGTGGACACCGTGCAGGACTGCTACGCTGTGCTGGGCATCGTGCACACCCTGTGGAACCAGATCCCAGGCAGGTTTAAGGATTATATCTCCGTGCCCAAGAGCAATATGTATCAAAGCCTCCATACCACCTTGATCGGTGGGCGCAAAATGCCCTTCCCCTTTGAGATTCAGATTCGCACCTGGGAGATGCATCGGGTCGCGGAATTTGGCGTGGCGGCCCATTGGCGCTACAAAGAGGGCACAAGCGAAGGGGATTTGGACAACAAGCTCTACTGGCTGCGGCAAATCTTGGACTGGCAGAAGGAGACGCGTGACAGCCGGGAGTTTATTGATTCCCTGAAAACAGACCTTTTCAGCGAGGAAGTGCTGCTCTTTACCCCCAAGGGGGATATTGTCAGCATGCCAAGGGGCGCTACCCCCATTGATTTTGCCTACCGCATCCACAGCGGCGTTGGCAACCATTGTATTGGCGCCAAGGTCAACGGCCGCATCGTTCAGCTAGATTCTGAGCTGGAAACCGGTGATCGGGTGGATATTTTAACCTCCCCCTCCTCCAAGGGCCCCAGCATGGACTGGTTAAAGATTGTCAAGACCCAGCAGGCCAGGGCCAAGATCCGGCAGTTTTTCAAAAAAGAACTGCGGGGCGAAAACGTGGTCAAGGGTCGCGACATGCTGGAGAAGGAAGCCAAGCGTCGAGGCGTGGCGTTGCCCACCCTCACCAAGCCGGATTTCTACGAGCCTATCCTCAAGCGCTACGCCTTCCAGGAGCTGGACGATATCTATGGCGCGGTGGGTTATGGTGGGATTGCTGCGGCTTATGTCATCGGCCGCTTGTTGGATGAACAGCGCAAGTTGGAAGCCCCTGTACTCCCCAAGGTGCAGGAGGTTAGCCAGCAAGAAGTGCAAAAACAGCTGGGCAAGCCCAGCCATGGCATCTATGTGAAGGGTGAAGGCGGCATGTTGGTGCGCTTTGCCCGCTGTTGCAATCCGGTGCCCGGGGACGAGATTACTGGATATATCACCCGGGGCCGGGGCGTGACGGTTCACAAAGCGGATTGCCTCAACGCCACCAACTCCGACCAGGAGCGGATGGTGGAGGTCAGCTGGGCGGATACCGACGCCGGCGCGCCCTTTAACGCCAGCATTAACATCATTGCCTACGACCATGTGAGCTTGCTGGGCGAGCTGGCGTTGTTCATCGGCAACATGAACATTCCCATCGTGGCGGTCAGCGCCAAGCGTGATGATAGGCGAAAGACCAGCGTGATTACCATGGTGATCCAGGTCAAGTCAAAGGATCAGCTGGATAAGGCGCTCAAGCAGCTGCAAAACCGCTCGGACATCATTGAGATCTACCGTAGCAGCACATAACCAGCGCGCCGATCCCGGCTGCATTTTTCACAAAGGAGTAGCCTCTTATGCGAGCGGTGATTCAGCGGGTTTGTGAGGCCTGCGTTACGGTGGAAGGCCAAGCCGTCGGCCAGGTGGGCGCCGGGCTTTTGGTGTTGCTGGGCGTGGAGGAAGGGGACGGCGAAAAGGACCTCCAATACATGATGGACAAGGTGCCCCATCTGCGCATCTTTGAGGACGAGCAGGGCAAGATGAACCGCTCGTTACAGGACATCGGCGGGGCGATATTGGCGGTGAGCCAGTTCACTTTGCTGGGGGACGCCCGGGGTGGCCGGCGGCCCAGCTTCATCACCGCCGCCCGTCCGGAGGTAGCCAACCCCATGTACGAGAAGCTGGTAGCGGACTGGCGGGCTCAGGGGATCACCGTGGCCACCGGGGCTTTTGGGGCGGACATGAAGGTGGCCTTGGTGAATGATGGCCCGGTCACGATTTTGTTGGATTCCAAGAAGCAGTTTTGACACGAAAGGGGTATTTGCATGCCGTCCATTGCCGTCCAATGTCTGCCCGTGGGAGAGTACCATGTGAACTGTTACCTGGTGGAAAACCGTGATACCGGCGATACGTTCATTGTGGACCCGGGTGGGGACGGGCAACAGATCATTCAGGCGGTGGGAAGCCGCAAGCCGGCGGCGGTGCTGCTCACTCATGGTCATTACGATCACATGGGCGGTGTGGATGAGGTGTGCGATCATTTTGGTATCCCGCTGTATCTGCATGCGCTGGACCTGCCCAAGCTAACGGATGACGGGATGAATTGTAGTCGGCGTTTTGGCCTTCCCATGACCGTCGCCACCCAGGCAACGCCGATGCAAGACGGCCAACGTCTGCCCTTGGGCGGCGTGGACATCACCGTATTACACACCCCCGGTCACAGTGCGGGAAGCTGCTGTTTTTTGCTGCCAGACGGCCAAGGGGTCTTGTGCGGAGACACGTTTTTTGACGGCGGCTACGGCCGCACTGATTTTGAGGATGGAAGCTTCCAGGAGCTGAAGCAGTCCCTGCGGAAGCTGATGGCATTAAGCCCGCGGATGACGGCTTATCCGGGCCATGGCGCCTTTACCCAGACAGGCCGGGATGGGGCGGCTTCATGACCGGCACCCCGGTTCGTGTGATGCTGTATACACCCTTGCCAGGATTTGCCAACGAGCTTTGCGATGTGCTGAAGCTGTTTTTTCATGCGCAGGCTTTTCAGGTGGAGCCGGAAGCGGAAGGGAAGTTGCCTTCCGCCGGTGCGCCGGGCCTGGAGAGTTTGATCCATGTTTTTGATACGGACGAAACCGCCGGCCTCTGGCATTGTGCGTTCACCTTTCGCGGATACAAGGCGGAGCGGGTGATGCCCATTCCCAAGGAGGTGGAGCCTGCCCGGCGGGCTATTGTATATAAGCGGCTGCAAAAGCGCCTGTGCAAACTGACGCTGTATAACCTGCTTAAGGGGATGACCGGGCACCAGCCGCCCTGGGGGTCGCTAACAGGCATCAGGCCCACGCGGTTGGTGTACGAGAAAATGGCGATGGGCCAGAGCTTAGCCAGCGCCGCCGACGCCGTGGCGGAGGATTTTGACCTACAGCCTGAAAAAGCGGGGTTGCTGCGGCGCATCGTGGCCATCCAACAAACGTTGCCTCTGCCGCAGCCGGATGAGGTGGACGTATACGTATCCATTCCTTTTTGCCGTACCCGTTGTGCCTACTGTTCCTTCCCGGGTGAGGCCTTGGGAAAGCCGGACAGCACAAAAGCCTATTTGAATGCGCTGTATCAAGAAATGGAAGCTTCGGCCCAGCTGATGCGGGAGGGCGGCTTGCGGCTGCGAGCTTTATACATTGGAGGGGGCACGCCTACGGCTCTTTCCCAGCCGGATTTTGCGGCACTGTTGGCGCAGGTGTGCGGGCAGTTCCCGAACCCCGTCGAGTGCACGGTGGAGGCTGGGCGGCCGGACACCATCACTCAGGGCAAGCTGGAGGTGCTGCGCCGCCATGGCGTCACCCGCATCAGCGTGAACCCGCAGACCATGAACGACGCTACCTTGCGGCGTATCGGACGGGATCACAGCGCCCAGGAGACCGTGAATGCTTTTGCTTTGGCGCGGAGTTTGGGCTTTGGTAACATCAACATGGATGTGATCGCGGGCCTGCCCGGGGAAAGCGAAGCGGATTTTGCCCACACCATGGAGGAGGTCATCCGCCTTGGGCCGGACAGCCTTACCGTGCACACGCTGGCCATCAAGCGTTCCAGCCGTCTGAACCTGGAAGGCGTTGCGTTACCCAGCCCGGCAGTGGCGGCGGCCATGGTGCAGATGGGAGAAAACACCGCGGCCAGCCTGGGCATGGAGCCCTATTACCTGTACCGGCAAAAGTACATGGCCGGGCAGCAGCAAAACGTGGGATACGCCATACCGGGCGCGGCCTGCCTGTACAACGTGGACATCATGGAAGAGAACACCTCTATCGTGGCTGTGGGCGCAGGGGCCATTAGCAAGCGGGTCTTCCCTCAGCGGGAATTGCGTATCGAGCGGGCGCCTAACGTGAGCAACGTGGCGGAGTACATCCAACGGACGTCCCAGATGATGGAGCGCAAAAAGCGGCTGTTTGGCCAACCGATCTAGGAGAGAACCAAAGGAGGAAGGGTAGATGGACAACCAGGTATTGGTCGCGCTGGATCAGGGAACCACAAGTTCCCGCGCCATCGTCTTTGATCAGCAGGGGCGCATTTTGGCTTCCCAAGCCATGGAGTTTGCCCAGCACTACCCCAAACCCGGCTGGGTGGAACACGACCCGGAGGACATTCTGGGCAGTCAGGTGACCGTCCTGCAAACCGCCGTGAAACTGAGCGGAGTGGACCTGAGCCGCATCGCCGCCATCGGCATCACCAACCAGCGGGAGACCACCTTGCTGTGGGAGAAGGACAGCGGACGCTGCCTGCATCCGGCCATCGTGTGGCAATGCCGCCGCACGGCTCAGCTGGTGCAGCGCCTCAAGGACGCGGGCCATGGCGAGAGCATCCTTCAAAAGACGGGCCTGGTGCCGGACGCTTATTTCAGCGGCACCAAGCTGCAATATCTGTTGGATCTGCCCGGTCTGCGCCAACGGGCAGAAAAAGGCGAGCTGTGCTTTGGCACGGTGGATAGCTTTTTGGCTTGGCATCTGGTGGAGGGCCGCCCTCATGTGACGGATGCCACCAACGCCTCCCGCACCATGCTTTTTGACCTACACACCCAAGCCTGGGATCAGGAATTGCTGGATATGATGGACATTCCCCGGGAGGTGTTGCCCACCGTGGTGGACAGCGCCCAGGTGATTGGCAACCTGCGGGCGGAGATTTTGGGGCGGCCTATTCCCGTGGCGGCCATTGCGGGGGATCAGCATGCCGCCCTTTTTGGTCAGGCATGTTTCGCCCCCGGTATGGTGAAAAACACCTATGGCACGGGCTGCTTCATGCTGATGAATACCGGCGAAACCCCTGTGGTCAGCGGCCATGGGCTGCTAAGCACCATGGCCTGGCGCCTCCAGGGCAAGCCAACCTATGCCCTGGAGGGCAGCGTGTTCATGGGTGGGGCAACGGTTCAATGGCTGCGAGACGAACTGCATATGATCGACACCGCCGCCCAGAGTGAGCAGATGGCGCTGAGCATCGGCGATACCGGCGGGGTGTTTTTGGTACCGGCTTTTACAGGGCTGGGTGCGCCCTACTGGGACATGTATAGCCGGGGCACTTTGGTGGGCATGACCCGGGGCACCGGCCGCGCGCACATTGTGCGGGCCGCGCTGGAGGCCATCGCCTATCAGAACCATGATCTGTACACCGCCATGGTGGCGGATTGCGGCCATGCGCCCTCCCACATGCAGGTGGACGGTGGCGCCAGCGCCAATGGGTTCATGATGCAGTTCCAGGCGGATATTCTAGGAATCCCTGTGGTGAGGCCCATGGTGCTGGAGACCACCGCGCTGGGCGCGGCCCTGTTGGCCGGGCTGGGCGTGGGGCTGTACCAAAGCAAGGAGGAAACCGCGCAGATGGTGAAGCCGGATCTCACCTTCCGTCCCGTCATGGACGCCCACCACCGGGATCTGGCGCTTCATGGCTGGCACCGGGCGGTAGAGAGGGCCCGGGGTTGGGTGGAAGCGTAACAAGGACAAAGGTTCATTTCCTCATGGAATTCTAAACGAACTTTCATCATCTCTTTAGCGGTTTTCAGTCTCCCCTTCTTTTCACACCTTGGAAACTATGCTATAATTGGTTCCGATGAGACGCACGAAGAGGCGCTTCATCCGACCACACCAAAGCCAAAGGAGCAGCCGGATGAACAGACAGAGCAAAAAGCCAAAGAAGACCAAGGGATTGGGCGCGGGCATCATTGCGTTTGGCGTGGTATTTGCCCTTTTTTCCGCCATTTTCCATCCCCATAGCCTAGGCGGATACATTTTGGCTTTTGCGCTGAGCGGCCTTGCGGGCGCGGTGGTGAAGGTGATGGGCGAGGGGCTGGATGTAAGCAGCAAGGTGCAGATGCCCAGCAGTTTACGAAACCTGGCCGCCGAAACCGGCAACCCGGAGGTGGACGCGCTGCTGAGCAAAGGCCGCCAGATGATTTCTGACCTGCATGAGGAAAACAAGCAGATCAAGGAACCGTCTCTAAACGCAACGCTAACCCAGCTGGAAAATCAGTGCGCGGAGGTTTTTCGCGCGGTGTACGATAAGCCCGCGAAAGCGCCTCAGATCCGAAAGTTTATGGATTATTATCTACCCACCACCCTCAAGCTCACCCGGGGGTACCGGGTACTGGGAGAACGGAACGTGGCTGGACAGGATTCCGTAGCCGCCCGCAGGCGCATCGACGAGGCCTTGGGCGTGGTGCTGAGGGGCTGCCAAAAGATGCTTGACAACCTTTATAAGGATGATGTGCTGGATATCACCACGGACATTGATGTGCTGGAACAGATGCTCACCCGCGACGGGCTTACGGAAAGCGCCTTGCAGATGGCGGCCCAGCAGGCAAAACAGGCCGCAAAGATCGACCAGCAGGTGAACGACGCGATTCAGCAGCGGGCGCAGGCAACCGGACAACAAACGGCGGCCCCTGCCGCAAGCCAGGCAGGCACAGCGGCCCCCGCTCAAAGCGCCCTGGAGAAGGAAGAGCCCAGCTTTTATGCCCAGGACGGCCAGGCCATGGCCCAAGCGCCTCAGAAACAGCAAGAATAAACCAAAGATGACAATGAGATAGAGGAGGACCCCATCCATGACTGAAAACCAAAACGGCGCGCCCGAAACCGCCATCCAATCCGCCCAGGCTCCAGTGTTGACGCTGGACACTTCCTCCATGGCGCAGGATAAGGCCATACTGGATGAGGCGGTGCAGGCCCTTGGCCAGGACGCCGCCCCCAAGGCCGTGGAAACAACCCTCAAGGACATGGACACGTCCATGCTTACCGAAGAGGACAAGCGCAACATCCAGGAGTTCGTGAACAAGATCGATATCGGAAACCCGGATCATGTGCTGCTCTTTGGCGCGGAAGCCCAAAAAAAAATAGCGGATTTCAGTGATAGCGCCCTTGCCACCGTACGAACGGACCAGACCGGCGAAGTGGGCGATATGCTGGTGAAGCTGGTGAATGAGATTAAGGGCTTTGGCGATTCGGCGGAAGAGCCCAAGGGCCTTGGCAAGCTGTTTTGGAACGCAAAGAAGGCCATCAGCGACCTGAAGACCCGCTTTGATAAAGTAGAAGTGAACGTGGACAACATCGCGGGCTCCCTGGAGGGATATCAGGTGCAACTGCTTAAAGATGTGAGCATGTTTAACCACCTGTATGACATGAACACCCAGTATTTTAAAGAGCTGACCATGTACATTGCGGCCGGTGAGCAGAAGCTGGCTCAGGTGCGGGCGACCTCTTTGCAAGAACTAAAGGCAAAGGCTTCCGCTTCCGGCGATGCCATGGACGCTCAGCGGGCGAATGATATGGCCACCGCCTGTGACCGGTTTGAGAAGAAGCTTCATGATTTGAAGCTGACCCGTCAGGTGGCCCTGCAAATGGCGCCGCAGATCCGCTTGCTGCAAAACAACGACAGCCTGTTGGTGGAGCGCATCCAAAGCACGCTTTCCAATACGTTGCCCCTCTGGAAAAGCCAGATTGTACTGGCGCTGGGCATGCAGCATAGCCAGGAGGCACTTTCCGCGCAAAAGGCCGTCACCGATATGACCAACGAGCTGCTCACCAAGAACGCCGAGAAGCTGAAGATGGGCACGATTCAAACCGCCCAGGAAGCGGAGCGGGGCATCATCGATTTGCAGACCTTGGCCCAGACCAACCAAGGCCTCATCGACACCATCACCGAGGTGATGCGCATCCAGGATGAGGGCCGGGCCCAGCGCATTGAGGCGGAGAAGAGCCTGGTGGTGATGGAAGACGAGTTGAAGAAAAAGCTGCTGGAGCTGAAGCATTAAGCCGGCAGGGGCATAGCCCGCCGTGGCATAAACCAAAGAATCGCAACAGACAGGAAAGGAAACCGGAAAAACATGAAACCAAAACTCTCCGTTGGCGTGTGTATTCTCATATCACTCGCTCTGGTTCTCTTTGGGCTCATCTTTGGTACGGTCAGCGGCTTTAACGACGATCGAAAGCAGGTATCCGCTCTGCTGAGCGGAGAGAGCGGGTTGATGGACATGCTGGCCTTCCGAGGCGCGGATGGGCTCAATCTGTGCGTGGTGGCCAGGAGGCATCTGCCTGCCACGGACGCGGATGTGCTGGCCCTGGAAAACGCCGCCCACAAGCTGCGGGATGAGAAAGCCAGCCTGGCTACCATGAAGCAGGAGGATGGCCGGCTCTCCATCGCGGCTGAGCGGGTGGAGGACAAGCTGCTGGCAGCAGGAAGCTTTGCGGCCAGCGCCCGGGACCAAGCTTATTTGGACATGCTCACTGCGGACATGAAGCAGCTGGCCGCAAGCCCGGTGATCGCCACCTATAATCAGGCGGCGGCGGACTTCAATCAGCAGCTGGACACCAAAACCGGAGGCGCTTTGGCGCGGCTGCTGGGCATGAAACCCTGCGAGCTATATCAGTGAAGGCCGGAGGGACATAGAATGAACAACAAGTTTTGCAAGGCCCTTGGGGCCATCGTCGTAGCCGTCCTGCTGCTTGCGCCGGCCCTTGCGCTGGGGGAAGCGCGCTTTCCCATAGACCGCGGTGCTGTAACAGACGATGCCAACGTGCTGTCCCAGGAGATGGTTGCGCAGATTCAGGAGTTTCAATCCGTGGCGGAGAGCCGTACCGGGGTGAAAGTGCGGGTGGCCGTGGTGCATTTTCTGGACGGCTTGGACGCACAGGCGTATGCTAGCAAGCTCTTCACCCGTTGGAACATGGGGGAAGAGGACTTCCTGCTGCTGGGCGCGGCAGGAGAGGACAGCTATGGCATCGCATCAGGCCAGGAAATGAAAAGAAGCTTCAGCGATAACAACGCCCAGCTGATGCTCAGCAGCTCCGGTTTTGGGGAGCAGTTTAAAGACCAGCAATACGACGCCGCCTTTGGCAAGTTTTTCGTAGCCTTCGGCCAGATGCTGGGCAGGCAATATTCTGTAGACATGGGCCTGGATAAGTTGTTTACGGCTTACCAGTCCGGCGCGTCAGTGGCGCAGGTGGCCACCCCCACCCCCACCAGTGGATCATTTTTATAAAGAATGTTGGATATTTCGATGGACACCACCGATGTCATAGCGA
>JAVBSI010000071.1:0-15953 GCA_031556815.1 Eubacteriales bacterium | reverse complement strand
CTGGTAAAAAAGGAGTACACCAGCAGCAGGATGCCAAGCAAAATCAATACGGTGGGGATGCCTTTGTACTGGGACAGCATGTAGAACAGCGCCATGATGACTCCGCCAATGACGACCATCTTGGCCAGCAGGCCAAAGACGCTGCCCACAGCATAACCCTTCTTGCGCCGGTTTACAAAGCTGAGGGCCTGCGTCACCCAAAAGGCCAGCACAATCAGCGCGCCCACCACAAGCGATGTTCCGTTTTTCACCCCCAGAAAAGGAAGCGTGCCAATGAAGTCGGGGAAGAACCCGGTGGAGTATTGCAAAAACTCCGTGGGAAAGGGCGCCAATGTAAGCCCCTGCAATGCGCTGAGCGTGAGACCTCTAAACATCAGCATACCCGCCAGGGTGACGATGAAGGCTGGGATGCGCACATAGGCGATCCAGAAGCCCTGCCACGCTCCTATGGCCAAGCCCAACAGGATGCACAGGGCCGCGGACAAATAGACGTCCATCTTCTGCACGATGATGAAACTGCCCGCCGCCGCGCCTACCAGGGCCACCACGGAGCCCACGGACAGATCGATGTTGCCCCCTGTGAGGATGCAGATGAGCATGCCCACAGCCAAAATGACCACATAGGCATTTTGGGCGATCAGGTTGGACACATTCATCGGCACAAGCAACACGCCCTTGGTGGTCACATAGAACAAAATGACGATGGCCACCAGTGCGATCAGCATAGAATACTGCCGCATGCCCCCCGCATTCAGCTTGGCTCGTTTCTGGTCCGAGGTAGGTAGGTTCGATTGTATGGTACTCATGCTCCCATTTCCCCCTTGCTCGCTTGCATGATGTGGTTCATGATCACTTCCTGCGTTGCCTCTTTCCGGTCCAGTTCCGCAATCATTTTGCCTTCGTTCATCACATAGATACGGTCGCACATGCCTAGCAGCTCCGGCATTTCCGAGGAAATCATCAGGATGGATTTGCCTTCCGCAACCAAATCGTTAATGATTTGATAGATCTCATATTTTGCGCCTACATCCACGCCTCGGGTGGGCTCATCCAAAATCATCACATCGGGATGCGCAAACATCCACTTGCCCACCAACACTTTTTGCTGGTTCCCGCCGGACAGATTGCCCACCTTCTGCTCAATGGTGGGGCACTTGATGTCCAGTTTGTTGCGGTAGACTTCCACGCTTTGGGCTTCCCTGTCCTGGTCCAGTATGCCGCGGCGGCTGATGGCCTGAGGGTGCGCCAATGTCACGTTGTGTTTGATGCTGTCCCCCAACACCAGGCCATTGCCCTTGCGGTCCTCGGTAATATACGCTAGGCCGTGGGCAATGGCGTCCGGTACCCCGCTCAGTTCCAGCACAACCCCATCCTTGATCAGCGTACCAGTGATTTTGGTGCCGTAGGCTTTGCCAAAGACGCTCATGGCCAGCTCCGTGCGGCCCGCGCCAATTAGCCCCGCCACACCCACCACTTCGCCCTTGTGGACTTTGATGCTCACATGATCCACCACCTTTTTACCGGCATAAAGGGGGTGGTATACATTCCAGTTCAGCACTTCCAGGGCTACATCGTCAGAGGGTTTGGTATCCCTGGAGGGAAAGCGGTTGCTCATCTCCCTGCCCACCATGCCCCGGATGATGCGGGCCTCGCTAACCTCTGCCTTTTGCAATGTCTCAATGGTCTTTCCGTCCCGCAGCACGGTGATTTTGTCCGCCACATATGCTAGTTCGTTTAATTTATGAGAAATCAGGATCGAGGTGATGCCTCTCTCCTTCTTAAACTGCATCAGAAGCTCCAGCAGTTTGCGCGCATCACTTTCGTTCAGCGAGGAAGTGGGTTCATCCAAAATCAACAGCCGTACATTCTTGGCAAGAGCCTTGGCAATCTCCAGCAGCTGCTGCTTGCCCATGCCAAGATCCTTAATGAGGGTGCGCGGGTTTTCATGCAATCCCACCACCTGCATGTATTCCTCCGCCTTTTTGTAAGTCGTGTCCCAATCCAAACGGCCGCCACGCTTCTGCTCATTGCCCAAGAACATGTTTTCGCCCATGGACAAATAGGGCACCAACGCCAGCTCCTGATGAATGATGACGATGCCTTTTTTCTCGCTGTCCCGGATGGTATGGAACTGGCACAGTTCCCCATCGTAATAGAACTCCCCCTGATAGGTCCCATAAGGATAAATGCCGCTGAGCACATTCATCAGCGTGGACTTGCCCGCGCCATTCTCCCCGCACAGGGCATGAATTTCGCCCTCATCGACGGTGATGTTCACATCGCTCAGAGCCCGAACGCCCGGAAAAAGCTTCGTGATATCCCGCATTTCCAGTAGCACTTTGCCCACGTAGACTCCCTCCCCGTGCACGCGCTTGATGGATATTTTCACGATCATACCATAAATAACCAAGAAATAACAGTGGCGGGCGAAAGTCCATCACCCTCGCCCGCCTGCTGTGCCAAACGGTCTGCTTCCTTAGCTGCCGGGCAGCCCCAATGGACTGCCCGGGCCTTGCCGCAGTTGAGTGTGCCCTAAGGGCGGCTTGTTACTGGCCGATGTCCTCCAGGGTGTAGTAGCCGCTGTCGATCAGCAGCTCTTTGTAGTTGCTGGCATCGCCGAACACGGGGGTGCACAGGTAGGAAGGAACAACTTTCACATGGTTGTCATAATCGGTGGTGTTGTTCACTTCGGGCTCGGTCCCCTGCAGAATGGCAGTCACCATGCCCACGGTCTTCTCAGCCAGGGTACGGGTGTCCTTAAACACAGACATAGCCTGCGTGCCGTTGATGATATATTGCATGTTCGGCTTGTCACAGTCTTGGCCGGTCACGATGGGGAAGTTGGTGGCATCAAGGCCGAAGTTGATCAGCGCGTTGATGACGCCCAGAGCGGTGGAGTCATTGGAGCACAGGCACGCATCCAGCTTGGTGCCGGTGGCATAGTTGGCTGTGAGGATGTTGTCCATACGCGCCTGGGCGGTCTCGGTCTTCCAAGCCAGGGTGGCAATCTTTTCAAACTCGATCTGGCCGGAGGGCACAACCAGCATGCCGTTGTCCAGGTAGGGCTGCAGCACGTCGATAGCGCCTTGGTAGAACAGGCGGGCGTTGTTGTCGTCGGGAGAGCCGCCGGTGATCTCGATGTTGAAGGGGCCCTTGCCGTCCTTCAGGCCCAGCTTCTCCTCGATGAACTGGCCCTGGATGGTGCCGACCATGTAGTTGTCGAAGGTGGCATAATAGTCCACATCGGCGGTTTCCATGATCAAGCGGTCATAAGCGATAACGGGCACATTGTTTTCCTTGGCGGTAGCCAGCACATTGCCCAGCGCGCTGCCGTCAATCGACGCGATGACAAGCACTTTGCAGCCGCCCAGGATCATGTTTTCCAGCTGAGAAACCTGACGGGCCACATCGTTGTCAGCATACTGCAGATCCACTTCGTAGCCGGCGGCTTCCAACTGCTTCTTCATGTTGTCGCCGTCCTGATTCCAGCGCTGGAGGCTCTGGGTGGGCATCGCCACGCCAACTTTGTCAGCGGCGAAAGCCGAGGTGACCAGGGCCAGGGACAGTACCATAACGACCAATACTGCTAGGAACCTTTTCATGTTTGTATCCTCCTTTTATCTATCTTCAAGCATTGCTGCCTGAATTCTGAAAAAATGGGTAAAGAAAATAACCCCTTCAATGGAAGTAGCACAAATTAAGCAGAACCACTATATTTTCCCCGTTGTTTTTGGGAATATTGGTAATAACTGGAGTATAGCACCGCCAAAAGTGCTTGTCAACCCTTTTGAGAAAATAATGTATGCGGGCACATTTTTTCTTGTATCAGCTTTACTGCTCCTCGTCGTTGTGAAGGATTCCACCACATTGAACGAGCCGACCCGCTTCCCGGCTTCTTCCCATCAAACCGCCGCAACAGGTTGTTGGCAAGGGACACCGATAATGTTATAATACGCATAACCCTGACTGAAGGCACATGCAAGGAGGCGCCTGCGATGACCCCTGGAGAGTATGTCAGAAAAAATGCCAATATCCCCAACTTGTTGACATTGCTGCGGCTTTTGCTGGTGCCGGTGTACGCGGTTCTCTTTATCCAGGGACGGAAATACCCTGCGCTCATCGTGTTTTTGGTGGCTTGCTTTACCGACCTTCTGGATGGCTTTTTGGCACGCAAGCTGGGGCAGATTACAGATTTTGGGAAATTGGTGGACCCCTTTGCCGATAAAGTGATGGTGCTCGCCGCGATGTTTTCCATGGCTCTGGGCAACGCCGCGATCCCCGCGGTAATCCCCTGGACGGCAGTCCTCATTTTGCTTGCCAAAGAAGTGGTAATGGTGGCGGGCGGGCTGGTGATGCTCAAACACGGCATCGTGGTTTACAGCAATCTAATTGGTAAGGCAGCCCACGTTGTGTTTATCTGCGCGCTGGTGGCATCCTACTTCCATGATGCTTTAGCGGCGGCTTACCCCGCCTGGCCTCTCAGCCCGGATTTGCTGCTGCTTTGGCTAGCGGTCATCCTCACCCTCTGTGCCATGGTCTTTTACGTGATTGCAGGCATACGGCAGGGGTTCGCCCTGGGAATCATAGGCGACAATAAAAAGCAGGAGCCTTGACCCGGCAAATGCTACAGACCCTTCCCTGCTGGAAGGGTTTTGAATCGTAAACGTACGTATTCCCTGCCCTTTGACCGACCGGAAACAGGAGGTATGCATGCAAGATGTCATTTTAATTCTCAGCGATGATCTGAGCTTAGCGGGGCTCATTGCCCGCACGTTGCGCCTCCAGCAGGTATTCGCCCGGCCACTTCCCCTGGCAACCCCGGCCGTCCAAGTTCTGGCCCTATGTCCCAAGGGCATCATCGTGGCAACACCGCAGGGTGCTTCCCCTGATCCGGCTTTCCCGGACCCGGACTTGTTTTCCTCCGGCATCCCCATCTTGGCATTGGGCAACCAAACGGCCGCCCTTTGCCAACACTTTGGCGGAGCCACCGCCCTCTGCCTTCCTTCTTTCCAGACCATCACCCTGGGCCTGGCGGAGCATCCCTTACTGGCGGACATCGTGGGCGGGGAACGGGTGTTGCATGACGTCAGTTGCCTGGTTTTGCCGGAGGTTCTGGCCCCCATCGCCACGGCAACGGAGCAGGCCATCGGCTTTGCCCACCGCCATCTGCCGCTGTTCGCGCTTCAATACCCCATCGAGCACAACGACCCGGACGCCGCCCAACTGCTGCTGAACTTTGCCACCCGCATCTGCAATGCTCCCACGGACTGGGACGAACACCATATCATCACCCAAGCGGTGGAGCAGATCCGGACGGCCGCCGGGGAAAACCGTTTGCTCTGCGCGGTCTCCGGCGGGGTGGATAGCATGGTCAGCCTAAAGCTGGCCTCTCTGGCTGTGGGCGAGAAGCTCCACTGTCTCTTTGTGGACACAGGCTTGCTACGAGAAGGCCAGGCCGCCGGGGTGGTTGCCGACTGCCAGGAGACCATCGGTCAAGCCCCTGTCATAATCGACGCCAGTTCCGATTTCATCAAGGCATTGGCCGATGTTTCTAGCCCCCAGGGCAAGAAGCGCGTCTGCCTTTCCTTATTGCAGCAGACGCTTCGCCAGCAACTGGCGCAGGATCCCTCCTTGCAAACGCTGCTGCTGGGTACCATACTCAGCGACACCCTCCGTCCTGACCCACTCAAGAAAGCGATCGATCATGAGGTGTCCGGTTTTCAGTTGGTGGAGCCCTTGCGGGATCTATACAAAGAGGAAGTTCGCCGTCTTGGCACAACCCTGGGCCTGCCGGACAGCGTGGTGACCCGGCAGTCCTTTCCCGCCACAGGCTTAGCCTTGAGAATTCTGGGCCCGGTGACGCCCGCGCGGCTGGCGCTGTTGCGCAAGGCGGACTCCTTGTTTGTGGAGGAGCTGGCTGCCGGCGGCCATGATAAAAAGCTGTGGCAATCCTATGCCACCGTGCTAGAGGACCCGGCGGAGCAAGGCCGATATCTGGTGATGTTGCGCGCCCTGCAAACCACGTATGCAGCCCGGCTTCCCTTTGATTTGTTGGAGCGGATCACCCAAAGGATCTTGGAAGAAATACCCGATGTGCTGCGGGTGAGTTATGACCTTACCCCAAGCATGCAATATCGCCCGCAGGAATAGACTGGTTCCATCACCCGCCCGAAGCCTCGGGCCCAGGAGCCACCCATGCTGATTTGCGATACCCACGCGGACACCCTCTTTGCCATGCAGATGGTGGAAAATCCATCCATGCCGCCCCTACACATCACCAAAGAGCGCCTGCTATGCACCGATGACGTGCGTGTGCAGGCGCTGGCGCTTTTTACCGGTCCAACTGGCTTGCGGGGTGACCCCGGGCTGATTCAGCGAGAGCTGGCCATGCTGGAAAAGCTCAAAGCCGATGGGTTTGTCCAGATCGCCCGCATGGAGGATGCCAGGCCCGGCCAAGCGAATATCCTGCTCACCGTGGAGGGGGGCGATGTGTTCCATGGGGGGGTGAACACCGTGGATGAGTATGCCGCCCTTGGGGTTCGGGCGGCGGCCATTCTGTGGAACCACGAAAACGAATTGGGTTTCCCCGCCGTGGGTAAGGATCAACGCGGCTTGACCCTGTATGGAAAGGAGGTCGTCCTTCGCATGCACTCCCTGGGCATGGCGGTGGATGCCTCCCATCTTAACCCACAAGGCCTAGAGGATCTGCTTTCCCTCGGTGGCCCGCCTCCCATGGCCTCCCATAGCTGCGCCCATGCCCTCTGCCCAAACCCCCGCAACCTGACGGACAACCAGCTCCGTTCCCTCTTTGCGGCCGGGGGCTATGTGGGCGTGGCCTTCTATCCGCCCTTTCTGGATGCCCGCGGCCACGCCACCCTTGACAGAGTGATCGACCACATGGTCCATATGTGCTCCCTGGGAGGCGAAAACGCTGTGGGTATCGGCTCGGACTTTGATGGGATCGAGCTCTGTCCGGAGGGCCTGGCCCATGCCGGGGACATCCCCGCGTTGCTTGCGCGCATGCGGGCTCGTGGCTTTGGACAGCCGTTGGTACGGGCCATCGCCGGCGAAAACTTTGCCGCATATTTGCAAAAAGTGACTGCCGCTGCCAAAGAAGGCCCGTTTGCCTTGACGGCTCTCCCTTGAAAATGATATTATTATTTTTATCATTTATAAGGAGGTTCTGCCCATGTCCACCAATGCCCAACAGATCCAACTGATTGCTCTGCGAATTAAGGACCTGCGTGATATTGCCGGGCTGACCCCCGACGAAGTGGCGCAAAAGACCGGCATCGACCTGGAGGAATACGAGGCCTACGAAACCGGTACCCGGGACTTTTCCTTCTCCCATCTATTCAACATCGCCGAAGCCCTGGGGGTGGATATCAGCGACCTGCTCACGGGTGAAAGCCCGAAACTTCACGGCTATGTGCTCACCCGCGGCGGCCAGGGCCTGCAGTTCAACCGCCGCCAACAGTACGAGTACCATCACCTGGCCTATAATTTTAAGGACAAGCTGTCCGAGCCATTCATCGTCACGGTACGTCAGGATGAGCCGGACGCAGTGAAACAAGCCCACAGCCATGAGGGACAGGAATTTGACTATGTATTGGAAGGAACGCTAAAAATCGAGCTGGGCGGCAACGACCTCTACTTGAAACCCGGCGACAGCGTCTACTATGACAGCGCATTGCCCCATGCCATGTACGCCATGCAAGGGGATTGCCGTTTCATCGCCGTTGTGGTTAAGGAGGTCAAAGCATGATGAAGCCTCTCTACTTGGAATATTTACATTGCCCTTCGCAATACGCCACCTACGATGATTTTAACAAAAAATTTCACATCGACCGCCCCCAACGCTTTAACTTCGCCTATGACGTGGCGGATCGCATCGCGCTGGAAGAACCGGACCGTTTGGCCGTGTTGTGGACGGATGAAAACGGCGCGTCCATCCGTTATACTTTTGGAGAGTTGCTGGAAGAAAGTAACAAAGCGGCCCATTGGTTTTCCTCTTTTGGGATTGGCAAGGGAGACAAGGTGATGCTGGTGCTGCGCCGTCATTTGCAGTTTTGGCCTGTGTTGATGGCCCTGCATAAGATTGGCGCAGTGGCGGTACCCGCCACCCACCTGCTCACGGAGAAAGATGTGATCTACCGGGTCAATGCCGCGGGGATCCGCATGATTCTGTCCACCCACCGCAACGAAACCATCCTGGACGCGTGCGCGGCCGCCCGCAAAGCCTGCCCCACCCTCCAGACCCTGGCGGTGCTGTCGGGCCAGCGCGAAGGTTTTGAAAGCTATGCCCAGGGTATGCCCGCCTGCAATGCTATGTGGCAAAAACCAACCGGCGACGCCTATCCCTGCAACGGCGACCCCCTGCTTTTGTACTTCACCAGCGGCACCACCGGCATGCCCAAGATGGTGGAGCACGACCATTTCTACCCCCTGGCGCATATCATCACCGCGCTGTACTGGCAGCAATGCATCGATGGAGGGCTCCACTTCACCATCAGCGAAACCGGCTGGGCCAAAAGTGTCTGGGGCAAGCTGTATGGCCAATGGCTTACGGGCAGCGCAGTGTTCGTGTATGAGTTCGAGCGCTTTATCGCCCGGGATGTTCTGCGGCAGATTGCGGACAATGGGATCACCAGCTTTTGCGCGCCGCCTACCATGTACCGCTACCTGCTCCAAGAAAACTTCGCCGGGTATGATCTCAGCAAGCTCAAGCATTGCGCCGTAGCAGGCGAACCCCTCAACCCGGATATGGCCGCCGAGTGGAAGAAGCGCACGGGCATTGAACTGCTGGAAGCCTTTGGCCAGACCGAGCTTGTGGTAACGTTGGCTACCTTCCCCTTCATGAAGGTATGCCCTGGCAGCATGGGCAAGCCCTCTCCTTTGTTTGACGTGGATCTGGTGGACGAGGATGGCAACAGCTGCCCTGCCGGCGTCACGGGAGAAATCGTGGTACGGGCTACGCCTGAGGATCGCCCAGTGGGCATGTTTGGCGGCTACTATCAGGACCCGGAGCGCAACCATGCCGTATGGTCGGACGGCCTCTATCACACCGGGGATGTGGCTTGGCGGGATGAGTGGGGCTACTACTGGTATGTGGGCCGGTCGGATGATGTAATCAAGTCCAGCGGCTACCGCATTGGCCCTTTCGAGGTGGAGAGCGCCCTGTTGGAGCACCCCGCCGTACTGGAAACCGCCATCACCGGCGCGCCGGACGAACTGCGGGGCCAGGTGGTGAAGGCTACCATCGTATTAAAGCCTGGCTTCCTGGCCAGCGAGGATCTAAAGCAAGAACTCCAAGATCATGTGAAGAAGACCACCGCGCCTTACAAATACCCCCGCATCATTGAATTTGTCAGTGAGCTGCCCAAAACCATCAGCGGCAAGATTCGCCGGGTGGAACTGCGGCAAAAGGACGGTGCTTCGTAAGGCTGATTGTGCCTGGGAGGATTGCGTTGTTAGCTTATAAGCCTTTTAGTCAAAAACTGATTTGCCTGCTGCTGGCAGCGGGGTTGCTGTTTGGCACGGCTTCCCCCGCTGCCGCCGCCAAAAAAAAGACCCTGGAGGCTTGGTTGGAGGGTTTTGACTCCGGCGAGGATTGGTTTGGGGCGGATTTTGCCTACGACATTACCGACACCGCCGCCTGCTGGGAGCTTCTCCAGCGGCCTATCACCGTTCTAGATAAAGGCGAGCGGGATGCCATCTATCCTCTGGATGCGCCCAACGGTAAAAAGGTAAACAACAATGACCGGGGCGGTTCTATCGCCGGGGCTACCGCCGCCGTCCATGTGCTAGGCAAGGACGAAGACGGTTGGACGCTGATTGAAGGCCTGGACGAATACGACCGCCTGATTCGCGGTTATGTGCGCACAAGGTTGCTCAAAACCGTCACCCCCAACAAGAACATTGGCATCATCGTGGACAAGCTGACCCAGCGGCTGTATGTGTTCCGGGATGGAGAGTTTTTCAGCGACTGCGGTATCTCTACAGGCAAGCCCACGGACGACCAACCCTACAACGAGACCGCCTCTGGAGAATACTTGATCTCCAGCTGGGTAGGGGATTTTGAAAACGAGGGTATGATCTGCAAGCTGGCCATGCGCTTCAACAGCGGCGACCTGTTCCACGAGGTGCCCCACATGGTGCTGGGGGATGGCACCAAGCGGTATACGCAATACGAAGAATTGCTGGGCGAAAAGGCCAGCCATGGTTGCATTCGAGTGGCGCGCCTGCCTAACAAGGATGGCCTGTGCATCAAGTGGCTCTGGGATAACCTGAAAAAGAACGCCAAGGTAGTCATCTGGGACGACGACGGCAGGGCCTACCCTTATCCCTCTCCCAACGCTTCTCTTTTTTACAACTCCCAGGGCGGCGAATACTATCACGCCGTGGAGGATTGCAGTGGAGTGAAGCCCAAATACCATCCCCTTACGGGCTTCCTCTATTCCCAGATGGGTGAAAAACCTTACAACAAACTGTCCCCCTGCCCCTTTTGCGTCCCTGTGCGGCCCAAGAGCTGGATCGATAAGTTTAACAAGGCGCGGGGATTTGCTACTCAGGAGGATGACGCAGTCAACCTAACAGGCGTCCCCGATGAGGATACCGGGGCCATCCCCCACGAAGTGGAGATCATCATCACCCCGGCGTCGTGAGACAGGCACAGACCATTGTTAACAACGGATGATTTTATGGATTGAAAAAACGCCCTTTTCACCACGTAAAACGTTGTAAAATAAAGGAGTCAGGGCCTCTGCCGGGCAACACATTCCCTAATGGGCCAAGGGGGTGAAACCCCTGCGAAAAAGTTCTTTGATAAGCAGGGCTACCGCTTTCGCGGTAGCCCTGTTCGTTTGGATCCCTTTATTTTCGGGTCAGTCTGGCATAAGGCTCCCCCATCAGAACATGGGCATAAGCCCCATCCTGCGCCAAAGCGGGAAGCAACGACATCTGAACCCCTTCCTGAAAAATCATCACAAAATCCGATCCGCCAAAGAGGAAACAGCCCAGCATATCGCCCTTTTGTACCTGAGCGCCCACCTGCACGCTGTCCTCCAGGAGGATGGCGTTCACCTGTGACATCCCGATGGGCATCAACGCCACCAGCCCCCATTCCTCCGTTTCCACGATCACCCTGGCCCGGGTCTCGATGGTTTGCCAGCCAGGCTCTTGGGACTGCAATACATACTTTTCTTGCCGGCTGTCCCACAGCACCTTCCCTCCCACCGCGTCCTGACCGGGGATTAGCGCTGCTTCCCTGATCACCCCTGAGAGGGGAAAGTGAAAACGGTGATAATCGTCCACATTCAAAAAGGTATGGGTCAGGCTGCCCCCGTCAAAAGCCTCCTGATAGGCGCTATCCTGTCCCAAGAGCGCGGCTACGGATAGAAATGCCGTGGACTTGAGCTGCACCCGAGGCACTATTTCTCCAGCCTTGGTAATGGCCCACAAACCCTGAGGGGTGGAGTCCGCCGGGGCTGTCAGCAGGCTGGGGTCCTCCGGAAAGGCGATGGGCCGCATCTGTGGGTTGCGAAGCCGCCTTGCAAAAAAATCATTGAAGCTATGCCAGTTTTCCGGGGCTTCATACCAACCCTTGCTCAGGCCAAAGCGCTCCTCCGCCCTTAGCAGCGCCTCGTATTCCTGTGTCCAGCTCTCCGGCGTGGACAAAAACGCGCCCCAATCCTTGGCGTACTTGACCAACCAGGGCCGCAACGCCTCCACATACTGCAAGCACGGGGCCAGCAGGCCGCTATCGGCAAGTTCCTCCAGCGGCTGATCCAGCAGGAAATAGAAATAAGTCAAACTCTGATCGATCTGTTCAAACAAAGTGGAATAGGCTGCGCTGCTTAGAACGTTCCAGGGCAGCGCTTTGACACAGCCGTCCAGGTACGCATAGTACTGCTCCAGGCTTTGCGCCGGATTGGTCTGCGGGTCCGGATTCGCCTCCTTGGCCAAGGCGATGGACTTTTGCAGCAAAGGGATGAGCCCTGGATTTTGTTCCAAAATGGCCATCAGTTCCAGGGTGATGGGTTCATGGCGCTTGCTTTGGCTGGCCAAAGCCACTTCCGTCACGGGAAGGGGCGCGGGCTCCAAAGGGAGGTTCGTCTGGCGGCCATCGTGGGCAAGGTTAATTGCGCATAAGGCTGCAAGCAGCGCCGCTAGGCCGCCGCTTACCATTTTCTTTCTGTTCATCCACGCACCCCCTTATGCAAATTGTGTCCCCGGCGCTTTGGATTATGTTCCCCGCGGCTGGCATGTTCTGCCGGAAAGGGCAACCATTTCCAAATGGCTGGGAACCAAAACCTATTCTTTTCATAAAATGACCATAGGGCTTTAGCGCGCGCCTTTTGCAGTCGCGCATCAGCGCACCAAAAGGCGCTTTGCAACCTGGCCTTTCATTCCAGGCCTAAGCCCTGTTCTACCTTCGAAATCAACGGGAACCTCATCGATAGGGAGGGTTTTAAAATGATGTTTTTTGATGGCTATGGCTATGGCGATACTGGCAGCTGCGGTTACCAGCGTCCCCGTTCTTGCGCTTGTCCTATACCGCCCGTGTTTACCATCTCCGGTATGCTGGTAGGCCTCACGGACCCCAGCAATCTCCTCGTGCAATTTACCATCAATGGCGTTAGCGGCTCCACCGTCACCGATGCCAACGGCAACTATTCCATCAGCGCGCCACGGGGGGCAAACGTGACTGTCACCCCGCCAACCGTAGCTGGTTTCAATATGACGCCCACCAACTATCAGTACACTTGCCTCACCCAGGCCATGACCGACCAGAACTTCACCTACAGCAATGCCGGTCAGATCGCCACCATCAGCGGCGGACTCCTTGGCCTTGGCTGCTCCGCCGGGCTGCCCCTCCGTCTGATCGTGAACGGCATGCAGCAGACCGTGCATACCAATGCCCAAGGTCAATATGTCTTCCAGGCCCCCATTGGCTCCACCTTGGTGATCACACCTCCCACGCAAGACGGCTATCGCGTAGCGCCCTTGCACCACTTTCTGGCCAGGGTTATCGCCAGCACCCCCAATTTGAATTTCCAATATATGCGCGACGCATAACACTGACTCTTTGCGCACCTTTGCGTGCCAAATACGCAAGCTTGGGGCTGCCCGAATGGGCAGCCTCTTTTTTCTCTTCCCAACGCGATGTGGTGTTTTGTGAAAACATCGCCCAAAAGCTTGCAATAGCTTGCACGAAAAGCCAACTTTGGCTATAATAAGGGACATGGACTGGAGGCGATCGAGTTTATCTGCCTTTGGTCCCCTTTCTCCATGGAAGAAACCTCGGTTTGGATCCGTTCCCATATGGGGAATAGATCCGGCTGGATGGGAGCCGATATGCAACGAGTACGCCCTAAGCCAAGCCGTCCGCGCGCTATCCTGACTTTGGTCGGGATCTTATTGGCGTTGGGCATCATCATATACGGCGTAGTGACGTTGCTGGCCCCCAAACCGGAATCCACTGTGATCGCCTACAAGCTTCCCTGCCAATACAACGACACGCTGATGCCCTTTGGAGGCAATGTGCTTTACTACGACGGCGCCAGCATCCATTGCATGTCCAGCACCGGATCCGTACGTTGGTCCTTCCAGATTGGCTCGGGTGCAGGGTATGACTGCAACGACAGGATGGTGGCTGCCTGGGCGGGAAATACCATCTACATCCTGGACCAGCAAGGCAACTCTACCTATAATGACAACCTGGGCGAACCCATCCAGTTTGCGCGGGTCGGCAGACAGTATGTGGCAGCGGTGATAGGAGATACCACCACCCCCCGCCTGGTGGTGAAGGATCACACCGGCGCCCACATGGACGAGGAAGCCGACAAATACCAGGATCTGATCTTGTTGGATGTGGGATTTTATGGCCATAACGGCGAGTACATGTGGACCCTGGCCTTGGATGTGTTCGGCACGGCTGCCAACACCATCCTCAACACCTATGAAGTGGGCAAGATGAACACCGGCGAGGTGAGCCTGGGAAACAGCATCACCTATGCCATTTTGTACGAGAACAGCAACCTGAGGGTCATTGGCACCCGCCGGATGCTATGCTTCAACTACCGGGGCACGGAGGATGTCAACCAGAGCGTGCTGGTCTACGGCTGGCGGGTCATCGGTCAGGAAGTGCCCGACCGGGGCGATGCGCTGATGATCTTCGCACCCACCAGCCAGACGGACAACCAGTTTGACATCCGGGAACTGCGGCTGATCCGCGGCAGAGATGATAAGCGCTACAGCCTTCCAGATACCTGCATCGGCGCCACCCTTTGGAACGGTACCATCTATGCCCTTTCCGGCAAAGAGCTCTTCCGGGCCGGGCTCACTGCCAGCCGCTTTGCCGCCTACCCGCTGCCACTGCAAAACCCAGCCACCCGCTTTATTGGCACTTTGACCACCGGTCGTATCATTGTGGCCAGCGGTGAGGACGTGTACGTGCTTACCTTGCCGGAACAATAGCCAGGGAAAGGAGAACCATGAACATCATTGATTTCATTATCCTTGGGATCATTGGGGTTTGCATGCTCTTTGGTTTCTACCGGGGGTTCATCCAAACCGTGCTTAACCTGGGCGGATGTTTGCTGTCGCTGATCGCTTCTTTTCTGATCTTTCCCCATGTGGCGGACGCGGTGAGCAGTAACACGGAAATTACCCGCATGATCAGCAGCTACACCGATTC
This sequence comes from Eubacteriales bacterium, assembly GCA_031556815.1. Classification (GTDB taxonomy): domain Bacteria; phylum Bacillota; class Clostridia; order Christensenellales; family Aristaeellaceae; genus Limiplasma. The sequence continues at coordinate 1,255 of JAVBSI010000071.1, read as the reverse complement.
GGCCAGCATCTTGGGGAACCTGGATTTGAGCAGCCAGGCGGTTTCTGGCCTGGCCAACTCCAGCATCAGCACCATCGTGGAAAAGGCCAATCTGCCCACTCCCATGGATACTTTGCTGGCCCACAACCTGGACCAGCAGGTCTTTAGCCCTCTGGGGCAGCTGGCCACCAACGTGGGGGACTATGTGAACCAGACCATCCTGTCCGTGAGCATTAACGTGCTTTCGTTCTTGGTATGTTTTGCCATTTGTTTTATCGTGTTGACCCTTGTGATTAACCTGTTGCGGGCTGTATTCCATTTCCCCGTGCTCAAGCAGCTGGATTGGCTGGTGGGCGGTGCCTTCGGCTTTCTGCTGGGGATCATCCTCTGTTTTGTGGCCTTTGCCACGCTGCCCATTTTGGAAAGCGTTATTCCGATCCCTCAGTTTCGAGATCTGGTGGAGACCAGCGCCCTGGCCAATGTGTTTCAAAACGGCAACCTGCTGCTGTCCATTATGAACCGACGATTATGACCATAGAATAAGCAGAAAACCCGCGTCCCCCGGGCCGCCGACACCATGGTATTGGAAGGTATTGGCAAAGCCCTGGCGGCGTGGCTTTTTTTGTTTTTCTTCCTATTATATAATGGATTCGTTCTGCTTGAAATATTTGTAAACAAACGGTATAATGAGAACAAGCTTTTTCGTTTGTGAAATAGCATCTTCATTAGTAGGAGGGGAAATCCAACCATGGAGAGATTCTTCAAGCTCAAGGAGAACAATACCAATGTAAGAACGGAAATCATTGCCGGACTTACGACCTTTCTGGCCATGTCCTATATCTTGGCGGTCAACCCGAGCATGCTGGCACAGGCTGGGATGGATCACGGCGCAGTGTTCCTTGCTACTGCTCTATCTGCGGCAATCGCCACCCTCTGTATGGCGTTTTTTGCCAACTACCCTATTGCACTGGCTTCCGGCATGGGCCTGAACGCTTTCTTCACCTACTCTGTGGTGATGGGCTTGGGCGCTCCCTGGCAAGTGGCTCTCACCGCTGTGCTGGTGGAAGGCATCATCTTCCTTATTCTGTCATTGTTCAAATTCCGTGAAGCGCTGGTCAATTCTGTCCCCGAAAACCTGAAACTAGGCATTACCGTTGGTATCGGCCTGTTCATCGCACTGATCGGTTTCAAAGGAGCAGGCCTGGTTATCGCCAGCCCCGCCACCCTGGTAGACATGGGCGCCCTGGGTTCTCCCCAGGCGGTATTGGCGGTCGTT
>JAVBSI010000076.1:0-30204 GCA_031556815.1 Eubacteriales bacterium | reverse complement strand
CGTTAAGCCAGCTAACCACTTCCAGCCCTTTCCAAACCTTTATTCACCTCGCATGCATATCTCTATCACCTTGCGGAAAGCCTAGCTTTCAGAGAGGTGACAAGCATGCGGGGAGAAGTTCTGACGGAGCGGGAATGGCGCAAACAGGCCTATCGCACGCAAAAGCGAGAGCCACGTTGTTGGGGCGCGCAATGCATGGCCCAGCAACCCCGTCATCCATCCCATTTTGAAAAAACCTACCGACGCTATGCGGCTTGCTCCATGGTGGCCATTGCCCTTGGCATTATCGGTTATTTCTTATTCCACAGCGCCAGCCCCACAGCAGAGTATCCCATTATGCCCGCCCTCAGCGAGGCTGTGGAGGCATTGCCTCCCGGCCCTGACGCGCGCGCCAATAGTGCCGTAACCTATGCCTATCCCCAGGTACCCTATCAGGAGGTCACTTTCACCCAGGACGAGCTCATGCGCGGTAAGATGCTACTCATCAACCAACAACATCCCCTGCCCAAGGAGGCGCCTGGTGCCAACACCGTCAGCATCGCAACGTATGGCAAGGGTATCGTACCTGTGCGGGACCTGGAACTGAAGGCGGGCCAGCAGACCATCGACGCATTGTATACTTTTTTTCAATTTGCCAGGCAAAAAGGCATAGAGGGCCTGGGCATATGCCGCGGCACGCTCAGCGAAGCACAGCAAAGAGAGCTGCAACTGGAACGGGTGCGTGCCCTTGCAACCTCCATGCCTCTGGAAGACGCCGTCTCCCAGGCTCGCCTGGATGTGGATGACCCGCGCACCAGTGATTTTCAGCAAGAATACACGGTGGACATCCGCCTATTCACCCCCTGGGAGGGCTCGGCAGACCAGCGCCCGCTGGCCCTTACGGATCAAGGCCGCTTTCTGCTGCAATATGCTTGGAGGTATGGATTCATTCGCCGTTTCCCCGGTGCAAGCGACAACCCTTACCGTGCTTATCAATTCCGCTATGTCGGAATAGCGCACAGCACCTTGATGACCTACTTGGATCTACCGTTGGAAGCCTATCTGGACCTGCTGCATGAAAAGAAAGCCATCTTCATCCATGACAACGGCACACCTAAATACCTGGCGCTCTGCCTGCCCCTTCGTGACGGATATGTTACCTTTCCCATTCCCGAAGGAGCCAATTATGAGGCCAGCTATGATAATCAAGGTTACGCCGTGATCGCATGCACCTTTTGAGCATGGAACCTAAAACCGCCGCGCTTTGCGCGGCGGTTTTACAATCCACTAGGTTATTCAACGCCCCTGATCTGCCCAAAGGGGAACACCACACATTGCACATGCCCCACAATCTGGTCCCGGGTAAGGGCCGCAGGCGACCCAGACCCGTAATAATTACGGCTGTCATGGCTATGATCCCGGTTGTCACCCATCACAAAATATTCATTCTCGCCCAAAACAAAGGGGTCCATGGAAAAGCCGTCGCTGTTATTGTCCGTATCCAGATAGGGCTCCTCAAGGGCCTCCCCATTGCGATAGACCACATTGCTCTTAACTTCAATCACATCTCCAGGCCCGCCCATCAGCCGTTTCACAAAATATTCTGTACGGCCTGGATAGCGACAAATGATCACGCTGCCCAACTGCGGCTGCCCAAAAATATATTCGGGCTTGGTCACAAACATAATCTCACCATCCGCCAGGGTTGTGTCCATGCTATGGCCATCCACCCGGATCGGCTCAAAAAGGAACGTGCGGATAAACAGCGCAATCAGTACCGCCGCACCCAACGTGAGGATCCAACTGATGATTTCTTTTTTCACGCTTTTCTTTTTAACGGCCGCATCCGGCGTCTCCGATGCTGCGTTAGCCTCCACCTGCTGTGGGTCTTGCTGAACCACTTGTTCGTCTCCAGTCTGCATGGTCAACCGCCTCCTTTTATCCTTGCTGCGACATCTGGCGCAAGGTCTCGGCCTCCGGCACAGGGCCTTGAACGAGCACCTTCTTGCGGCGCTTGATAAAGTCGGCTCGGTCCATCATTACAATTCGGCCACAGCCTAAACATTTCACCTTCACGTCCGCGCCAATGCGGATCACCAACCATTGGTCGCCGCCGCAAGGATGGGTTTTTCGCATCTGTACGGTGTCTTGCAAGCGAATCTCATCCACAGCGCGCACCTCCGACATTGTTCCTATGCATTATACAACCCGAAACCTAAAGTTTCAAGCCAAACGAATTGCCAATTCAAAGAGTAACTGTGAATAATTGATGAATTCTGTGCGGGCGCCTCGCCACGCCTTGCCCGTCCAAGCCGCATGTGATATACTGATGCCAATGTTTTCAAGGAGGAGATGATTTCATGGCTGCCCAAGCAAAGCGAAAAAACAAAGCAAAAGCCTGGTGGATCCGAGGCGTTTGCCTGGCTTTGGCGCTGCTATTGGTGGGCATGATGTTGGCCTCCGCCCTTTGGTCCAACTAATCTTGAATCGCTTTTCATAGCGCCCCTTTTGTCTGCGCTATCCCAGTGAAAATGGACATTGCAAAGAGCTCCTTATTGCAGAAGCGCAGCGATAAGGAGCTCTTTGCACGGGAAGCAGCCTTTGAAAACGAAGACAAGCTTTCGCGGAATGCCCTTTACGCCGCTGGAAAGCTCCGTCGGGCCGCGCTATCTTACGACGAACTATCATCCGCGCTCGGGAGGGTGAACCAGAACGTCGTTCCCAGTGTCTTTTCACTCTCTACCCCATAAGCCCAATGATAGCTTTCCAAAATACCTTGCACAATGCTCAAGCCCAGCCCTGTACCAATGGCTGCACGCTTGTGCGGTTTACTGCCCCGGTAGTACCGGCTCCAAATGAAGGGCAACTCTTCCTTGGGAATACCCTCGCCACTATCCTTCACCTGGATCTTTACCTGCCCCGCCTCCACCGTTTGCAATACGGTAACGGTTTTGTCGTCACCGGTATAGGTCAAAGCGTTGTTAATCAAGTTATAGACCACCTGACCCACCTTCAGCTCGTCGGCAAAGGCCTTGGTATGCTTATCAAATACAAAATTCACCTGATAGCCGTCTTGCTCAATGAGCTTTTGGTAACGCTGCAAGATGCCCAATATGCTGGCGGTTATGTCAAAAACCGTTGGCTTTTGCAAAGCGGAGCTGTTTTTGCCGGCGCCATACTCCAGCACCGCGTTCACCAGCGTAGCAAGCCGCTTGGTCTCGTCAATAATCACCTGCATGTTTTTCGGCGTGCTCTCCCCCGGGATATCCCGCATTGCCTCGGCATAGCCCTCAATCAAGGTAAGGGGGGTGCGCAGGTCATGGGAGATGTTGGCGATGAGCTCTCGCTGCATGCCTTCCACCTTGCGCAAATCCTTGGCGGTCTGCGTCAACTGCGCGTTTAGCTGAGCGACCTCCTTGTAGCTAATGCGGGTGCTGGCGGGGTCAAACCGGCCCATGGGTAACTCCTTGGCAGCCAAGGTGGTTTCCACGATGGGCTGGGTAATGCGCTTGGTAAGCACCAGAGAAAGAAGGAAGGACAACAACACCAACACTGCCGAGATAAAGACCAGCTGATACCGAAGGGTCTCCACCGTGGCGTTCAATGGCGTGATGAGGGCATTGAGGAAGATCATGGCTCCCTGGCCATCGGGCAAGACGACCTTGCGGGTCACAATCATGCTTTTCATGTTGCGGCTGTCATCCTGCGGGGGTACGCGACCCTCAAACCGATTCGCGTTATACTGCTTGCTACGAAAACCCTGCATCTGAAAAACCCGGATTTCATTCTTGCCGGTGCGCTGGTTCAGCATGTCCGCCATGCTGTGCAGCTCATGCAAGCCCATATGGTGGATCAAACAACCCGGTGAAACATCCGCGCTGGCGATGGGAAGCAGGTTGTCATTGAGAATTAAAACGCATGTGTCATGCTGCTCGCTGACGCGATCCACCAAGGTCTGCAAATCCGCATTGCCTACATTGTTTGCCAAGATTTCCGCGGAGGCAGTAAGCGCCGCAGTCTTCTGCAAGCGGTAAAACCCGTTCAACAACACGGTTTGAAACACCCAAAGCAACATCAGCAGCAGCGCTGTAAAAAGAAGAAAATAGCAAAAAATACGACTTCGAATGCTTAAGCTGTTCAGGTATCGACGGATTTTGGCAGCCAGCGAAAGCTGTTGTGCGGGTATCACCTCAGCATTTTTCAAATCGATACCCCACCCCTCGTAGCGTGGTGATGTACTTGGCATAGTCCCCTAGCTCCTTGCGCAGCAGCTTGATGTGGGTGTCCAGCGTGCGGTCATCTCCAAAGAAATCAAAGCCCCACACCTCACTGATTAGCTTGTCCCGGGTCAAGGCAATGCCCCGGTTGCGCACCATGTAAAACAGCAAGTCATACTCCTTGGGGGAAAGAACCACGGGCATGCCGTCTATCAACACCTGATGGGCGGTATAGTCCACCAGCAGGCCTTCCATGGCAACCGTTTCATGGTCGCTTCCCTGGCTTTCCGCTGCGCCGGCCCGGCGCAGCACCGCGCCCACCCGAAGCATCAATTCCTTAGGCGAAAAGGGCTTGACCACATAATCGTCAATCCCCAGCTCAAATCCATGAATTTTATCATACTCCTCTCCCCGGGCGGAGAGCAAAATGATAGGGGTCTTTTGCGTTTTACGGATCTCCCTGGATGCGGAAAACCCATCCAGTTCCGGCATCATGATGTCCATGATGATCAAATCAAAGGGCTCGACTTGGGCCTTTTGAATGGCTTGCATGCCATCTTCCGCCTCGGCGATCTCATACCCTTCAAAGATGGCATATTTCCCAATCAATTCTCGAATTTTCTGTTCGTCATCCACGATCAGCAGCTTCACGCCCTATTCCCCCTCCAGGCTCTTGGCATAGTATAGCAAAATAACCGCAGCAACTCAAGGCGTGCCTTCGCCTGCCAGCCGGATCGAAAGCCTTAGCTCCGCTCCCTGCCGAAGGAGGACGAGCTGCAGCTGCCCATCCGGCGCCGCCTGGGAAAGCCGGTGGGCCATCTCTGATGCATGGCCTAAAGGTTGACCATTGACCATGAGCAGTTGGTCGCCGGAACGCACGCCAGCCTCATCAGCCACGCTGTTTTCTTCCGTGGCCAGAACATAAATCCCCTGAGCTTCCACCAAAAATTCCTTGGCTTTTTCATTCGTATCCACATCCACCAACACCATGCCCAAGCTGTCCGCACCGGCAGGCGGCATAAGGTTTTGAACCACCGGCAAAGCCAATAGCAAGAGCAGCAAAGCAACGGCAATGACGCACGAAACGATTTTGATGCGATGCATACCCAGCCACCTCCCTTGCGTCTGCTTCTCCATCCCAAGGGTACTAAGTACAGGTGATGGCTATATGAACAGGACATGAATCTTCCTTGAAAACAGGGTCTATGGGATTGATTCACTTTAGGTGACGAACGGCCGCATCCGTGATATAATGCTTGCAGCAATCACAAGGGAGGTACGCTTATGAAGGCCGTGGCACATCCCAAAAACTCACCCATCGCGGGAAATATGGATACTTCTTTTTTGAAAATACTGGCCTTATTGTTCATGACAGTGGATCATATCGGAGCAGCGCTGTTGCCAGGCATGCCGGAACTGCGGATCATTGGCCGCATGGCTTTCCCACTATACGCTTGGTGCTTGGTGGTGGGCAGTGAAAAAACGCATAGCCCTCTGCACTATGGCTTGCGCCTTTTCGTCGTCGGCCTCATTTCCCAACCGCTTTACATGATGGCTCTCTCCCATGGCTGGGCAGACCTCAACATTCTGTTCAGCTTGCTGGTTGGGTTGGTCGCCCTTGTGGGCATCCAAAAACGTTGGATGGGCAGCCAGTTTTGGGCGCCAATCCTTTGCTACATCCTGCTGGGTTTTATCCGTGTGGACTATGGCTGGATGGGCCTCACCTTTATTCTTGTGCTGTATGGAGCGCGCAAGACCCGTAGCGGGCTGGCGACGGCGTTCTTGGCTTATGCGATGTTTTGGGGCGTCAGCAGCTCTTCCGTCACCCAGCTGTTTGGCTGGCCAATCCCCCTCTTGGAATGGCCGGGCATTCGCCCCATCGCCATGGCGCTGCTGAAAACGCAGAGCATGGTGTGGCTGTCCCTTCCGCTCATTGTCCTCTCCACCCGCTCCAACATCAAAATTCCTACTTGGCTTAGCTATGCTCTCTATCCGTTGCATCTGGTGATCTTGATCCTGCTGCGAATATTCTTAAAAGGCGTCAGCCTTCCCTCCCTCTTTGGTGTGTTTTAATGCAAAAAGCCAACCGCCGATAGGCCGGTTGGCTTTTTGCATTATGCATTGCCTCGGGGGTTCGCCATTTCGCAGTATAGGCACCGATAGGTCTGCGTTTGCTCGTCCGCCAAAAAAAAGACCTGGTCTACTTCCCGTTCTATCTGGGTGATGCACCGGGGGTTTTTGCAATGGATTACGTTCACCATTCGGCCGGGCAGGTCCACGCGCTTTTTGTCCACCCGCTGCCCATCGTGGATGATGTTCACCGTAATCCCCGGGTCGAGGTAACCCAACACGTCCAAATGGATGGGGATCTCCTCATCCACCTTAATGATGTCCTTTCGCCCCATCCGCGCGGATTTCACATTCTTGATGATTGCCACAGAACAGTCCAACCGATCCAGCCCCAAATATCGATAAATTTCCATGCTGCGTCCGGCTTGGATGTGATCAAATACATACCCATTTTGAATGCTGTCAATGTTCATGCATGCCCCTCCATCAGTGTTAAGATCAGCGCCATGCGAACAAATTTGCCGTACAGCGCCTGCCTAAAATAACAGGCGCGCGGGTCGTCATCCACAGCCCGGCTGATTTCATTCACCCGGGGCAGGGGATGCATCACGCATAGGTCTTTGCGCGCCATGTTCAGCTTCTCCGGGTTCAGAATATAACTGTCCTTCAGCCGCTCATAGTCCGCCTCGTTAAAAAAGCGCTCCTTTTGCACCCGGGTCATATAGAGGATGTCCAGCGTACCGATCATATCCTCTAGCTTTTCCACCTCTGTGAAAGGTACCCCTGCCTTTTTGATGCTTTCCCGCAGGTACTCCGGGATGCGCAACTCCTGAGGAGAGATCAGCACAAAACGGATGTTTTTGTAGCGAGCCATGGCATTCATCAGGCTATGGACGGTTCGGCCAAACTGCAAGTCTCCGCATAGGCCCACCACCAGTTGATTCAGCCTGCCTTTTTCCCGCCGGATGGTGAGCAAATCGGTCAAGGTCTGCGTAGGGTGGTTATGGCCGCCGTCACCGGCGTTGATGATGGGCACCGTAGACACCTGGGCTGCCACCATGGGCGCGCCCTCCTTGGGATGGCGCATGGCGATGAGATCGGCATAGCAACCTACAGTACGTACAGTATCCATTACACTTTCCCCCTTGGCGGCGGAGCTGCTGTCCGCCGAAGAAAAGCCCAGCACATTTCCGCCAAGCTCCATCATGGCCGCCTCGAAAGATAGCCGGGTTCGGGTGCTGGGCTCAAAAAAAAGCGTTGCCAGCTTCTGATGCCTCATTGCCTCCCGGTACTTCTCCGGGTTTTTAATGATATCGTCCGCCAGGTTCAGCATGCCATCGATTTCCTGGGTACTCAGGTCTACAATGTCCAGCAAATGCCTCATGATTTTCCCTCCTTTGTTCCTTTATGCCCGCATCCAGCCTGTATCACCGGGTTCGTCTCGAAAACGGATGAGCTGCGCAACTTGCCGCGGCTGGATATAGCCAGTTTCCGCCGCCACCTGAACCAGCGCGTCAAAGTTGGACAAGCTCACGTTTTTGACCCGGGCCTCTGCCAAGCGCTGGATGCCGCGTTGCATGCCATAGGTAAAGATGCTGGCGATGCCCAGCACCTGCGCTCCGGCCCTTTGCAGAACCTCCACCACTTCCAGCACGCTGCCGCCGGTAGAGACCAGATCCTCGATCACCACCACCCGCTGCCCCTCCGCCAGCCTGCCTTCGATTTGGTTGGCACGGCCATGATCCTTGGCGCCGGAGCGCACATATCCCATGGGCAACCCCATCAGATGAGCCACGATAGCCGCATGGGCGATGCCTGCTGTGCTGGTGCCCATCAGCGCTTGGCAATCCGGGTATTCCCGCTTTACCAGCTCCACCAGGCTGCCTTCCACCAGCGTCCGTACCTGCGGAGAGGATAGGGTAAGCCGATTGTCACAGTAGATGGGGCTTTGTATGCCGCTGGCCCAGGTGAAGGGCTCATCAGGCCGCAAAAACACTGCGCCGATAGACAACAATGCCCTGGCGATCTCTTGTTCCATTGGGATTCTCCTTTCGCTTATAGTGTCCTGGCCGTTATTGGCCTAGAAACTCTTTTTTGCAGCGGCGGAACACAGCCACCGGGTCAGCCGCCTGGGTGATGGGTCTGCCCACCACGATAAAATCGCTGCCGCTCTGTCTCGCTTTTGCCGGGGTCATGATGCGGGCTTGGTCATCCATCAACGCGTCCGCGAAGCGTATGCCCGGGGTTACCGTCACAAAATCCGCTCCACAGGTTTCCTTCACCCGCCGCGCTTCCAGCGGTGAGCATACCACCCCATCCAACCCGGCTGCCTTGGCATTGCGGGCATACTGGGTCACGGCCTGCTCCATGGTAGCGTTGATGAGCAATTCATTTTGCATCTTTTCCTCACTGGTGGAGGTCAGTTGGGTCACCGCCAGCAGCAAGGGTCTGCCGCCCTCCAAATGGGCAAGCCCGTCCGCTGCGGCCTTCATCATATCGATGGTACCGGAAGCGTGCAGGTTAGCCATATCTACCTCCATCTTTGCCAAAGTGTGCATGGCACGTTGCACCGTGTTGGGAATATCGTGAAGTTTTAGGTCCAGAAAGATTTTGTGCCCACGCGCCTTTATCTCCCGCACGATTTGCGGGCCCTCGGCATAAAACAGCTCCATGCCCACTTTCACAAAAGGTTTATCTTCTTGAAATGGAGCCAAAAAGGCATACACTGCCTTCGCGTCCGGAAAATCCAGGGCGATGATTACGTCTGACTTGGGGATACCGATCATTTCCACGCACCTCCAATAATCTGTTGCAATGCCGCGATGCCATGCCTCTCCATCACCATGGGCAACTTCTCCACGATGGTCTTGCATGCATAGGGATCCACCAGGTTTTGCGCGCCAATCTGCACGGCCGTGGCTCCAGCCAGCATCATCTCCAGCACATCCTCGGCGCAGGTCACCCCGCCTATGCCCATGATGGGAATGCATACCGCCTGAGCCACCTGATACACCATTCGAAGGGCCACCGGCAGCAATGCCGGGCCGGAGAGCCCGCCCAGGATATTGGCCAGCAAGGGTTTCTTGGTGTGAAGGTTCATGCGCATGCCCAGCAAGGTGTTCACCATACTGATACCGTCCGCGCCAGCATCCTGGCAAGCCTTGGCCACCGCTACGATGTCCGCCGCATTCGGGCTGAGCTTGATGTATACCGGTTTGGTGGTCACCGCTTTTACGGCCCGCACCACCTCTGCGGCGCTGCTTGGCTGCATACCAAAGGCCATGCCGCCCCCATGCACGTTGGGGCAGCTAATGTTGACCTCCAGCAGGCCCACCTGAGGCTGATGATCCAGCAGGAGGCAGCATTCCACATATTCCTCTACGGAAAAACCGCCAACATTGGCAATCACCGGTTTATCAAAGAAGGTAGCCAGCTCTGGCAATTCATGGGCGATCACATGGTGTACCCCGGGGTTTTGCAGCCCTATGCTGTTGAGCATGCCGCCCGCGCACTCCGCAATGCGGGGTGTTGGGTTGCCAAAGCGCGGCATAAGCGTAGTACCCTTGAAGGAAAAGCTGCCCAGCAGGTTGATGTCATAAAATTCCCGCATTTCCTTGCCATAGCCGAAGGTGCCGCTGGCGGCGATCACCGGATTGTCCAGCAGTAAACCGGAGAGATTCACTTGGGTATTTACCATATGATCTCCTCCCCTAAAAGCACCGGCCCATCCTTGCAAATGCGCTTGTTTCCGTATTTCGTCTCACAGCTGCATCCCATGCATACCCCAAAACCGCAGCCCATGCGCTCCTCAAAGCTGTACTGGCCTGCCACCCCTGCGGCCTGGGACTCCGTATGTACCGCCCGTAGCATGGCTTGCGGGCCACAGGCAAATACATAATCGTAGCGGTCATGCAAGCCCTTCATGCCGTCCGTGACCAATCCCTTGGTTCCGCTGGAACCATCGAGGGTGCAGACGGCCACCTGTGCCCCCGCCTCCGCGAACTCCCGGGCTAACAACGCATCTCTTCCAGTGGCGAACCCCAGCACCACAACAGGCTTTTTACCCACAGCTGCCAGCCTCTTGTACAGGCCGAGCAGAGGAGGCGCGCCTACGCCTCCTCCCACCAGCAGGGGCTTAAGGCTGCACCGCACTTTCTCCTGCCGGTCCACATCAAAGCCATTGCCCAGACCTGTCAGCAAATCCAGCTCCGCCCCAGGACGAATCCGGCTCATGGCGCGGGTACCCTGCCCCACCGCCTTATACATCAAGTCCAAAAAACCGTTGGGCCCGGGCAACCAATCGCATACGGAAATAGGCCTGCGCAGATAAAAGCCAGGCAGCGCCACCTGCACAAACTGGCCCGGCATGGTATTGGGGCTAACCTCTCCTCGCAAGCGCATGCGAAACACGTCCGGCGTGAGGCGGTCATTGTCATCCACAGTGAAACGCATCGGTGGTCTCCTTTCTCGCTGGCAGTGGATGAAGGAGCTGTGCAAGGGAACTCCTCCGGCATGATCCAACACCAGGTTTCGGCTTATCTTCTTTGCCATTTCGCTTCCCCATTGACCAGGGTAAGCTCACACTGGCCCCATACCCGCATCTTGGCAAAGGGAGTGGCGCGTCCCATGGAAACAAAACCCGCAGGCTCTACAATATGCTCCGCCTCCAAGTCAAAAACGGCCAAGTCCCCTGCCTGCCCTTCCTCCAGGTTGCACTCCGGCAGACCAAACCGTTGGCGCGGCGCGTCTGTCATGGCCTCCAGCAACCTGATCAAGGGTATTTTCCTTGTCTTTACCAACCCGGTGTATAGGACGGCAAAGGCGCATTCCAACCCCACCACCCCAAATGCGCTGCCCTGCAGCCCGTTGGCTTTTTCCTGCACGCTGTGAGGGGCATGATCCGTGGCGATCATATCGATGGTTCCGTCCGCGAGGCCCTCCAGCAGGGCCTCCTGGTCTGCCTTTGAACGGATAGGCGGGTTCATCTTCCAGGCTCCGTCCTCTTGAAGCAAACCATCATGCAACAGCAGATAATGGGGCGCGGTCTCGCAGGTCACATCCACACCCGCCTGCTTGGCTTGACGGATTAGGGCAACGCTCTCCTTGGTAGACACATGGCACACATGGTAGCGGCAGCCGGTATCCCGCGCCAATTGCAGATCCCGCGCCACCTGCCTCCACTCGCTTTCAGAACAGATCCCCGGATATCCATGGGCCTTCGCATAAGCGCCTTGATGGATGCAGCCGCCGTGAAGCAGCCCATTGTCCTCGCAGTGGGCTGCCAGCAATCCGCCCACTGCCCTCACGCGCCTCATGGCCTCCCGCATGGTGGCCTCATCCTGAACCCCGCGGCCGTCGTCTGAAAATCCAATGACATGAGGCGCCAGCGCCGCAAAATCCACCAACCTTCCCTCTCCCTTTTGCCCCTGGGTGATGCAACCATAGGGGAAAACGCGGATGCAGGCTTCCCGGCTGATGAGGCTGTGCTGCATTTGCACATGCGCCACGCTGTCTGGTGCTGGGCTCACATTGGGCATAGCACACAGGGCCGTGTACCCGCCCCGGGCGCCGGCCCGGCTGCCTGACAAAAAAGTTTCTTTATAAGAAAAACCCGGCTCTCGAAGATGTACATGAACATCAACAAGACCCGGGATCACAAGCTTACCATGCAGTGGAATGACCGAAACTTCGTCTCCTTGGACAATGTTGGAAGGACGAATGACTCTGCCTTGCCAAAGCGCCACATCGCCCCTGCAGAGCTTCCCTTTTTGGTAGAGTATCGCGTCCCTGAATACCTGCATTTTCCCAACTCCTTCCGCGATCGGACGGGGCGGTTCAAACCATCCTTGTTATTAAAACCGAAACCCGCCTCAAAGTCAAGGGAAAAATCTAGATTTAGCGAAAAGAAGTTTCAACGCCACCGTATGTTGTGGAAAACTACTTCCTCCACCACTTTTTTGCATAGCAAAAGCGACTGTGCACAAGCTATGACGTGAAATGACCCTATAGGAGGCGGAAACATGAGGCGTCAACTCAAACGAGATCTGTTGCTGGGCGGCATCGGTTATCCTATTTTGGAGATGCTCTACCGGGGGCGAAGCCACCCGGCCATGGCGCTGGCGGGCGGCCTTTCCCTGGCCCTGCTTCGCCATACCAGCCGCATCCAAAAAGGCCGTCCCCTTTGGCAACAAGCCCTTTGGGGCGGCCTTTCCATCACAGCGCTGGAGTATACCCTGGGCCGAAGCGTAAACCGCGACCACAACATCTGGGATTATCGGCACATGCCCCTGAACGTGGGCGGGCAAGTTTGCCTGGCGTATACGGCCTGCTGGTGCGCCCTTAGCGCGGCGGTGCTGGCCCTGATGCGCGAGACCAAAGGCGTTTAATCCCCCAGCTCCATCTCGAGAATATCCGCGATATACTGGCTGGCATGGCCATCTCCATAGGGATTATTGGCATGTTCCATGGTATGGTACACCTCGGGATTGTCCAGCAACTCCCGCACGGCCTGGTAGATGGGCTGCTCCTGGGTGCCCACAAGACGCAAGGTTCCCATCTCCACGCCTTCAGGCCGTTCGGTGGTGTTTCGCATCACCAGCACCGGTTTGCCCAGGGAGGGCGCTTCCTCCTGAATGCCCCCGCTATCCGTCAAAATCAGATGAGACTGAGCCATGATATTATGAAAATCCAACACGTCCATGGGCTCTACCATATGGATCCTGTCCTGACCGGAAAAGCATGCCCGGGCCATATCTCGCACCACCGGGTTCATATGCATGGGATAAATTACCTTCACATCCGGGGTTTCGTCCACAATGCGGCGAATCGCGGTAAACATATGACGCATGGCTTCCCCAAGGCTTTCCCGCCGATGCGCGGTCAGCAAAATCAGCCGGCTTCCTTTGGCCCACTCAATTTCAGGATGCTGGTACCCTATACGCACAGTGGTGGCCAACGCGTCAATCACCGTGTTGCCCGTCACATAAATGTTGCGGCTGGGCTTGCCTTCCCGCAGCAAATTTTCCTTGCTCATTTCCGTTGGCGCGAAATAGAACCGCGCAATGAGGTCCACCGCCTGCCGATTGAACTCCTCCGGAAAAGGCGCACTCAGGTTGTAGGTCCGCAATCCAGCCTCCACATGGCCGATGGGAATATTCATGTAAAAACAGGCCAACGCGGTAACAAAAGCGGTGGAAGTGTCCCCGTGCACCAGTACCACATCGGGTCGCTCCTGCTCCAAAACCCCACGAATCTTTTGGAGGATCCGGATGGTCACGTCAAAGAGAGTCTGGTTTTCCTGCATAATGCAAAGGTCATAGTGCGGGTGGATCTGAAAACAGGCTAATATTTGATCCAGCATCTCCCGGTGCTGTCCGCTGACGCAAACCACGGTTTGAAACCCGGCACGGCTTTGGAGTGCCTGAACCAACGGGCACATTTTGATGGCCTCTGGACGCGTGCCAAAAATCAGCATGACCTTCTTCATCGAACTGCTCCATTCTCCGCCTGTGGGAATTCCTTTGTATGGGAAATCGGGCGTTATATGCCCGCCTGTTGCATGCTCCGTTGCAGCATCTCCTGCATCCGCTCCAGCGCCTCCCGCTCCTTGTGCGCGGAAGTCAAAAAGGTTACTTGCCCTTTTTTTTGTGTTTGCACGTTAAGTAAATCAGCTTCCATCAGCTTACGCATCAGTTGCCGCGCCGTTCCCTGATTGCCATCCACCAGCGTAACCCCCGGACCCACAACGCCTGTGATAGCATCGCGTAAAAACACAAAATGGGTACAACCCAATACAATAGCCTTTATGGGGCGGTTTCGATAGGGTGCCAAAAACTCTCCAATCAGCCCCTCCACCCGCCGGCCAGTGAGCTCGCCAGCCTCCACCCGCTCCACCAAACCGGGGCAAGCGATTGGGATAGCGTCCTGGCCATAGTGTTCCATCAGCCCTGCAAATTTGGGAAGCGCCAGGGTCATTTGGGTGGCCATCACCAGCACGGACCCATTGCCAGGCATCAGCGACGCAGGCTTGAGAGCGGGCTCCATGCCAATCACCGGCTGCTCCAAATCCTCGCGCAAAGCATGTGCCGCCACGCTGGTGGCCGTATTGCATGCGACAACAAAGGCCTTGCACCCCAGCCCAAGCAGCTTGTCCACCGCCGCTTTGGAAAGCTCCAGCACCTCTTCAGGGCGCTTATCACCGTAAGGGGCATGCCCCGAATCCCCATAGTAGATAAAATCCTCGTAAGGCAAAAGACGCATCGCATCCCCAAGCACACTGATTCCGCCCAGCCCGCTATCGAACAGCCCAATGGGTCTTTGCCTCGACTTCAATGGCAGCACCTCCATTTTTACTATTATACTAGGGAGGTTGCTGGTTTTCAACCCATTATTTCCCGTTAAGCAGCGTATCATCGATGGCATCCGCCAAATAAGGCATGGCGGCCACGGCTTCTTCCAACGTATTCAGATTATTACCAACCTCTACCAAAACACAGCCCACGGCGATGTGCTGATTAAACCGTCCGGCTTTGATGCGCACGTCCTTCCCCAATCCGGCAACCTGTGCATTGAGCGAGTCCGTAATCCTTTGGGCAATCAACAGGTTGTCCTGCCAAGGCGGTTTTTCATCAAAACCCTCGTCAGTCTGCCCTTCCCCTTTGCCAATGAGCAGCATCAGCCTGGCAACGCTATGGTCGCCCACCTGGATGGCATTGGGGCCCGCCTGACCCTCCACATAGGCATCCCTGTGCAAATCAATATACAAATCATAGCTTTCCCCCTGCGCCTTACGCTGCTCCAACATGGATAGGGAACGAGAGTAGGCGGTGGTAAGATTGGGCGGTTCAAAATCGGAGGTGTCATGAACCACTTCCACACCCATACTGCGCAACAATGATGCCAGTTCCTCCCCCACCCGCACGATGTTGTGCTGGTTATCCTGGGTGCGCCATTGTTGCGTTTCCTTATAGGGATTGGCCGGGGTCTGCTCATACGCCTCATAGGTATGGGTATGGTAGATGAGAGCACGCTTGACAGGGCTCTGTCCATCGGCTTGCTCTCCGCCTTCCTCCCGAACCAGCTCGATGAGAAAGCCTCCTGTTTCTGAAGGGGCGGGCGTAGGAGCCGGAGTTGTGGGCGCAGAAAACTCGCTGCTGACAAAAGAAGGAGCGAGCGTTGCCACACCATCCAGTGCGAACCAATTCTCCATGGTATTGGCAGGCGTGGGGGCAAGCGTTGGCGCAGCGGCGCTGCCCTCCGTTTGAACCATGGGGGCAAAAGCCGCCACCGTCTTCTCCGCCGGTGTCTGTGGCCAGGTCACCCACGCGCCCAGCAGCATTCCAACTCCCAGCAAAACAAACCCCGCAGCGCACCAAAGCCATTGATCCTTCCATGGCGGCATCTTCATTCACGGGTACCCCCTCATCGGTTGTTACCCATGATGTATATGCTATTGGTGCATGTATGTATGCAGCGTAGCCGTGTCCAGATCTGGATGAAGGGCCTGGTTTAACCCGTTGCCGATAATTTCAGCCACACTGAGAACCAGCTCGTCGATCTCCCTGGGCGTGACCACCATATCCCCCATGATTCCGTCCGATACCTGCCTGAGTAAGGTGGCCGTGGCTTCCCGATAATGGTCGGGCATGATCTGGTATTCCTCAATCAGCCTTGCCATAGCGTCCCGGGCGATGGTGGAAGCATAGACCACCATAGGCACGCCAATGGCGATAACCTTCACTTTTAACGTTTCCTCATTCAGCCCCAGGCGATGATTGCCTACGCCGCTGCCCGGTTCAATGCCAGTGTCCGTGATTTGTATGGTGGTGCAGATCCGGTCACTATCAAAGGCAGCCAGCGCGTCAATGGCGATCACCACTTTGGGGGTTACATGCTGAACCAGGCCTTTGCAAAGCTCAGCGGTTTCGATGCCGGTCAAACCCAGCACGCCTGGCGCAATGGCGCTAACCCCCCTTAGCTTTCCGCGGGTTTCCTCGCTCATCGCTTCGCGCAAATGCCGGGTCACCAGCATGCGCTCCACCACCCGGGTACCCAGGGCATCCGCCGTTACGTTCCGGTTGCCCAAGCCCACCACCAGCACATCCCCTTCGCAGGGCAACATGCTCAGCACGCTTTGGGCAACGAGCCTAGCCATGATATTCTGCTTTTTGCTTTCACATTTGGGCAGCTGGTTATACTCCAGGGTGATATATTCCCCCTTAGTCTTGCCCAGTTGCTCTGATGCTTGGTCTGATTCAATACGGATGCGGGTACGCTTGATATCGCCAAGCATTTCTGTTTCAATGGTAACGCCCTCCATATGGGCGCCATCGTCGCCCATGCACTCCATAGCCAAGTCGGTACGAAAAGAGCGCATGCCATCCCCATCCTTTCACGGGGACAGCATGCGCAAAAAGAAATGAAACTATGTGCGTCTTGTTCTTTGGATTAGCCTTCGTACCGCAGCGCATCAATGGGATGCAACTTGCTGGCCTTGCTAGCCGGGTACATGCCGAAAACCACACCGATGAATACGGAAAACGCAATGGCCATCCATGCCACGGACGTTGGCACCGTCAGCGACATGCCCAAAACCGGCCCCAAAAAGTGCACCGCCAGCAAGGATATTCCAAGCCCCAGAATGCCGCCCATAAGGCTCACCACCAAGGCTTCAATCAGGAATTGCATCAAAATATTGCCCCGAGCCGCGCCAATGGCTTTGCGGATGCCGATCTCCCGGGTGCGCTCGCTAACGCTGACCAGCATGATATTCATGATGCCAATACCACCCACCAGCAGCGAAATCCCAGCGATACCGCCCAACATCAGCGTTAGGGTGTTGGTGGTCTCGCTTAGAGTGCTTAGCATCTCCGATTGATTAAACACGCTGTATTGGGTGCCATAGGTGTCGGTATTGTAGCTGGAAAAAACCTTTTCCAAATAGGCTTCCACATCGTCCTGGGCCTGATCTACCACCTGGGATGAAGAAGCGGAGACATAGAAAGAGGTAATGCCCCGCTGAGAGAACATCCGCTCCGCCAGCGTAAAGGGAATAAAGATTTGGTTGTCATTGCTGCCGGAGGCACTGGTGCCGTTTTCCTCCAGCACACCCACCACGGTCATGGCATAGCCGTTAATGGTAAATGTCTCTCCCGTCACATGGGTGGTGCCGAACATCTCTGTGGCCGCCTCCGAACCGATCACCGCCACAAAGCTGCGGTTATCAATATCCGGTTGCTGCAAAAATCGTCCCTCTTGCACCGCATAGTTGCGGATGTAGCTATACCCCGGCGTGGTTCCCTGAATGCTGCCATCATCATAGGTTGTCACCCCAGCCTTCACCGTAGCGCCAGACACATTGGCAATGGGTGCGACCTCCTCGATATACTCGCTTTGCCCCAGTTCTTTGAGGCCCTCCAGCGTCACCGGATTGGTGCGCCGGGCCCGGATACTGGCGTTGATCAGGTTTGTGCCCATGCCTTCGATGCTGGACATCACGGAGCTATTGGCGCCTTGGCCAATGGCCACCAGCACCACAATGGCCACCACACCGATGACCACACCCAATATGGTGAGGAAGGAGCGCATTTTGTTGCCCGCGATGGCTTTCACCGCCATTTTAAACGACTGGAACAGCATCTTCGCTCGCCTCCCCTTCAAAGAGCTTCCCATCTTCAATGCGCACCGTTCGCTGGGCGTGCTTCGCCACTTTGGGATCGTGGGTAATCAAAATGATGGTATTCCCCGCTTTGTGAAGCTCATCAAACAAACCCAAAATCTCCTGACCGGTTTTTTTGTCCAGGTTGCCGGTGGGTTCATCCGCCAAGATCAAAGACGGCTTGATGCCGATGGCTCGGGCAATGGCTGCCCGCTGTTGCTGGCCGCCGGAAAGCTGGTTGGGCCTATGCTTCATTCGCTCTGCCAGGCCTACCTTGGCCAGGGCTTCCTTGGCCAGGCGCTTGCGTTCGCCCGTACCGATCCCCTGGTAGATCATCGGCAATTCCACGTTTTCCTGGGCGGTGAGTTTGCTGAGCAAGTTAAACCCCTGAAAGATGAAACCAATCTGACGATTGCGCACATGGGCCAATTGCCGTTCCTTGTACTTTTCAATGGGTTTGCCATTGAGCAGATAGGATCCGCCGTCCGCCACGTCCAGGCAGCCGATGATGTTCATCAGCGTGCTTTTGCCGCTGCCCGAGGGACCGATCACCGCCACATACTCTCCCTCATCCACGCGAAGCGAGATGTGATTTAAGGCGTAAATCTCCTCACCACCCAGCACGTAGCGTTTCACCACGTCTGTCATTTCAATCATGCCGACACCCCCCCTTAGTTGCCAGGGCGGGCCGCGCCACCACCCGTGCCGCCACCTGGGTTGGTACGGTTCCCCCCACCGTTCCCATTGCCACCACCAGGGCGTCCCTCCATGGTGAAGATCATCCGGTCGCCCCCCATATTCATCATATTGAAATTACCTGGGTTGTTGGTGTTGGCCGTCCGGGTTACCAGCACCACATCGCCCTCGCTTAGGCCGCTGGTCACCTCAGCAAAATTCTCGTTGGACATGCCGGTTGTGATGAAGGTCTTGGTGCCCGGCTCGTCGCTGCTTGTCTGTTGGTTCTCGTCATACAGCCACACATATTGGCCGTCCCGGGAGGTGTTCATAGCGCCGATGGGCACCAGCAGCACGTCATTCACCTGCCGCACCATAATGGTGGCGGTACCATTCATGCCGATGCGCAGCTGTTCATCCCCCTCCAAGTCAATGGTCACATCGTAAACCGTCACACCGCTTTCCGCGGCGCCAATCTGGGATACATGGGCAACGGTACCTGTATACACCTTATCCGTTATGGCATCCATGGTGATCTGCACGGTCTGCCCCACCTGCACATGGACGATATCCAGCTCATCCACGGTGACGATCATCTCTTTTTGATCGCCCGCGTACAGAGAAACCAGGGTGGTCTTGGCCGCTTGCTCTGTGGATGAGGGCTCCACAAGCGTGGACACGATGCCATCAATGGGCGAGGCCACTTTGCCGCTAGCCAGCATAGCGGTGGCGTCGGTAATCTCCTGGGACAGCTTTTCACGGGTTCTCTGCAAAACGGTATATTCCGCGGATACGGGCACGTTGATCAGATACAAAATTCGGTTGCCTTTATATTTCTTATCATTCTTCTCCATGTAGGAGATGTGCACATAGCCCTTTTCATTGCTGGTCAGCTGATAAGGCAAGTTGATGTAGGCCGGTGCTGTCCCCATGGAAGTCTGTTTTAGGAATACCTCTACTTCCTGCCCCTCGTCCACATAATAATCCGGGAAGGTCACCTTGGCGATGCCGTCCTTGATCTCTTTCACTACGCCATCCAAAGGCGTTTTATTGGCGACATATTTCACCTTCACTTGACTGGTGACCTCCACGCCCTCCACCACCGGTACCTCCACATACATCCGGCCATCCAGGGACATTAACGCCAACGAACCCTTCTCGGCCATCACGTCCTCCAGCTTATCGCCTTCCTGCACGTAAATCTCCTTCAAAACCCCGCTGACAGGCGCACGCACATAAGCGTTGCTGGTATAGTCACTGGAAATGGACGCCATGTCGCTCTCGGTGGTGTCCAGCTCCGCTTGCAGGGTGTTGATGGTGGTTCTAAGCAGATCCTGATCCACCTCTAATAGCGCGTCGCCGGCAGTCACCTGATCCCCCGCGCTGACAATGGTGCCGGTCACGGTCACGGCATAATCCAACGCAACATTTTCCGTCTGGCTGATGGTCAGCGAACCGGTGCCCGTGACACTTTTGTTCAAACTCCCTGTGCCAATCACCACTCGACTATATGGGCTTTCCGTGTCAGCGCTAGCCTCCGCGGTCTGGGCACTTTGATAGTATTGGTACCCAAAATAGCCGCCCGCCGCTACGACCGCTAAAATCAACAACGTTATCAAAGCCTTTTTCATGGTTCTCCTCCTACCCCATTTGGTAATCTTTTCATTGGAATTTTACCCAGCCTATCTTGTGAATGCATGACCGTTTTGTGAAGTCTATGTGTATTTTCATCAAAACCTTGCCCAGCATCACTGGTCAATAAAATACTGCCTTGCGGTGCATACTGTTGGTCAGTGATGCGAAGGAGGCAGTTTGTCTATGATCGGCTTTTTGTTCAGCCTGATTGCCGGTGCGGCCATGAGCCTGCAAGGCGTGATGAATACCCGTCTGTCGGATAAAATGGGGCTTTGGGAGGCAAACGTGTTTGTACAGGGTACTGCCTTTGTGCTTTCCCTCTTGGTGGTGTTGCTTTTTGGTAGTGGCGACTTTGGAGCCATTCGCACCGTGCCCAAAGGCTATCTGCTGGGCGGCGCGCTGGGGTTGGTGATCACTGTAACGGTGATGCTTTCCATCAAAGGGCTGGATGCCACGGTGGCGATTTCCGCTATTTTGATCGCTCAGCTGCTGGTCGCCGCCATGATCGACGGCTTTGGCTGGCTGGGCCAGGAGAAGCTGACCATGAACTGGCGGCATTACATTGGCATAGCCATGATGCTGGGCGGCGTGTTGCTGATGAAGCTCAAATAAACTCAATGCCCCAGCACTTCTGTGGTCAGCGCATTCAGACTTTCGATGGCAACGCTAAGTTCGGTGAGAGACTCATTGACTGTTTGACCGGTGGCCAGCTTGGCGTCGTATTTATCGATGGTGGCATACAGGTTTTCAAAGACGGACTGGGGATAGAGCCGGCCCACCTCGCCATACATGCCCACGTTCATGTCGTTTAGCACTTCGATACCGTGTACATATTGGCGAATCAGACCCAGGGAACCCCGGGTATTGGTAGCGCCTAACCTGCTGAGGGAGTTGGTCTGGCTCGCGGCATGCTGCATCTCGCTGCGCAGCCTGGCATTTCGCTGATTCTCAAAATTGCCCGCGTCCAGCCCACCGCCGCCCGCCAGCTTAAACACCAGGAAAAAAGCCAGCAGTACCGCCGCTATGATGAAAACCTGGCGCCAGCGGTTCGTTTTCATCACATAGTTGAATCGGTTTTGGTTTTTATAGCTATACATCGGCAATCCTCCTTTGGCGGTTTGATGCGCCTCTCGCAGGGCGCAAGGATCGATGCGCGAACCATCAATGTAAAATAATTATAGCACGCATCCACAAGGCGGTAAAGAGAGCCCGTAAAGCGGTGAAACTTACCAAGTGCTTTTTTCTTGTGCGCCAAGGCAAATTTAGGCTTGACAAATCCGTATGCCTTGTTTACAATCATGGGCAAACACGATGACGGGGCCTAGCGTTCCCCCTCGCCTTGCAGCGAAGTGTCGGTTGGTGCAAGACATAAAGGCGAAGGAAAGCTTCTCCCCCCCGAGTGGTCGGTGCGAAAGCAGTAGTGCCGAACGGGTTTGCCCGTGATAGCTTTTGAGTGGGAGCCTTAGCTCTAACCGAAGTGGTACCGCGGATGCAATTGCCTCCGTCTTCGTTTTGGAAGACGGAGGCGTTTTTCAACCATCGGACCGAACCACAGCATTGTAAGGAGGAATACCGCATGTCCTTTGTGCCGACCACCACCCTTAGCCCCTATACTTTGCCCGGCCTTCTCAAAGACAATGTCCAAAAATGGTCGGACAACGATTGCGTGGTTGCGCCGGAACACGGCGTGTGCTGGAGTTGGGCTGAATTTGACCGACGTACGGATGAGATCGCACGAGGGCTGTATGCCTGGGGCATCCGCAAGGGCGATCATGTGGCCATCTGGGCCCCCAACGTACCGGAGTGGATGCTGGTGCAGTTCTCCAGCGCCAAGCTGGGGGCGGTGCTGGTGACGGTGAACACCAACTATAAGCAATTTGAGCTGAACTACCTGCTCACCCAGAGCGACTCCAAAATGCTGGTGATGGTGGGCGGAATCAAGGATAACGACTACACAGCCCATATCACCGCCCTGATGCCCTCCTTGCTCACCGAAAAGCCGGAAGCCATCGGTTGCAAGCATCTGCCCTTTCTCAAAAGCGTGGTGCTTATTGGCGATTGCGCGAATAAGCCTATTGGCATGCGCGCTTTTGATGACTTATACGACGCCGCCAAAACCGTACCGCCAAGCATCCTGGAAGACATTTTGGCCACCATGGACACCCACGATACCATCAACATGCAATACACCAGCGGCACCACCGGCTTTCCCAAGGGCGTGATGCTGACCCATTTTAACATCGCCAACAACGGTCAATTCATGGGAGATTGCATGAAGCTCACCAGCCAGGACCGGCTGTTGATCGTGGTGCCGCTATTCCATTGCTTTGGCTGTGTGCTGGGGGTGATGAGCTGCCTCACCCATGGCGCCACCATGGTGCTGATGGAAAAATACAACCCCGCCCAAGAGATGCAGATGCTCCAGGATCAGCGCTGCACTGCGGTTCACGGCGTACCCACCATGTTCATCGGCATGCTGGATCATCCAGATTTTGACAAGTATGACTTTTCCAGCCTGCGCACGGGGATCATGGCAGGGAGCCCCTGCCCCATCAAAACCATGCAGGATGTGACGGGCAAGATGCATGTGCGGGAGCTGACCATCACCTACGGACAAACGGAATGCTCCCCTGGTATGACCATGAGCAAAACCGACGATCCGCTGGAGTTGCGCTGTTCCACCGTGGGCAAGCTGCTGCCCCACACCCAGGGCAAGGTCATTGACCCGGAGACCGGCAAGGAGCTGCCCCGCGGCACCCCTGGCGAGATCATTACCCGAGGCTATCACGTAATGAAAGGCTATTACAAAATGCCTGAAGCCACCCGCCAGGCCATTGACGAGGACGGCTGGTTGCATACCGGGGACATTGGCACCATGGACGAGGACGGCAATTTCCGCATCACAGGCCGCCTCAAAGACATGATTATCCGTGGTGGGGAAAATATCTATCCACGGGAGATCGAGGAATTCATGTACACCCACCCGTCCATTTTGGATGTGCAGGTGGTGGGCGTTCCTGACGAAAAGTACGGGGAAGAGGTCTGCGCCTGTGTGATTTTGCGGGAAGGCTGCCAGGTCACTGCTTCCGAGCTGATCGACTTTGTCAAAAAGGGGCTAAGCCGTTTCAAATCGCCCCGGTATATCTTGGAGATGGATTCCTTCCCCATGACCGCCAGCGGCAAGATTCAAAAGTTTAAGCTGCGGGAGATGGGCGTGGAACGGCTGGGGCTGCAGGCTGCTGAGGGTATAGAAACGGCTTGATGACAGAGCTAATCCTGCCTTGCCGATCCCCTTTCATGCCCCTGCCCCTTTTCAATGGAATGATACTCCCTGTTGTAACGTGAATACCCTCTTGGCCGGGGCGGTTGCCCCGGCCTTCTGCATTGGCCTTCCTTGATCTGGCGATTTAATCCGTCCAGCATCAGTCCAACGTCTTTTGCGTCCGACATCCCGCAAACCCAGCCTGTATCATGGGGACGCCAGTCGCTGGCATCTAAAATTTTCAGTGCTGCCCTTGCTTTTTTCTAACTTTCGTGTATGATAAAATTTGTGGAACGGAGGCGATTCTTCTGCAAAAGAAAGTCTTGGCCATTCAAGATATATCCTGCGTAGGCCGTTGTTCCTTAACGGTTGCGCTCCCTATCCTCTCCTCTGCCGGTATCAATACGTCCATTATCCCTACGGCTCTGCTCAGCACGCACACGGGTGAATTTACGGACTATACTCATTTAGATTTAAACGCCCAGCTCCTGCCCATCGCGCAGCATCTTTCCACGCTGGGGCTCACCTTTGATGCCATCTACACAGGGTATCTGGCCTCCAGTATGCAGGTACAGCAGGTGCTTGAGATCATCAACCTGCTGACCGGCCCGCTGACGCATCTGTTTGTAGACCCCGCCTTTGCCGACCATGGCAAGGTCTATTCCCTGCTAGATGAAGACATTCCCAAGGAAATGCGCCGTCTGTGCGCCCGGGCCAACACCATCGTACCCAACATCACCGAGGCTGCCTTTTTGTTGGATAAGCCCTACCCAGACGATTGCTATTCCCCCATGTATGTGAGCAACTTGGCAAAAGACCTATCCAGCCTCGGGCCCAAAAACGTCATCATCACAGACGTATCGTTTGATCCATCAGAAACCGGTATCGTGATTTATCAGCGGGGCATGGATGACCCGATCTTTGCTTTCACCAGAAAATACAAGGGGACGTTCCATGGCACCGGGGATGTGTTCGCCAGTTTTCTGCTGGCTTCCCTCCTGCGGGGCAAATCCCTGCTGTCCGCCGCACGCCTGGCGCTCACGCTCACCCATGACAGCATCCGCCTGACTCTGGATGAGGATCAGCCCTTGCGCTATGGCGTACAATTTGAGCGGGTGACGCCCAAACTGCTCCACGAGTTGGGAAGTGCCAGCACGCTGGACCATTCCTACCTATAAGCATGAACGATCAACCGCATTTTATCCAGCAAGGTGATGGTTTCCCTTTGATTTTGCTCCATGGCAACGGGGAAAGCACCGCTTATTTTGAGCATCAAATGGATGCCTTTGCCCGGCATGCACGGGTGTTGGCCGTGGATACCCGGGGCCATGGCCTCTCGCCCCGCGGCAGCGCGCCTTTTACCTTGGCACAGTTCGTCCGAGATTTACTGGATTTCATGGATCAACAGCACATCCCCCAGGCGGATCTGCTGGGTTTCAGCGACGGGGGAAACATTGCTCTGCTCTTTGCGTTGCAGCATCCACGGCGGGTGCGCAAGCTGGTACTGAATGGAGCCAACTTGCGCCCCCTAGGTGTGCGGCTCCTTTTCCAGATTCCCATCTGTCTCAACTATTGGCTCACATGCTTGCTGGCGTTCTTCCGGCCCGGGGCTCGGCTGAAGTGCGAGATGCTCCGCCTGATGGTCCATGAGCCCCATATACCGCTCAGTGAGCTGCAAAAGCTGGCGATACCCACGCTGGTCATCGCCGGCACCCATGACCTCATCCGCACAAGCCACACCAAGGCCATGGCAAAGGCGATCCCTGGCAGCCGTCTTTGCCTGCTGGAGGGCGGACATTTCATCGCAAGCCAAAAACCGGCAGCGTTCAATGAGATCATTTGCCGGTTTCTATGGAAATAGCAAGGGAACAGCGCCCCGCCTCTGCCATGCACAGGTGGGGCCTTTGTTAATAACCCTAGATGCAGCCATTAGCACCATCATGGCTGCGGAGACGCTCTTGATGTTCCCTGCCAAAAAGGTGAGGGGGACAAGGCCCGCCATCCGCCAGCCCGTTGGATTGTACTCCTTGTGAAAAAAGGCTCTGCCAAAAGGCAACAGGGCATGTAGAATATGGCACCCCAGAGGCAACTGCAAACGCCCCCCATCCACAACACCGCAACCCAAAGACCAGGTACCGCAAAAACACCGCTGCAGGAAGGCTCAGCAACAGCATCCAGTCCAATTTCCCTTGCCACTTTGCTGGAAGATATACTCCCAGAATAAGAATCACATCCATGGCGGAGTTGAGAAAGTTGAAATCCGTCCTTCCGATCTAGCATAGGATGGAGAAAATCAGCAAGCTTGCAATATACCCGTTCATGCTCCGGTAATGCGGCACCGCAGATTCCCGCAGAGCCGGGACAGCCTGAAACCGTTTAGAATTTGCAAAGCAATATCTTATCCGTCGTTCCTCTCTGCTTTTACATTCATAAAACAGCACGCACAAAAAGAAGAAACCTGCTTTGCAGCAAGTTCCTTATGCACAATGCCTTACTGTACAGGCTTGCCGCAGGCGTTACAGAACTTTGCGCCGGACTCCAGCGTCGCTCCGCAGGCCGCGCAAGTGGCAGCCGCAGGTTTGGCCGCCGGCGCACCCTGGGCTGCGCCGCAAGCCGGACAGAATTTGCTGCCCGCGGGGATTTGCTGGCCACAGGCGGTACAGGCCGCTGTCGCCTGCGCGGCGTTGCCGCCCAAACCCATGTTTTGGGTGAACAGCTGACCCATGGCGGCGCCGGCACCCATGCCCACGCCCATGCCCGCAATGCCGCCGCTGGGGTTGTTGGCAGCTTCCCGCAGGGCTTCCGCGGCCTGGTATTGGGTGTACTTGTTCAAATCGCCCACCACGCCCATGG
Source organism: Eubacteriales bacterium (assembly GCA_031556815.1). Lineage (GTDB taxonomy): Bacteria > Bacillota > Clostridia > Christensenellales > Aristaeellaceae > Limiplasma. Next base: position 3,857 of record JAVBSI010000076.1, on the reverse strand, counting down.
AGGTCCGCTTGTCGATGGAAGCCTCCACTTCCTCTGGCAGGCTGATGTTTTCAATCACAAAACTGCATAGGGTCAAGCCCAGGCCTTCCACCTTGGGATTCAAAGCCGTCAGCGCGTACTGGCTCAGCTCATCATAATTGGCGGCCAGATCCAGCGCGGGGATCTTGCTCTGCGCAATGGCATCGCTCAGGCCGGAAATCAGCGTGCGGGTAATCTGCCCTTCCACGCCCTCCACGGTAAACAAACCGTTGGTACCAAACACCTCTTTGAGGAAAATGGTGGGCTCTTTCACCTTGAAAGCGTAAATGCCAAAGGCACGGATGCGTATCATACCAAACTCGACATCCCGCATCATCACCGGGTTGCTGGTGCCCCACTTGATGTCCAGGAACTGCTTGGTATTGACGAAGTAGACATCACTTTTGAAGGGGGACTTGAAGCCAAATTTCCAGCTTTTCAGCGCAGTCATGATGGGCATGTTCTGCGTGGTAAGCTCATAACGGCCAGGCTGAAACACGTCCGCCAGCTGTCCTTCGTTTACGAAGATCGCCACCTGGCTCTCCCGCACGGTGAGCTGCGCGCCCATCATAATTTCTTTGCCGTTCATGTCATAACGGTATACCATGGTATCTTGGGTATCATCTGTCCACTCAATGACGTCAATAAACTGGCTGGTTACAATATCTTTGAATAGGCCCATTGTGCAAGACTCCTTTCGTTTTTACAACGTTGTTTCGATTAGAATACCGATTCTTCCAGGCGTTCTTCGGCCGCGAACGCGGTCCAATTCGCCAGTGTTCGAATGTCAATCAGATTCATGGATAAGCCCAGATAATTCTCAATCTGCTCAATGGTTTCTTCAATATAGCCCAATGCGCGCTCTGCCGTCAAATCTGCCTTGCTAGCATATTCCAACGTGGAGGCAACCAGCACTCGTACTTCCTCCGGGGACACCACCGCCACGTGCATCTTCATGCGGTCATGCTCTTCCCCAAAGAAATTGCGCAACGCCACCTCCAGCCGGTCACTTCCGTAGTGCCAGCGTTCCGTCCAAAAACTATCCCCTTTGGGAATAGCCAAACGCGCAAACAAACAAGGGGCATCTACTTGCTCCTGACAACGAAACATGCGATGGTGGGTCACAATGTAGTCCCCTGTGGGGGCCATGCCGCAGATCACTTTCTTGATCCAGCGTTCCTGCGCCTGTCTGAATAGCTGCTGCTCATCATGGTCGTCGTCGGAATCGTCTCCATGGAGCTGGGTGAGAAATTGATACACCTCCCGCATCACAATCCATTGATCTTGCTCATTGCTCATGATTTCAAAAATAGGCATTCTGGGATAGTTTTCGTCCAAATAATCCATCAGCGGTCGGAATGCTTCATCATGATCCAAGGCGATGGCGTCAATGGCGTGCTTTTGCATACACTCCATTGCCTCGTCCACGGTTTTGCGCAAGCGGGGAGGCTTGAACCCCATCGCTTCCCAGCCTTCCATGGCGGCAAACATCTGCTCAGCTCGCGGTTCTTTGGTGATGATAAGCAATCTGTACACTCGCATACCTCCACGCTTTACAACTTGGGTACGTCATTCATTATACTCATAAAGCATTGAAATTTCAATGCTTTACAGAATTTGTGTATGTTTTGAATTGGAAACAACCGGCAAGTAAAGCATTGCCGACGCTTGCGCTGGCTTGGCGATCTGCGCCAAAAAATCCGTTTGGAAACGTCCTCATTTTTTCACATAATAACCGCGCATGATGGTGAAAAACAGCCCCGCCGGCAAGAGTCGGTACAGCCAACAAGCGGCCCGCTGGTCCAGCCGCGCCACCCGCAACCGGAAGCGCATCCTGGTGCGGCTGGCGTTACGCAGCACCTTACGCCCCAATGCCTCCTGGGAAAGCCCGCCAGCCTCATCCCGATGGATGGTCCGACAGGCGCTGGCAAACTCTTTGTCATACGCGAACCGCCTGTCCGCACCATTGCCGTCAAATCGATAGGCCTGGCTCCCTCCCCGGTGATCTCCAGGCTCCACCACACAGACCGAAATGCCAAACGGCCTTCCTTCCATGGCCAAGCACTGGGCATAGCCCTCCATGGCGTGCTTGCTGGCGGTATACGCGCTTTGGAAAGGAACGCCGATCACCCCGTTGAGAGAGGAAAACAGCACGATTCGTCCGCCTCCCTGGGCACGCATGATGGGCATCGCCTTGGCCACCAACCGGGTCATGCCTAAAAAATTGGTTTGCATGACCTGCTCATACCGGCTCTGCCCGGTCTCCTCGCAAGGGCTAAGCACCAGCACGGCCGCTGTATAGCAAAGCACATCCACCTGTTGACTGATGGCCAGCGCACTGTCCACAAACGCCTCACAGCTGGCTTCCTCCTGAACGTCCAACGGCAAACGGTGCAAGTTTGCGGGCGCCTCCCCTTGGGGCGCGGCAAAAGAGCGTGCCCCCGCCACCACCAGCCATCCCGCTTGCGCAAAAGCCTGCGCCGTAGCCCATCCAAGCCCACTGGATGCGCCGATCATCCAAACCGTTCCTGATTTTTTCATCCTGTCCTCCCAGATTATTGCAAAAAATACTTATCAAACCCATGAACATGCTGATTATACCCAAGGGGCAAGCCAGTTGCAACCTGTCATTCTCTTGGTTTTCTGCTTTTGTTTTCTATTTCGCGCCAAAGAGGGTTTCATTTGATCAACTTCTGCTGTATACTCATGGCAAGGGAGATGCCTGTAGACCATACGTGGGTTTGCCCATGAAGGCGAACAAGATCTCTTTCGTAAGACCCGTTTGACAGCCAAGGCTTTGCCAAGGCTGAAGAAAGGAGGGTGCCTATGGCGATTTGGAATGACGGCAGCTGACCTGCGTGGGGCTGCTTTTTGATTGTCACATTGCGGAGGAATCGCTTGATGGAAACGGAGCGCTTGGGGTTTATCGGCATCGTATTGGAGCGGGAATCTCACGCCGCCGCGGTGAACGCGGTGCTTTCCGCGCATGCGGCGTTGATCCGTGCGCGGATGGGCGTACCGGATGCCGCTTCCGGCACGTCGGTCATCGGGCTGATCGTGCAGGGCGATGATCGCAGCCTGGGTTCCTTGACGGCAAAGCTGGGCAATATAAAAGGGGTTCAAATCAAAAGCGCGTTGGCCCGAGGGAGGTCGCCCGATGCTTCTCCCACCTAAACAACTGGAGGACATGAAACCATGAATAAAAAAGTATTATGGATTACCCAGACCGCTATCGCCGTGGCTCTGCTTATCGTGATGCAAGCCGTAACCGCGCCTCTTGGCAACACGTTACTCACAGGCTCCATCGTCAATCTGATACTGATTGTCTCTGTCATGATCTTTGGCCTGGCTTCCGGGTTGACGGTGGCTGCCATTTCCCCCATTTTCGCTAAACTGTTCGGCATTGGCCCCCTGTGGGAGCTGATTCCATTTATCATGCTGGGCAATATGGTGCTGGTGCTGCTGTGGTGGCTGATCGGCAATCGAACCTTCGCCAAACCACCGGTGCCCTACATCGTGACGGCAGTGGTAGCCGCGGCAGGCAAATTCTTGACGCTGTACGCGGGCGTTGTGCTTGTTGCCATTCCGCTGCTGAATCTTCCGGACAAGCAAGCCGGCGTGATATCCGCCATGTTCTCTTTCCCGCAGCTTTTCACCGCCCTAATTGGCGGCGCCTTAGCGGTTCTCATTCTGCCTTTGCTAAAAAAAGCGCGTCGGAAGTAAGCCATCTATCGCCAGGGCCCCCATGAACGAACGTTCATGGGGGCCCTGTCTATAGGGATTGCTCACTGGCCCGCCCGCCTGATCGTGGCCTGCCACCCTAGGTCAATGGCCTTCTG
>JAVBSI010000075.1:0-5455 GCA_031556815.1 Eubacteriales bacterium | reverse complement strand
AGGCGCTGGACGGTTTCCGCCCCTCGGTGTAGGCGGTTGGTGACGGAGGAGGCGTCCTCCCGGGTACGATGCAAGAGCTCGTTTTTCTCCAGCAAGGTGGCGTGCGCTTCGCTGAGCGCCTTTTGCAAAGCCTCAAGCCCCACTTCGGCTTGATCCCGCTCCATGGTGACCTGGGTCAGGCGGGCTCCTGCTTCCACCAGGGAGTCCTTCACAGCGAGCAACGCCTGTTCCATCGCGTCCTCCCGGGCGTGGAGGCGGTCGTGGCGCACCAAAAACAGCCCCACATCCAGCTCCTTGAGCTGCTGGGAAAGGGCCAGATACTCCTTTGCCACTTCGGCTTGCTTCTCCAGCGGCACCAGGAGGTTCTTCAGCTCTTCCAGCACGTCCAGCACCCGGACCAGGTTTTCATCTGCCCGGGAAAGGCGGGTTTCCGCCTCTTCCTTGCGGGTGCGAAAGCGGCTGATGCCGGCGGCTTCCTCAAACACAGCTCTGCGGTCCTCGCTGCGCTGGCTTAATATTTCGTCGATGCGGCCTTGACCAATGATGGAATAGCCTTCCTTACCCACGCCGGTATCCCGGAACAGATCCACGATGTCCTTGAGGCGGCAGGTGGCGCCATTCAACTGGTATTCGCTCTCCCCGCTGCGGTACACCCGGCGGGTGATGGAAACCTCCAGAAAGTCGATGGAAAGCTGATGGTCCGCGTTGTCAAAGACCAGCGTCACCTCGCAATAATTCATCGGCTTCTTGGTTTGGGTGCCGTTAAAAATGATGTCGGACATGCTGTTGCCGCGCAAAATTCGGGCGCTTTGTTCCCCAAGCACCCAGCGCACCGCGTCGGCAATGTTGCTTTTGCCACTGCCGTTTGGTCCCACAATGCCCGTCACGTTTTGAGGGAATACGATCTCCGTACGCTTGGCAAAGGACTTAAAGCCGTAGATTTCCAGTTTGCTGAGGCGCATCCTCTGCCTCCTATCTTTGGTGGTAGGCCGCCAGCGCGGCCTTGGCGGCGGCTTGCTCCGCGGCTTTTTTGCTGCTGCCCTCGCCGGTGGCGACAGGCTTGCCCATCACGCTGACCTGGGCCACAAACCGGGGTTCATGAACAGGGCCGGTTTCCTGAATGATGGCGTACTCCGGCAAGGCGAAACCCTGGGCCTGGGTGTAGGCCTGAAGAACCCCCTTATCATCCCGGCCCCGCCGCGCAAAGAGCTCCTCTTCGTTTGCATAGAGCCGCTGCACCAGTTCCTGTGCGGCCGCTGCCCCCCCGTCCAGGAACACCGCTGCCAGCACCGCCTCCAGGGCATCCGCCAAGATGGAGGGCTTGCTGCGGCCCAGGGCTTGTTCCTCCCCGTGATCCATTTTCAGGGCCGGGCCAATATCAAGGCCGACGGCCAATTGGCTGAGGGTCTCCTCGCAGACCAATGCGGCCCTGCGCTCGGTAAGCTCTCCCTCCTGGCAGGAGGGGTATTTTCGGTAAAGCAACTCGCTGACGCAAAACTCCAGCACGGCATCCCCCAAAAATTCCAAGCGTTGGTTATCCTTCCCTTGCTTCACGGAAGGATGGGTGAGCGCCCGGGATAGAAGGGCGGGGTTGCGGAAGGGATACCCCAGGTTTTGTTCCAGCTGCCGTTGCGGATTGCCCATAGGTGGAGCGCCCCTTTGTTGCAAAGTAGAGAAAAACATGCCGAGCGGGCGGCACGAGGCCACCCGCCCAGAGTCCCCAGGTGGGGACTGGTTACTGATGCTTTTGGATGTAGTCCACTACATCGCCTACCGTTTTGAGGTTCATGATCACTTCGTCTTCCACCTCAACGCCGAATTCGCTTTCCAGTTCCAAGATCATGACCATGATGTTGGCGCTGTCCGCTTTCAGATCTTCCACCAAGCGGCTTTCCGGCTTGATGGTAGCGGCGTCCACCTGCAGTTGGGAAGCGATCATGTCCCGTACCTTGTCAAATACCATGGGAATGTCCTCCTTGTTTCGTAAGATAAGAGCAAATGACCTCATTTTTATCTATTCGGAAGCGCCTTCCGCACAGACCAGAAGCTTTTCGATTTTTCCCACCACATCGTTTTCGATCATCTTCACGGCCTGGCCCACGGCGCAGGCCAGGGCATGTCCGTTGGAGGAGCCGTGAGCCTTGATTACGTTGCCCCGAACGCCCAGCAGGGGCGCGCCGCCCACCTCGTGATAATCCATGGTTTTGGACACCCGCTTAAAAGCGGGCTTGGCCAGCAGGCCGCCGATCTTGCTTTGGGTATCGGCCATAATCTCCCGCTTGATGATGCCCATCAGCGTACCGGCCATGCCCTCCATAAATTTGAGAATCACATTGCCCACGAAACCGTCGCAGACGAGCACATCCGCGGCATCCCGGGTGATTTCCCGGGCTTCTACGTTGCCCACGAAGTTCAGGCTGGCTTTTTCCAGCTGTTCGTAGGCTTCCTTGGTGAGGGCGCAGCCTTTTTCCGCTTCGGCGCCGTTATTCACCAGGCCCACCCGAGGGTTTGCCATGCCCTGGACGCCCTGCATATAGGCGGTGCCCATCAGGCCGAATTGAACCAGCCACTCCGGCCGGCAGTCTACGTTGGCGCCGCAATCAATCAGCAGGAAATAGCCTTTGCCGTTGGGCATTAGCGGAGCCAGAGCCGGGCGCTGGATGCCTGGGATGCGCCCCAGGCGGAACATGCCCCCGGCCAGCACCGCCCCCGTGCTACCGGCTGATACAAAGGCGTCCACCTGCTTGTCCTTCAGCTTGACCATTCCGTCCACGATAGCGCTGGCTTTTTTCTTGCGCACAGCCATAACCGGGGATTCGCAATTTTCAATCAGTTCCGGGCAGTCGGTGAGCAATGCCCGCTCTCGCACAGCGGCGGGCGCACCCGCAAAGACGCGGTCTACCTCGGCCTGCACAGCCTGCAACGGCCCGGCAAGCTCCAACGTAAGGGAGGGGTACTTTTGCAAGGCCTCCAGCGCGCCTTCCACCACGGCGGCAGGCGCATAGTCGCCGCCCATGGCATCCAAATATACCTTCATATCGTCACCGCTTTCGTTTTGAAGAAAGATGGAGAGCTGTTATTGAATCTGGATCCCGTAAATCGCACCGGTGTCCTTGCCGGTGGTGCCGATGACCAGAATGTTGCGGTACACCGCCGGGGAGCCCTCAATGGGGGCGCCCAGGTCCAGCGTGTTGAGAATTTCACCGGTTTTGGCGTCCAGCAGATGGACTTTGCCATTGCCCTCCGCCTGTACCAGCCAGGCATCGCCCCGGTCGTTATATACCGCCACAGGGCTGGATTCCCCCGCGGAGCTGAATTTTTGAGTCCAGGCTACGCTGCCGTCCGCCTTTTTCAGGGCGATGACCTGACAGCCTTTCTCACCATCGCTGGCGGTGAAAATCACCAGATCGTCGATGGCGCTTTCGCCCACCACAGGGCTGGCGACACACCCAATACGGAACGCTGTGGTATAGGTGAGATCCGGGACGGTGTATACCCAGTCCTGCTTGCCGGTGAGGGCATTGAAGCGGTGGATGGTGGAGACGCCCTTCTTGCCCTGATGCGCAATGGTGTTGGCTGTGTACAGGGAAAGGGTCTGGCTGCCCTCGTCAAAGTCCAGGGCGGGGGTGGCGAGGATCGTATCGCCGGTGTTGGCCGCCCAAACCGGAACGAGAGTATTGATATCCACGCATTGCAGGACGCCGTAATCATCGCCATAGTACAGGTAGTTGTTGTAAACCGCTACGCTGCTGTCGATGTTGGTTTCCTTCTTGGCCTGCTTGTCCGCCTGGGTCTTATACCGTTGGATGGCGGGGGCGATTTTCAGGCTCCCAGCGGTATGGTCAAAGGTTTCGTTGAGCTCCGCCGTATAGAGCACACCATTTTGGCCCCCCACCATCAAGGACTTTGTGGTGGAGTCGAAAATGGCTGCGCCGCTGGCGCCGCTGTAGCTGGAGTTGGCGGCTTTGTCGCGGCCGTCAAGCAGCAATAGTTCCTTGCCGTTCAGCAGGTTGTACAGGTGATAGCCGTTGTCCACCTGCTTGCCGGAAAGGTTGCTGTGGCTTTGTCCCATGCCCAGGATGGGGGTGCCGTTGGTGGCCAGGGAAGCGCCGCCGCCGCTGGGCGCGCCCATGTCGATGGAGGGCCGGGTCTCCTTGCCGTCAGCAAGGTCCAGGAAGTAGATGAGGCCATCCTGGCCGCCCAAAATCACTTCCTTGAGCGCCGTGGTGTTTTTCTTTTCATCATTCAGGTTCATGAGGTTGCGCACTTCTGTGGGCCACTTGACAATGATGGGCTGGCCGGGCCAGGCAATGCCATGCACGGTGGATTTGCTTAGCTTTTTGCTACCTACGGGCACTTTCCAAAGCTGGGTAAGGGACTTTTGAGAGACGTCCACAGTGCCATAGGCGGCGTTCTGGCGGAAAGGCCCGCCCCGGAAGGTAAGCACACCACTTTGTTTCCACACGGCATAATTGAAAGGATCCACCATGGAAATCGGCTTGGTGCGGGTGTAGGACTCGGCGGTCTTGGTCTCGTTATAAATGGTCTTTTTGAGGCCGATCTTGGAAGGTAGCGCGCTGTCATCCGGAGTTGCGGCAATCGCGGGCAGCGGCAGAGGCGCCGGCGTAGGCGCCGCAGTGGCCGCCACAGGGTTGCTCTTCGCCGGGTCAGCATCCCCCCCCTGGGCTGCGGGATCCTGGTCGAGGGCATCGTCCCCTGCGGGATCATCCCCCTCGGCGGCGTCTGTACCCGGGTCATCAACAGCATTTCCCATGGCGGTCAGATCACCGGCTTGCCCGTCGGCAACCGGGTCACCCTGCGCGCCCTCGCCCAGATCCACGGAGACGCGATACTCCGAAGGGGTAAAGTTGAGGTCGTCAAGGGTTTGATACTGAAGGACATAATCTCCTTGGTAGGCGGAATCAAGCTCCGCGGTCAGGTTCCATGTGAGGCTTTGTCCATCCTCCACCACATTGCCATCCAGGTTGTCGGTGTCGGCCATGCTGTAGGACGCCACGGCCGTTCCGTAGGAATCCACCACCCGCACTGCCACCACATCCACACTGGTTTGAGCCAGGAAGTTCAGCTGGGAAGGCACAGGGCCTTGGGAAGAATCCACATTAAAGCTACTCACAGGTGGCGCGGCCACAAGAGGCTCACCAATATGGAGGGGCCCCGCCAGCGAGACGCCCTCGTCCCAGGTGCCATCCTTCAACAGAGATTGCACGGTCAGCAGTCCGTCGAAGGACGCCTCCATGGTGTAGCGAAGGGTCCAGATCATGCCCTTGCTGTTTTTGGTCACAGCGCCGGAGAGGGTGTCTTCGTCGGAGAGGGTTTTTTGCAACAGAGCGTTGCCAGTTTCATCCACAAAGCGCAGATCCGTCACGCTGGCGGCGGTCTGCACGTTGATCAGCAGCTCCGCCGGGGCGGTACCCTCCATAGGGGTTACGGAAAA
>JAVBSI010000073.1:0-13339 GCA_031556815.1 Eubacteriales bacterium | reverse complement strand
ATCTACGATTTTGCGGGGCCCCGGTTGTTGGGAAAATCCCCAAACCCCTTTGAAAAGCTACGGAAAGGAGCCGGACGCATGGCCAACAGAAAGCGAAATATCGTGTTGCGCTGTCCTGTGACAGACGAGGAAAAGGCGCTCATTTTAGAGAAAATGGCATTACTCAAACAAAGCGCATCGGGGCATACCTCCGCAAGATGGCGATTGACGGCTACATCATACAGGTAGACCATTCTGCTATCCGAGAAAACGGCGCGGAGCTGCAAAAAATCGGTACAAATATCAATCAGATAGCGAAGCGCGTCAACGCCACCGGCACGGCCTACGCCGAAGATATTGCCGAGATAAAGGAGCTGATGGACAGGGTATGGTAGTTACAAAGATACATCCTGTTAAATCAACCTTAAAAAAGGCGCTGGACTACATTTGCCATCCCGAAAAGACGGATGAAAAAATCCTCATTTCGTCCTACGGCTGCGCCTATGAAACGGCTGATATTGAGTTTGGCTTTATGCTCTCGCAGAGCATCGACAAGGGCAGTAATCTCGCCCATCACCTTATCCAATCCTTTGACCCCGGCGAGGTCGGGTATGATGAAGCCATGCCATTGGAAAGCAGCTTGCCGATGCAATCTTAAAGGGCAAACATGAGTATGTTTTGACCACTTTGTGGGATGTTTAAGCTGAAAAGGGCCGGAAAAAGCATTAGTGACCACGATAAACGCGGTCACTAATGGATTGGCGGAGAGGGTGGGATTCGAACCCACGTGAGATTGCTCTCAAACTGATTTCGAGTCAGCCCCGTTATGACCGCTTCGATACCTCTCCATCCAGCCGCACGCGGCAGAACGTATGCATTATAGCATGCTACCCCTGCCTTGGCAATAGGAACGTCTTTAACCAAGCCACTACAGTCGCAGGGTTTATATTGCCAGGGGTCAAGGGAATTTTCCAATAGATTTACAGTTTGTTCACAAAAACTGCAACATTTCTTCACGCACAAACGTCATAATAAATGTGAGGTGATTGCATGGCGATAATTTTCATCTATGGCAATGATCCCCTGTCGGCGCGCAGACTCTGTGACCCTCTGCGAAGGGCAAAGCACAACGTCTCAATATGCAACGCCGACGACCTTTTCCCCACTGGGCTAGAGTCTCCGCCCCTGGTTATTTTAGATGCCAGGCTCAAGTGGACCGCATGTCGGCCTCTCATTGAGCAATGCCAGCGCCAAAGTTGCCCTGTACTGTTCTTAACAGCAGACCGCAACATGGTTGCACACTTACGCGCACTGTATGCAGGCCCTTCGGATGTTCTTACCCTACCCTTTGTCCCCAAAACCTTAGTTGCCAAAGTAACGGGACTGCTGGGCAGCGAAGAGGGTCTTCGGGAACTGACCGTGGACGAGCAGGAGCGCGTAGCCCTTTTGGATGGCCAGCGAGTAGAGCTCACCGCACAGGAATTTGCGTTGCTGTTGGTGTTGATGGAAAACCCTGACATGCCCATCAGCCGTGAGCAACTTCTCCGCCAAGCCTGGGGGTATCAAAGCATGGGCGATACCCGTACCGTAGATGTCCATGTGCAGCGTCTTCGCAAAAAGCTGGGTGGTGAACGCATTGAAACCATCTACAAATGCGGGTATCGGCTCAAGATGGCATAAGATGCCGATACTTTTGCCCATCCCAAAAAGCGGCGCCCCTACAGGGGCGCCGCTTTTTGGGATAGCATAAAAGAATGCCTTTTCCCAACCTACCCATTAATCTCGCCATCAGGAGATAGCGTGGGCAATGTCGTAGGATCTGCCGACTCACTGATCTCCGACAAACCTTGCTCTCCGAAGTCTGCGGGAAGAATCGCCGGAGCCAAATTTTTACATCCTACCAATACCAGTGCCAGCAAGGCGCAAAGCAACACAATACAAAATTTCTTCAACACGATGATCCTCTTTCCACCCATCTTCTGTGGGTGATTGCTACGTTCAAGTGATATTATAGCATAAATAGCGCCTGTATGCCCAACAAAACCCGTCATGCTTGTTACAAATCCAGTCCTGATCATAACAAAGCCGCCCGGGCTGTCGCATTGCCATCTCCAATGGCCTGCCCGCCATGTAAAGCTCAGTCCTCTTTACCCTGATATTGTTTGACAAATGTCATCAAAATCTCCGCCGCGGTTGGAATGCTCAGGCCGTTGGTCTGCAGCATCATATGATAATTACCCCGTTGCCCCCAATTCCCATCGGCAAAAAAATTGTAATAGTTTTGTCGCTGCTTGTCCACCTTTCGGACCTGCTCCTTGGCCTTGTCGTAAGGTAGGTTTTCCAGCTGCATGATACGGCTTATCCGCTTCTCCAATGGGGCGTACACAAAAAAATTAATGGCTCTAAGGTTTTCTTTCAACACATAATCACCGCAACGCCCTACAATAACGCAAGGCCCTTCGTTGGCGATCTTGGTGATGGCCTCAAACTGCGCCAAAAACACCCGATGATTCAGCGGCATATTCAGGTTCAAGCCTGTGCCCTCCACGGCTGTACCCATCCCTCCTGCCAGAGAAAAAAGGTAGCTAGGCGTCGCCTTTTCATCATATTCCTCAAACAAATCCTCGCAAATACCGCTGTCCTTAGCCGCCCTCGTCAAAATCTCCTTGTCAAAAAAAGGAATGCCCATCATTTCGGCTAGTTGTTTCCCAATTTCATGGCCGCCGCTGCCATACTCACGCCCAATGGTCACCACTGCTTGCTCAAAACGCATTGGCTTCGCCCCTTCCGTGCAACTGTATAAACCTATTTCTGCTACAAAGTATACATCAAGGGCATAAACAACACAAGCCCAAGTATAACTTCCCAGCCCACTGCAAGACGAATGTCCGCTATGTTCTTCCGCCTTAATCATTAAATTCCATTTGACAATCCTCCTGTGCGCTGGTAAAATTTCCAGTAATACTAAGGCAAAGGGGATGGTGGCCATGATGGAGCCAAAAATTCGCCAAGGACTAACCTTTGACGATGTGTTATTGGTGCCTGGTGAAAGCAGCGTTTTGCCCAAAGATGTGGATACATCCGTACATCTGACCCCTACGCTGAAGCTGAACATACCGCTGTTCTCCGCCGCCATGGACACCGTCACTGATGCCCGCATGGCCATTGCCATGGCCCGGGAAGGCGGGCTGGGAATCGTGCACAAAAATATGACCGTTGAAGAGCAGGCCGCCCAAGTGGATAAGGTGAAGCGCAGCGAACACGGCGTCATCACCGATCCATTTTTTCTTTCTCCGGATCACTTGATCCGTGATGCAGAGGCTCTGATGGCCCGCTATCGCATCAGCGGCGTGCCCATCACCCGTGGCAAGAAGCTGGTGGGCATCCTCACCAACCGGGATTTGCGTTTTGAAACCGACGATACCCGCCGCATTGAAGAAGTGATGACCAGTCAGAACCTTATTACCGCACCGGTGGGCACTACGTTGGAGGAAGCCAAAAAAATCCTAGCCACCCACCGCATCGAGAAACTGCCCATCGTCAACGACCAGTATGAGCTCTGCGGCTTGATCACCATCAAAGACATTGAAAAGATCACCAAATACCCCAATGCAGCCAAGGATCAAAACGGCCGGTTGCTCTGTGGCGCTGCCGTGGGCATCACCAAGGACGCGTTGCTCCGAACTGAGGCCCTGGTGAAAGCCAAGGTGGATCTCATTTCCATTGATACCGCCCATGGCCACAGCCAGGGTGTCTATGATAAGATGCGGGAAATCCGCGGCGCTTACCCGGATCTCCCGATCATCGCTGGCAACGTGGCCACCGCTGCCGCCACGGCGGCCCTGATCGGGTGCGGCGCCAACGTGATCAAGGTAGGCATCGGCCCCGGCAGCATCTGCACCACCCGCGTGGTGGCGGGCATTGGCGTGCCCCAAATCACTGCCATTGCCGATTGCGCCGCCGAGGCGGACAAGCATGGGATTCCCATCATCGCCGATGGCGGCATCAAATACAGTGGCGACATCCCCAAAGCCATTGCTGCCGGAGCCAGCGCCGTGATGATTGGCAGCATGTTGGCAGGTGTGGATGAAAGCCCAGGCGCCATGGAGATCTACCAGGGCCGCAGCTTTAAGGTATATCGAGGCATGGGCAGCATAGGCGCCATGGAGCAAGCCCATGGCTCCAGCGACCGCTATTTCCAAGAAGAAAACAAGAAGCTGGTGCCCGAAGGCGTAGAAGGGCGCGTGCCTTATAAAGGCAGCTTGTCCGATACCGTGTTCCAGCTGATTGGCGGCTTGCGGGCAGGCATGTTCTACTGCGGCGCCCCCAACATCCAGGCCTTGCGCAAAGAGGGGGAGTTCATCCGCATCACCGGCGCGGGCTTGCAGGAAAGCCACCCCCACGACATCAGCATCACAAAGGAAAGCCCCAACTAGTCCCGGATGGATTAACCCCCATCGTTAAAAAGGCCGCCGGCATGGGCGGCTTTTTTTGTATGGATAACAACCTTATTCCTTCCACATGTCAAAACTCATGTCGCTGGGCATGCGCAGATCGCCCCTGGGCGACAGCGCGATGCTGCCCACCTTGGGGCCGTCCGGCACACAATTGCGCTTGAACTGTTGGGTCATAAACTTGCAGATGAAAGTCGAAAGCTGAGCTTTGATCCTGGCGGAGTCATACGTCCCGGCAAAGGCTTGCTCTGCCAGGATCTGCAGCCGCGCGGGTTCGCTTCCGCTGCTCAAAAGGTGGTACAGAAAAAAATCATGCAGGGCATAGTCCCCCAAGATCTCCTCGGTGCGCTGGCTTAGCTCGCCCTCCGCCACGGGCAGCAGCTCCGGGCTGATAGGGGTGGCTAGGATATCCTCGCATACCTGCCGCACCTTTTCATTGAAGGCGGTCTCCGCCAAGTGGCGGGTCAGAGCCTTGACCACGGTCTTGGGCACGGAGCAGTTCACGTTGTACATGCTCATGTGGTCGCCATTATAGGTGCAAAACCCCAGCGCCATCTCGCTCATGTCTCCGGTGCCCAGCACGATGCCGTTCACCTGGTTTGCCTTATCCATCAAAATCTGGGTGCGCTCCCGCGCCTGGCTGTTTTCATAGGTTACGTCATGGTTGGCCGGATCCTGCCCAATATCTGAAAAATGCTGCAAGACTGCCTTTTCAATGGAAACCTCCTGGGCGGAGACCCCCAAGGCTTCCATCAGTTTGTCCGCATTGGTCTTGGTACGCTGGCCCGTGCCCATGCCGGGCAACGTGAGGGCATGGATGCCCTTGCGGGCATAACCCAACAGGTCAAAGGCCTGCACGCCGATCAGCAGGGCCAGCGTACTGTCCAGCCCGCCGGAGACCCCGATCACCAGATTCTTACAGCCAATTGCTGTCAGCCTCGTGACCAGGCCCATGGTCTGAATCTGGGCCATTTCGGAAAGCCTCTCCGCCGCCTTGTCCCCGGAAGGCACAAAGGGCAGCGGGTCCACAGGCCGTCGTAAGGGCAAGCCTGGTTCTGGGCACGCCTCCATGGGCACGCGCAGCATGCTCACTTCCTGGTCATTGGGCAGAAAAAAGCTGCCGTTTCTCTGCCGCTGGTAGCGCAAACGCACCACGTCGATATCGCCGACGGCTTGGCTTCCTTCCATCTGAAAGCGCTTGCCCTCGGCAATCGCCTGGCCATTCTCATACACACCCGTATATCCACAGTAGACCACATCGCTGGTGCTCTCCCCAAAGCCTGCGGAAGCATAGACATAGCCCGCATACAGCCGGCCACTCTGCTGGCACAGCAGTTGCTTGCGGTATGCCTGCTTTCCCACCAGAGCGGTGGACGCGCTGGGGTTGAAGATGATGTCTGCCCCTGCCACCGCATAGCGGCTGCTGGGGGGCATGGGAGCCCAAAGATCCTGGCAGATCTCCACCGCAAAGGTAAAGCCACCCATATCAAACAGCAGTTCCGGCGCGAAGGGAACCTCCTCCCCTGCCAGAAGGCAGGCGCCCGATGCCTGGGCGCCGCTGACAAACCATCGGGCCTCATAAAACTCATTGCCTTCCGCCAAAAAGGTTTTAGGCACGATACCCCGCACCTTACCTCCCTGCAAAACAGCGGCGCAAGCAAATAACCGACCCTCCACCGCCAAAGGCAAACCCACCACCACCGCCATGGCTTTGGTTTTCCGGGCGATGTGCATCAATGCCTCTAAGGCCCTGCGCTGCACCAAAGAATGCTGCAACAGATCCCCCAGAGAGTAGCCGGTGAGGCACAGCTCGGGAAACACCGCCACCTGCACGCCCTGGGCTTCCAGATCGCTCATGGCCGCGAGGATCTCCCGCTGGTTCTCCTCCACATCGCCCAAGTGCACCCGTAAACTGGCGGCGGCGACGCGCGCAAAGCCGTGATTCATAGGGGCTCCTCCTCTGGCCGTATCATCGCCTACATGCATGGTATCCAGCGGCATTAAGGCACCTGGATCAGCATGGTTTTCTGTTCATCCATTTCCACTTCCAGCAGCTTGTCCTTTTCCAGGGCCTTGAGCACATCACTAAACCGCTTAAAGCCCAGCGTTCGCTCCGAAAAGTCCGGGTAGGCGGCCTGGATGTCCGCCTTCAAAATGCTGGGGTTGATCCGGTCAAAGCCGTCCTCTTTATAGCGCTGCAGCTGCTCCTGAAAAGCCTTCTTCCAGTTATCCTTGGAAAGCTGTTGGGTGGCCTCCTTGCCGTTGGTCTGAGCAAGCATCACCATGACGTTGAAGTTGTCATTGCGGATGCGCAGACTCCCATAGGTCTGGCTCAGCTTGTCCAGCACCTTCAAAAAGGTTGCGCAGCCAAAGGCCTTCTCGTTAAAGTCCGGTCGCAGTCGCAGCAAGATGCCCTTCAACTCGCTGGCATACAGTTCATCCTTGTCGGTCTGCTCCTCCAGAATGCTGACGATGAGCTTATTGAGCTCCTGCTGATCCAGGGGCTCTTTGTCGCTGCTGACGTTCTTTTTCTTCTCTGAGGGCTTGCCGGCACGGGTACCCACGTTCTCCAGAAATTGGAATTCGTTGCAGGCATTGATGAAGATGTTGCTGGCAGCCTCTGACCGGCTGATGCCCAGCACGAATTTTCCCATGCTTTTCAGCCGCCCCACCAAAGGCGTGTAGTCGCTATCGCCGGATACGATGCAGAAGCTGTCGATGAGCGGATTGGTGTAGGCAACCTCCAGCGCATCGATCACCAGCAAAATGTCCGCGTTATTCTTCTGGCTAATGCCATAGCGCAGGCTAGGCACCACGGTGAAGGTGTTCGACAGCAGCACCTCTTTCAGGTCGCTGTACTGATCCGTATACCCATAGACCTTGCCCAACAGGATATCGCCGCGGATTTTCACTTTTTCCAACACACTCAGCAAGGTCGCAACCTTCGCGCCACAGTTTTCTAAATCCACGAATAAGGCGAAACGGGATGTACTCAGTTTCATCTCTTCTTTCTTTGCTTTGTCGTTGGCTCTATTGCTACTATTGGTTCATGGCGGTCAGATCCGGAAGGTAAACTTGTCGCCCCGGATCCATTGGCGGCTGGTGTGCAAGGGCTGCTGCTGCTGATCCAATACCGTCTCATCCAAGATCATCAACGCTTCATTTTGGTGGGTACCAAGGTGCTTGCTCACCAAAGGCGTAGCATATCCCATGGAAATATCATGCACGGCATGGCTGGGAAACACCCCTTGCTCCTTCAGCAAATCATACAAGGGGCGGGTCAATGTCTCGCGCTCCAAAAACCCAAACCGCTCTGGAAAGCGATTGATCTCCAGCATAACCGGCTCGCCATCGCACATGCGCAAGCGACAAATTTCCAGCACTTGGCCATTTTCTGCCACACCCAAACGCTCCACGTCCTCCTGCTGGGCGGGCTCAAAACCCATGCTGATGACCTTGGCGGTGGCTGTCCGACCCATGCTTTTGCAGGCGTCGGAAAAACTGGTGATGTGCTGCAAATCCCGCTGGAGGCGCTTGTCCGCTACAAAGGTGCCCTTGCCCTGACGGCGCACCAGCAACCCTTCTTGCACCAGATCCAGCAGGGCTTTGCGCACCGTCACCCGGCTGACGCCATAGCTGGTGCAAAGCAGCTGTTCGCTGGGAATGCGGCCCCCTGAGGGATATGCCCCCGCTAGGATATCGTTTTTCAACCGCAGCATCAGCTGTTGATACAGGGGGCTTTGACCCCGCTTTTCCAGTGGGGTATCTTGCATAGACATCCCTCCTTGCGCGTGCTTTCGTATGCCCAAAACACCCGCCGGCCCATGGCTGCTTCTCTTTCAGGGCCTTAGAATCCAAAAGCCTCTAAAATGCCAGTCTGCATGGCGAACTCCACAATGTCATCGATCACGCCGGCAGGCATTTCTAAGATAAAAGGCGCTAATGTTGCAGCAATAGAGGGCATATACCGCTCCTTATAATCTGCCAAAGCGCTTTCGTTCAAGTTGAAAAAATCATCCTGAGTGTAATAAGCGCCATCTGCAAATGCATACTCCACCGGCATCCATTCAAACCACGTGTAGAAGGTAAAAGCAGTTTTTTGGGTCTCGGGATGTAGCCAGTCCACCGAAACGATGGCACTTCGGTGGGGCTGGTCCTCTATCTCATCCATGCCCGCGCTCAACCAAAAATCAAAGGTTTGTGTGGAAACCGGCTGGGAAAACACCTCTCCGCCCAGGTCAACCTTGATCTGGCCTTTGCGCTCCTGGGTCTCTGATGAGCTAAAATCATCTTCCGTGGGCAAGCCCTTGCCTTCCACCGCGATCGAAACGGCTTCTTGTTCCTCCATGCTCATGGCAAAGCGCAAGCTGAGATCAGCACTGCCATCTTCCCCGGGTCTCCAATCATAGTGAGCGGAAACCGCATATCCCTCTTCACTGGGAAGGTTCAGTATGAAAGAGAGTGCGCCTTCCTCCTTTGTTTGCTCAAAGACCGTGGTTTCACCCAACACGTAGGTCTCATGGTCGCCTTCCACGGTGATCAACATACCTTCCTGCTCCGGATCCAAATAATCCAGATAGTCCTCCAGCGCGCCCAGGCTCTCCAGCGTGCTTTCAGCGGCGTACATCTCGGTGAGCAGTGACGTAATATAGAAATAGACCCTTTCGTACCCCGCATCGTCGTTGACCAGCAGATCCAGCGTCTCACAGAGTTCATAGAGATCTTCATAGGGAATATGGCGGGTGCCTTCTCCGGCCAGGGTCTCCGCCAGCGGCGTATAGTAGCTGTCGATGACATATGTGCTGGCCTCAGGGTACATCAGCAATGCAATATACTGAGTGGGCAGCCCCATATAAAAGTAAGGCTTGAGCATGAATTCAAAAAAATTATGCATTTGAAAGAAGACGGCCTCGTCACGAAAAGCAGGGCTTGTCGCATAATGATAGCTATTGTAAATGTCCATCCAAACGGACGGGCCGGTCGTGGCAAAGTCTTTCCCCAAAGCATAGGTTAGCTGTGCGCGGCTTTCAGGCTGAAACAGCTGCCATGCGTTGCCCCGAACCGACAGCCATAACTGCCCAAGATAGTTCTCCCAATCCTTCAGGCGGGTGTTCTGCTCGGGGAAAGCATCCGCATGAAGCCGAAGGTTCGTCAGCGAATTAATCCAATAGGTTTCGCTTTCCTCTTCCGCCAGCGCGAAGAATGGCAACATGCATAGACAAAGGATCAGGGCCACCATCCGCAACCATCCTTGATTTTTCATCTGTTCTTCCTCCTTCACAGCCGATACGGCAGGGATTTTAGAGCTTGTTCTTATGCGCGGCACGGGCCCGCTGCTCGTGGCTCAACTCTCTCTTGCGCATGCGCAGATTCTTGGGGGTGATTTCCAGTAGCTCGTCATCATCGATGAATTCCAAGCACTCCTCCAGGGTGAGGGGATGGACGCTCACCAGGCGCAGGCTGTCTTCGCTGGCGCCGGCGTTGCGCATATTGGTCACATGCTTTTGCTTGCACACATTCACCACCAGATCGTCCGGCCTGGCGTTTTGACCACAGATCATACCCTTATATACGGCGGTCTGGGGGTTGATGAACAGCGTGCCCCGCTCCTGGGCATAAAACAGGCCATAGCTGGTAGCGTCGCCATCCTCAAAGCAGACCAGGGCGCCCACATTGCGATGGGGGATGTCTCCCCGCACCGGTTCATAGCCCTCAAACACCGCGCTCATCACGCCTTCCCCCCGGGTATCGGTCATAAACTCGCTGCGGTACCCAAACAGCCCCCGGGAAGGCACCAAAAACTCCAACCGCACCCTCTCCAGCCCGTGCATGCTTTCCAGTACGCCCCGGCGGCGGCCAATCTTTTCAATCACCGCCCCGGCAAAGGCCTGGGGCACATCCGCCACCATGCGTTCGATGGGTTCACATCTTGTTCCGTCAATTTCCTTGTAGAGCACCTGCGGCTTGCTCACCTGGAACTCATACCCCTGGCGGCGCATGTTCTCAATTAGAATGCTCAGATGCAGCTCGCCTCGACCTCTCACTTCAAAGGCATCCGGGGTCTCGGTCTCGTTCACCCGCAGGCTCACGTCCGTTTGCAGTTCCTTGAGGAGCCGGGCCCGCAGATGGCGACTGGTGACGTACTCCCCTTCCCGGCCCGCAAAAGGGCTGTTGTTGACGCTGAACGTCATGGTGACGGTGGGCTCGGAGATGCTGACAAAGGGCAGGGCCTCCACCGCTGCCGGATCGCAGACCGTATCGCCGATGGACAGCTCCTCAATGCCGGACATGGCCACAATGTCCCCCATGCCAACCTCCGAGGCGGGCAGCCGTTTGAGGCCATCAAAACAATACAGCGCGGAAAGCCGCAGCGGCGCGCTGGTCTCCCCCGTATCGAAATTGGTCTTTACCACCTGCATGCCCTCAATCAGCTTGCCCCGGGTGATGCGGCCAATGCCAATGCGACCCACATAGTCGCTGTAGTCGATGGTGGAAATCAGCGCCTGGGCATACCCGTCCATGTCCCCTTCCGGCGCGGGAATGTATTCCAGGATCGTTTCAAACAATGGTGTAAGGTCGGCACCCTCCGCGTTCATGTCCAGGGTGGCCGTGCCTTTGCGTGCGGAAGCATACACGATGGGCCGATCCAGCGCGGTTTCATCCGCCCCCAGCTCGATGAACAGATCCAGAACCTCGCTGATGACCTCGTCACAACGCGCATCCGGCCGGTCGATCTTGTTCACCACCACCACCACCGGCAGCTTCAGGTTCAGCGCCTTCTTTAGTACAAAACGAGTCTGGGGCATAGGCCCCTCAAAGCTGTCAATCAGCAGCAGCACACCGTCTACCATCTTCAGCACCCGTTCCACCTCGCCGCCAAAATCGGCATGGCCCGGGGTATCCACGATATTGATCTTGGTGTTTCCATAGTGCACCGCCGTGTTCTTGGCCAAAATGGTGATGCCCCGCTCCCGCTCAATGTCTCCGCTGTCCATCACCCGCTCCGCCACCTGCTGGTTTTCCCGAAAAACACCGCCCTGCTTGAGCATCTCGTCCACCAATGTGGTCTTGCCATGATCAACATGCGCGATAATGGCGATGTTGCGTATATCGTTACGAATCATCGATTCAATCCCTTCCTAACTGTAAAGCGCGGATTTTGAGGGTATCGCCTGGGCAAAAGCTTGGGATGCGCCCACGCGCTCCTGGCAACCCTCTCATTCGTACACTTCTGTGTACGCGGTTTCGGCCAATTCCAGGCCTTCATTGTTCTCCAGCGCCAAACGAATGGACCACTCGTTTTCAAAAAGGAGCACGTCCCGTTCACCGCTGTCCATGGCGCGCCCACTGGTAGAGGTGAGCTTCAGCTTATCAATGGGGATAGGGCTCTTGGTAACCCAGCGCACAAAACGAAATGGCAACTGATCCATGAGCATGGTGACGCCGTACTCGGCTTTCAGCCGGTGTTCCAACACTTCAAACTGAAGGACGCCCACCACGCCTATCAGGAATTCCTCCCGGCCGGTCTCCGTGCGGCGAAAGGTCTGAATGGCACCCTCTTCACCCAACTGCCAGATGCCTTTTTGGAACTGCTTGCGCTTCATGCTGTCCTCGGGACGCACCCGGGCGAAGTGCTCCGGCGCAAACACGGGAATGGAGCTAAAATGCAGCTTGGGCCCGGTTGAGAGGCTATCCCCCAAACGAAAACATCCCGGGTCAAACAAACCGATGATATCCCCCGCATACGCCGTTTCCACAGCCTCCCGCTCACTGGCCATAAACTGCTGGGGCTGTTTAAGCTGCATCTGCTTATCCGTACCGCTGTGATACACCGTCATGCCCTTTTCAAACTCGCCGCTGACAATGCGCACAAAGGCCAGGCGATCCCGATGGGCCGGGTTCATGTTCGCTTGGATCTTAAAAATGAAGCCGCTCAAAAAGTTCACCGTGGGCTCAATTTCACCAATGTCGCTCATCCGGGATAGAGGCGGCGGCGTAATGGACAAAAATGCCTCCAAGAAGGGCTCCACGCCAAAATTGGTCACCGCCGAACCAAAAAACAATGGGGTCAACTTCCCATTCAGCACCGCCTCTTTGTCAAAGGCGTCTCCGGCCACGTCCAGCAGTTCAACCTCGTCCGCCAACCGCTTGCGGTAGTGCTCCGCCAGGGCCTTTTCTGCCTGAGGGCTTGCCAAGGGCACGGTCTGCTCCTCCGCCCTGCTCATGCCGTGGTTTCCGCCGCTGTAGAGCAACACCTCACCGCTTTCTCGGCGGTATACCCCCTGAAAATCTCCATCCACACCGATGGGCCAATTCATGGGGCAAGCCCTGATGCCCAGCACGGTTTCCAGCTCCTCCATTAGGGTAAAGGGATCCTTGGCGGCCCGATCCATCTTATTGATAAACGTAAAAATAGGAATGTTGCGCAATCGGCAGACCTTAAACAACTTGATGGTCTGCTCTTCCACACCCTTAGCCGCGTCGATGAGCATCACCGCGGCGTCCGCCGCCACCAGCACCCGGTAGGTGTCCTCGCTGAAATCCTGGTGGCCAGGCGTGTCCAAAATGTTGATGCGGAAACCACCGTAGTCAAACTGCATGGCGCTGGAGGTGACAGAAATGCCGCGCTGCTTTTCAATTTCCATCCAGTCGCTGGTGGCGTGGCGCTCCGCCTTTCGTGCTTTTACGCTGCCCGCCTGGCGGATGGCTCCGCCGTAGAGCAACAGTTTTTCGGTAAGGGTGGTCTTGCCGGCGTCCGGGTGGCTGATAATGGCAAAGGTGCGACGACGCTCAATCTCTTTGCAAACCGCCTTAGGCGCCTTGGCTTGGGCTTGGGTCATGAGGATGGGTTCCTCCGCTTCTATACTTCGTCAGAAATAAAGTGTGTTCAAACAAATTATTGTACA
>JAVBSI010000025.1:0-9049 GCA_031556815.1 Eubacteriales bacterium | reverse complement strand
CATTGACGATGAGGACATCCCGTTGGGCATCCCGCCGCCCACCGGTGACGACACCAACTGGTGGCTCATTGGAGGCGTCATCCTGCTGCCCTTGCTGGTCGCATCCCTCGCTCTCATGGAAATCCGCAGACGCAAAAAACGGTTGGGCAGAGGATAGCAGCCAGGCGCCAAGACCAATAGAATGATAGAACCATGGCGGGTATAACGCCAAACAAAATACCTGCATCCGGCACCAAGCCGCATGCAGGTATTTTGATGGGCATAGGAAGAGGGATCGGGCAAAGAGGGGGCCGTTACGGTTGGCAGGGTATGGAAAGCGGATTCCCAAAAGCAGCAGGAAATGGTATACTGGGAAAATCCTGCAGCAATGCAAAAAGGAGGATGGCCATGGGTGCGCCCCCAAAGAGAAAGCTGTTCAAGGCCGCGGAGACTCCCGCCCAGGCATCCGCAGATACAGGACTGACCACGGCAGAAGCGCTGGCCCTAGCGGCGCAGGGCCTGGGGAACCGTATGCCCAAGCGGGGAGAAGGTAGCGTGGCAGCCATTCTTTGGCGCAATGTATTTACCTTGTTTAACCTGCTGAACCTGGTGTTGGCGGGGCTGTTGCTGGCGGTGGGCAGCTACCGCAACATGCTGTTTTTGGGCGTGGTGGTTAGCAATACGCTTATTGGCTTGGTAAAAGAGCTGCGGGCCAAGCGGTTGCATGATCGGCTACAGCTTCTGTGTGAAGGGAAGGTCCGCACGCTCCGGGACGGAGAGGTTGTGCGCCTTTCCCCTTCTATGTTGGTGCTCCATGATGTGGTGTTGCTGGGCCGTGGGGAGCAGATCCCGGCAGATGCTCGGGTGTTGGAGGGAAACGCCGAGGCGGATGAGGCTCAGCTTACCGGTGAAAGCGAGCCCGTACCCAAAGGCCCGGGGGACACGCTGCAATCCGGCAGCCACATCACCGAGGGGCAGGTAACGGCGAGGCTTACTGCGGTGGGTGCGGAAAGCTATGCCGGCGCCTTGCAGCTAGCGGCCCGTAAGGTGCAGCAGCCGCGTAGCGAACTGATGGAAAGCATGCGGGCCCTCATCCGCTGGGTCTCCGTGGGGATTATCCCGCTGGGTACCTTGTTATACTGGAAACAGGTCAGCTTGCTGGGCCTTAGCGTTCATGAGGGTGTGACCAGAATCGTGGCCGCCGTGCTGGGGATGATTCCGGAAGGGTTGATATTGCTTACCTCCATGGCGCTGACATTAGGGGCAGTCCGTCTGGGAAAGCAAAAGGCGCTGGTCAACTCTCTTTATGGCATTGAATCCTTAGCGCGTACGGACGTAATTTGCATGGACAAGACCGGCACCCTCACCAGCGGAGCGATGACGGTCAGCCAGGTGCTGCCTCTGGATGGTGCAAGCCTGGAGCAGGTAAGGGCCTGTATGGAGGCACTGGTGGGTGCCATGCTGGAGCAGAACCCCACCCAGGCGGCATTGGAGCGTGCTTTTGGAACGGAAGCGCGGGCTCAAGCGATGGCAATGGTACCCTTTGCCAGCCAGCGAAAGTGGGCGGCCGTGCAGTTTGCCCAGGAAAGTCTGGGGACTTTGGCGCTGGGCGCGCCGGAACAACTGCTGTCCCTGGAGGATGCCCGGAGAGAACAAGCCGGAGACCTGGCGGCCCAGGGGTACCGGGTACTGGTGTTGGCCCAAAGCAGCAGTTCCTTGCAAGAGAAAGAATTGCCGGGTGACCTGCGTCCTTTGGCCTTCCTTTGCCTGGCGGATCTGCTGCGGCCCCATGTGGAAGAGACCGTACGGTATTTTGGGCAGCAGGGCGTGGAACTAAAGGTGATCTCGGGGGACCATCCCCTTACTGTGGCAAGCGCGGCCAGGGCGGCAGGCCTGCCTGGCGCGGAGCGGGTGATCGACCTGTCCGCCTGCACGCTGCCCATTGATTATGGGGCGCTGTGCCAAGAGTATACGATCTTTGGAAGGGTTAGCCCTCAGGACAAGCGAGAGCTGATCGTGGCGCTAAAGGCCCATGGACATGGCGTAGCCATGATCGGGGACGGGGTGAACGATGTGCCGGCGCTCAAGGCCGCGGACTGTTCCATCGCCATGGCTGGTGGCAGTGATGCCGCCAGCCGTGTGGCGCACATTACGCTCCTGGACGACAGCTTTTCCGCCATGCCACAGATTGTGCTGGAGGGCAGGCGGGTGATCAACAACATCGCCAGAGTAGCGTCTATGTTTTTGTTCAAGAACCTATTTAGCCTTTTGCTTACATTGGCCTTGCTGGTTCTGCCCTTTGCCTATCCCTTCGTACCCATCCAAATGACGCTGATATCGGCAGTGACCATTGGGATACCGGCTTTTGTGCTAGCGCTGGAGCCCAGCAAAGGACGCATCCAAGGCCAGTTTTTGCGTGGTGTGATCCTTCGGGCGATTCCCGGCGGGCTTGTGGTTTGCCTGTTTGTGCTGGGGTTATGCGCTTTGGGCGGCAGCTTGGGGATTGCGGGCCCAAAGCTCAATACCTTTTGCGCCTTGGCGACGGGCATCACGGGCCTTTGGATGCTTTTTTTCATCTGCCTTCCCTTGCATGGCCTTCGGTTGGCGCTGATCGTAGCCATGACGGGGTTATTTGGGATAAATTGTTATTGCTTTCCCTCGCTGTTCTATTTCGTACCCCTGACAGCCCAAGATGCGGGGCCGCTGCTAGGGCTGTTGGTGCTTTCCCCGGCATGTCTCACGGCGGGGATGTGGCTGACGGGGCGAATCCTTCGCGGACAGGAAAAGAAGGAGCCAAAGGAAGCGGGTATTTCTGCAGAGAGGTAAATCAAAGGGGGCCCGCACATGCGGGCCCCCTTTTGCTTTGTTTGGCAGCCAACGTGACAAGCCCTCCTGTGGGGAGGGCGCGCTGGTCAGGAGGGACAAGAGGGAAGCCCAATGCCCAGCCGGGTACAAGGCACGCTGCCCTTCAAGAGGTCCGCGACATGGTATTGGGCGTGGCCGATGATAACCTGAGCGCCTTCCTCCACGGCGCGCAGGGCATAAGCCAGCTTGGCCCTGGCACCGTTGGCGCCGGTACGGCTGGAACCTACGCAATGCTCCATTAGCTGTGCGACTTGGGTTTGCACCTGTTCCAGCGTGTCGCCAGTCACCTGCCGCACCAAGGTGGTGGGATCATCCCGATCCAGGTAGATGCCCTGGGTGCTGGTGAGTAAAACCAGAGTCTTGGCATGCACCAGCTCGGCGATTACCGCGGCGGTCTCGTCGTTGTCCACGCATTCCACCACATGGTTTCCGTCTGCCCGGTGGCTGGCCAGCTCCATCTTGCGGATCTCATCCTCGCTAACAGGGTCGTTGTAGTTGATGATAGGGATGGTATCCTGCTGGGCGGCGCGCAGCAGCAGATCTCGAATATGGTCGCGCTTTTGCGGGTTGTTGAAATGGGTGTGCTCCACCAGCACCTGTCGCAGGCCATATTCCGGCTGCACAAAGCGGCGGTAGGTGTTCATCAGGATGGTTTGTCCCTGGGCGGAATAATCCACCTTCACCTGCTGAGGCTCGCCGGAAATTTCCCGGCCGGTTCGATGAAGATAGTCCAGACGGCCGATCTCCGCGGCGCCGCTGGTAACCAGCAGCATGCCTGGCCGCAGGTCGGAACCCAGCCGCTGGAAGATGTTTTGGTCAATTACGCCCTCGTCCTTTTGGATCAGGGCCATACTGCCGATTTTGACGATCAGATCAAGTGTTGCCAAGAGAAGACTCCTCCTTTGCGCCGGTCAGAACATGGATCCATTTGCGACTTTTGAAGCGGTACAGGCCAATAAAGATTTTAATGACCTCATCCACATAAGTAAAGAGATAAACAACCTCCACGGGCCAATGGAAAACCAGCGTGGCGATGCCCACCAGCGGCACATTGAGCAGCCATAGGGTACCCACGTCCAGAAACAGGCTAAAGAGGGTATCTCCGCCGCTGCGCAGCACGCCTACGATATTGATGCAGTTGACCGTGCGCAGGGAAAACCCCACAGCGGCCAGGAGGATCAGGAGCTGCGCCCGATCCCTGGCGGCCAGAGAAAGCCCGCTAAAAAAACCGACCAAGGTTCCCCGACCCAGCAGGAGCGCTGTGCCCAGTGCAAGGCTGCCGGCCACACCCGCGGCAAAGAGCCGCTTTGCATAGAGGTAGGCCCGGTCAGGAAGGCCCTCCCCCAGGGTCTTGCCCACCAAAATGGCGGTGGCGTTGGTGATTCCGAAGGACACCACCCATGCCAGGTCGTTGACGGTATTGGCGACCCCCAGGGCGGCAATGCTGGTGTCCCCCATGGTGCCATAAAACACACTGTACATGGTGGTGCCAAGGCCCCATAAGCCCTCGTTGGCGATCACCGGCAAAACAGTCCGCAGGAATTGCTTCACAAAGGCCAAATCCGCACCCGCCATGTCCCGGAACCTGGCGCCCGCGGGCAGCTTTTTGCCGTAGGCGAAGCCCAGGTTGATGGCAAGGGTCACAACGGAAGCGAGCACCGTGGCAATGGCCGCGCCTTCCACACCCAGGGCAGGGAAACCCAGCTTTCCGTAGATCAACAGGTAGTTGAAAACCGTGTTGGTGAGGATGCCCATCATGCCCGACAGCATGGGGATGTAGGTTTTTTCGCAGGCTTTGATGGTCGAGGCATAGGCGAAGTTCACAGCCATCAGCAAATAGCCCGGCGCGATTATGCGCAGGTAGGATACCGCTAATTCGAAGCTTGGGCCGGGGCGCAGGAAAACGGCGATAATTTGCCGAGGAAATAGCATGCCCGCACTGCTAAAGAGAAACGCCATTATGATCCCAGCGCCCAGCGCCATGCCCATGGATTGGCGCAGACGGGGGATGTCCCGCGCGCCCCAAAACTGGCTGATGTAGATGGCGCCGCCGGACATGATGCCAAAGAGAAACAACTGGCATACAAAGGTAAAGCGGTTGGCCTGCATCACCGCGGAATAGGCCGCATCGCCCAGGCCAGAAACCATCATGCCGTCGATGATGTGCAGGGAAGCGCCTAAGAGCTCTTGTACCACCATGGGCACAGACACCAGCAAGACGCTACGAAAAAAGGCCTTGTCCCAGTGGAAGCAGGAACGCAAAAATGCGCCCAGGCGAGAAAAAGACGAAAGTGGCTGTTGCAAGAAAAGACCTCCTGAAGCCGCACTATTCGTACAGCTGATAGAAATAAAGGTATCCATATTCATCGTAAAAATCCCAATCCACGTCCGCGTCGGCATCTTCACCCACATAGGTCACCAAAGAGCCCGAAGGCTCCCCGTCGGTTCCAGCCACCAGAATGTTGTCCCGCAGGAAATCCTTCCCAGAAAAGGAGGCGCCATCAAAGCCGTAGACGGATAGCTGGTGCATCCAGCTGGGGGATCGGGAGGGATAACCGCCCCAAAACATTGTGTTGCCAGGGATTCCTGCGCTGGCGTCGGGAAAAAGTCGCTGATCCCGCACCAGGGATAGGTCGTAGACAAACAAAACATCGGGATTCTCCAAGGCATAGGCGTCCAAGTCCGCAGGGATGGAGGCTCGTACTTCCAACTCGGGGTCGTAAAAGGGAGTTACATCCCGCAGGTTTTGGGCGATGGCAAACCCTGCCAGTGTAACGGTGGCGGCGCATAGGAACGCCAGGGGCACACGCCTCCAAGATGGAGAAGTGGGCGAAGGTTCCAGGCTGATGAAAGTGAGGCAAAGCAGGAACGCCGCCGCTGGGAATATGACGCTGACGCCCGCTCGCATAGGCAGCCGTCCCTGATAGGATAGATACAGCAGCAGCACCAAACCCAGCAGCACCCCTCCCAAGGCAAAAAGCCAACGCCAGGGCCTGCCGCCGGGGGTTTGCGCCAGCAGGCAGAGCAGCAACAGCCCAAGCAGCAAGATGCTGGAAAAAACATAGCCCGGGTTGGACCTCCAAAAATCTTTCAGCAGAGCGGGGATCCGCTCCAGTTTCTGGCCAACGGTAAGAGAGGCCTCCGGCTGGGCGGCATAGAGGGTGTCAAACGCCTCTGTGGTGATGTTTTCATCCATAAAATACCAAAGGGTCACCAGCTTGAACTCCGCCGGAGACCAGCCGACCTCTTCCAGGGTTTCGGGGGAGGTGTTCTCGTCGAAACGGGTATAGTCCAGCAGTTGGATGCGGGCCTTTTGCCAGGCCAGGAAGTCCTCCTGCCGGAGGATTTTGATCTCGATGGCGCGTATCCCGGCAAACAGACCAAAGGACAGAGCGCAGATCAAAGCGCCAAGGAGAAGAGGTTTTGCAGAGGCGACGTGCTTGACAGCCTGGGTCTGGCTGTCCGTTTTTTTGTGCCATGGCATACAATGCGTTACCCAAAGCAATAGCAGCGCCAGCATCCAGAAAGCCAGAGGCGGAAGCACGCCGATCTGTCTCAGGCAATAGCAGCACAGCAGCAAAACGATGGATAGCACGATGCCGCGAAGGATTGAGCCGCAGGTCCCTTGCCGATAGTCAACCCCCAGCAGCTGGAACACCGCGGCCGCGCCCAGCCATGCGCAAGTGGTGGTGTAGCTGATGCGGCAGGTAATGAAGATCCCATAGGTCGCAAGAAACACGATGCCGGCCAGGGCTCCAGCCCACCAAGGAAAGCGATGGTTTTGGGTACAACTAACGCAGCTTTTCACGATCACAGCGCTGCTCAGCCACAGCAAAAAGAGCTGCAGGATGGAAAACCAAGCGATACCCGGGAACAGCAGCGCCAAGCCGTGAAGCAACCAGGCAAAGGCGGTGTGAAGATAGAGATGGAAATGAGCGGGCACGCCCCCTTCATATCCCATGAAAGAGCGAAGGATTGGGGTATCGTCCGATCCTGTATAATGGAAAGGCGTAAAGGCGTTCAGCAGCGCCATGAACAGCGTGGCAGCCAGCAGACCCACCAGCCAAGGTCGCAGCTTTTTTGTCATCGTGTGGATCCTCCTACTTTACTTAAATTGAAAAAAGGAAAGGCCGTCGGCCTGGTGGATTCTTTCCGGACGGACTGGACGGCCCACTCCTTCGGCCAGATAGGTCATCAAATCCGAGAAGGGGGTCTCTTCTGCGGACACATACACCAGGTTGTCCCGCAAAAAATCTTTGGCAGAAAAGGTTTCAATGTCCATGCCATAGGCGGTCAGCTGGGCCTTCCAGCTGGGGGTGCGGCAGTACCAGTCCCCCCAAAGCATAAGGTTTTGGGGAATGCCCCCGGACACATCAGGGAAAAGCCGGGTGTCCCGAAGCAGGTTGGGGGCATAGAGCACTAGCTGATTGGGATGCGCGAGGCCATAGGTTTCCAACGCCGCCTGTCGGGTGGCGGAGATCTTGTCGGGGCGGGCCTGTAATTGTCGATAGGTATGCACGCTGCTTCCGGCTGCAAAACAAAGGCACAGAACACATAACAAGCAAAGGAGCCTCCGTTGGGGGCGGAGGTTTTTGGTTAGGCGAAAATCCATCCGGGACGCCGAAATGCTAAAAAGAAAGGCGCCGGCTGGAAAAAAAGCGCAGTCCACGCCCCGGGAGAGAAGCCGTCCCTGGAAAGGCAGATACACAAGCATGGCGGCGGTGAGCGGCAAAATGGCCAGGCAAAGCAGCGCTGTCCACACCTCTCTCCTGCGCCGATCCAAGGAAAGGATCACGCACAGTGCGCACAGGGTTATGAGCAAAGCTCCTGAAAGGAGATAGGCAGGATGTTCTGGAAAAAAGCCGAGGGTTTGGCTTACGGCGTCCCCAAGCTTTTGAGGAAAAGAAACGTGACGGGTCGCATCTCTATGCACCTGTGACAAACGATTAAGGGCTTCTGTGGTGATGTTTTGATCCATGAAGTACCAGCCACGAACCATGGAAAGTTCAGCGCTGGTCCAACCCATCTCCGCTAGAACCTCATCTGATACCAGGTCAAAGGCAGGTTCATGATAATCCATCAGGTTAATCCGCGCCTTTTGCCAGGAGAGAAAGTCCCGCTGCTTTAGCGTGTCGATTTCGACTTCCCGAAGGCCAATCAACAGGATGAAGACCAACCCACCCATCAGCAAAGGGCAAATCAAGCATTTGTGCATGGCCTGTTTGCGGAGGGCAACATACACGAAACCAAGCGCCAGAAGCCAAAACAACAATATGGGCAAAACCGCAAATTGCCGCATGCAGTAGCAGCAGATCAGTAAGAAAAACGAAAAAAGTGTGCCGCGAAGGATTTGGCCATTTGTGACGTCGGGGCGCGCTACGCTTAACAGCTGAGGAATAGCCGCAGCTCCCACCATGGCGCTGGTGGTAGTGTAGTTGATCCGGCAAAGGGAGAAGATGGAAAAGACGAGCAAGAACAGGGCACCCAAGCAGCAGCCCACCCAAAGGGATTGTTGGTTGCTTTGGGCGCATTGAATGATGCTTTTCAGGGTCACCAGACAACCCAGCCAAAGCAGGGAGAGTTCCAGAACGGAAAACCACGCCACGCCTGGGAAAGCAAGGCTCAACCATTGGAGGGGCTTTGCAAAAATGGTGTGCGTGTACAACGTAAACCCTGCTGGCACGCCACCCTCGTATCCCATAAAGGCCTTCACAAAGAGAAGATCATCGGAGTTTTCATAGCGGAAATACTGAGTGAGGGCAAGAACGCCAAAAAACAGCAACGTCATCAATGCCGCCGTGATCCAAGGAGCCAGTTTTTTATGCGTGATCGACATT
Source organism: Eubacteriales bacterium (assembly GCA_031556815.1). Classification (GTDB taxonomy): domain Bacteria; phylum Bacillota; class Clostridia; order Christensenellales; family Aristaeellaceae; genus Limiplasma. The sequence continues at coordinate 368 of JAVBSI010000025.1, read as the reverse complement.
CGAGACAATGTTCCTTTCAGCGGGAATTCTTCCGTGCCATCCAAGTATCTACAATAGATGAAGAAATGATAACCATACGACAGGTAAAAGTCAAGCCAGGAGAAGGGTTGACGCGATGATTCCGTCAAAATTTGCAGAGGACGGTAAAAAAGGCAATTCATTTTTCGAAAAATGTGTTGACAACCTACAAACTTCATGATAACCTAGACAAGCTCGCTAAACGGGCGGAACCTTGAAAACGATATAGGAAGAGACGCAAAGAAACGACAGTCAATAGCTTTTGAGTGAATCGCTTGAGGAGCGAGTGGAAGCGAGGCCGACGCCGGAAGGTGGGGGAGCGCGTGGAAGCGAGCGAAACAGAGGCGATG
>JAVBSI010000059.1:0-8661 GCA_031556815.1 Eubacteriales bacterium | reverse complement strand
TGGCGGATCGCTAGCCTTTCAATCCGTGATTGATGCCTATGATTGGGATTTTTGCATGGTACAATTTAACTATCTAGATGAGAACAATCAGGCAGGTTTGCAAGGCGTACGTTATGCGCACAAAAAAAGTATCCCTGTGTTTGCTATGGAACCGATTCGAGGTGGAATGTTGGCCAATGGACTTCCCCTCACGGCGAAAAATGCTTTTCAGAGGGTTGTGCCAGGGCGTTCCATGGCCGCATGGGCTCTCCGATGGGTCTTGAGTCACCCGGAAATTACCCTTGCTCTCTCCGGCATGAATGCGATCGGCCAGATTGACGAGAATGTGGAAACGGTGCGGGGCTTATCCCATGGCGACTTGACAGAAGCAGAGAAAACCGCGTATACAGAAGCGGTTTTGGCTTTAAAAACATCTGTTAAGGTTCCATGCACGGGATGCGGTTATTGTATGCCCTGCCCAATGGGCGTAGATATTCCCATTTGTTTTTTCAGCTATAATGATTCCTATGCACGGAGTTTCATGGCGGCAGCAAGCCATTACTATAGTATGACCGGAGCATTTTCCTCAAAACAACATGATGCTTCAAAGTGCGTCCGATGTGGAAAATGTGAAATGCATTGCCCCCAAGGAATCAAGATTGGACATGAGTTAGAGGCTGTACGGAAACGAATGAGGACAAAGTGGATCAATCCCGCCCTTCATGTGGCGAGAAAGATGATGCACATTGCTCCAGTCGATTAATGCCAATGCTATGGGCAAGAATCAATTTACTTTTTTCTTGCATCATGCCTTCCTATGTATTATAATGTGGAACGCACCTGAGATGCCGAAGTGGCGGAATGGCAGACGCCGGGGACTTAAAATCCCCTGTCTGAAAGGGCGTACGGGTTCGAATCCCGTCTTCGGCACCACAATCCGTCTGAAAACACACGTTTTCAGACGGATTTCTTCATTGTGCCTGCAAAATTCGAGGAAAACAGGCTCAAATCCAACCGTTTTCCCTCAGATAACGACGGATATCTTCAGTTTTCCGTCAAATTGGCGAAATTATCGCTTGTCGCTTGATTGGCGTCCATGCTTCCAGCATCCTGTGGATTAGATTCTGCGCCCCTTAGGCCAGCGCAATCGCCCGCCGGATGTCGTATGACAGAAACATCATCGAAGATTCCGCTTCCACGTGCTCCTTTCCCCTGCACAGAAAATAGTGCGCGCCATCGTACCACTTGATTGTCCCAAATGGAGAGACCGCGGAAAACTTTCTTGGGCTCTCCCCCTATTCTTGCCAGGTCCGTTCCCTTTTATACCAATTTTCTTTTCAGATTGTCAGAAGGATTGCGAGAGGTTTTCGTTCCCGGCAAAGCCGCCGAAGCGAGGTGTAGCGGCGCTACGCCGAGTGTAGAAGGTGCGGCCCGGAACGAAAAAATCCGCAAGATTTCGGCAAGATGAAAATGGAAATGGTATTACACAACTTTTTCCGCGGTCTCCAAGGGGCTTCGTCTAAGCATTCCTTGTCTGCACGTCCGAGAGTACCAGTATGCATATGGCGCTGTTTCTCCGTTGGATGGTGAATTTTGCGCGCTGGTGATGCCCTACACAAATACCCAGTGTATGAATCTCTTTTTGCAGAAGCTTTCGCAACTCTCTCTTTCAGACACTTGCTCTCGTCGTTGACTATATCCGCCACGCTCCGTCACTTGATGGCCGACAAGAATCGGGTCGCCTCCATTACGCATCGGCAGTTTTTGATAGATGCAGTTCTTAATTGGAAATAGTATTGCCATACACACCAGAGTTGAATTCGATTGAAATGATCTGGGGTGAATTACGCGAAAAGGGTTTTCGCAATGAAGTATTCCCGTCGCTTGAGCATGTAGTGAATCGTCTTTGCCCTTGTACTCGTTCCTTGATCCTTAACCCTAAGAGAGTTGCCTCTATCACTCATAGGCAATGGCTGATTGATGCATTATTGTTTAGAATTAGTATTAGTTTACCATTCTTTCCGCTTTTGTCGATGTATTGGATGAAGATTAGTATTATCCTCCACTTTCCCCGTCTGAACGTATAGCTGGTGCCGCCGATTTATCGCTGCTAGGCTGATATGAAATGTGTCTCGGGCTTCCCGTTGCGTATGCCCTTCTTCTAAATATGCCATGACCTTTTTCCGTAAATCTTTGCTATATGCCATGCCTTATGCATATCATGTCTCGTTCGTACTTTCAGGGGCGATGACTATACCGGTCACGTCCGGAAATTCAAAGGGGTGGCGATGGGGAGAACCGACCGCTTCCTAAGAGGCAGCCAGCGCGTTGACCCAGAGCGAAAGCAGATGCGCCGCGCCACGAGTGCCAACAAAGGGCGGCTCATATGGATTGACCTCCCACTGGGGGCCTGGCCAGGCGATTTGCCCTGCCAAGGGCTTTTTCCAATGAGAGAGCAGTTCTCCGCTGGCCATCACAATGCCGTGCGGGCATTTTTCAACCTGCGCCAAGCGCGCCTGTTCATCAAGCCAAGGGGCCTCCTCGCAGGACATCTCCCGGGCATCGCACCAGCGGGCCGCCAGCGGCAGCCCTGCCTCCTCCTGGGCAAAGGCGCCTATGCCCGATACCACATCGGCGTGCCCGCCCAGCGCCAATCCACCGCGCCCAGCGTAATCTAGGCGTCTTCGCGCCGCCGTAAGGATTTGATCGGTCTCTTGCGCCTCTTGCGCGAGGAACGCTTCGTCTGGATCCACTTGAAAAAGTTGACCCACTTGCGTCAGCCAACCCATGGTCTGCTTGATGCCATAGGGTCTCCCCAAGAGCCATGGCGTCCCATGTTGCTGCTGCAGCCATTTGGCGGCGGGAATGCCCTCGCGCCGCAACACCAGATTTAGCGCCGCGCGGCCCATTTGGGTTATGCTGCCCACCGTTACCCCGGCGGACAGGCTACATAGTATGTCCGCGCCGAACGCGCCTCGAAGCAGCCGGTTTAACTCGTCCTCGTCCGCCCGAAAGCGAAATAGGTCGGCACAGGAGCCGATCAGGTTGTAACGCAGCTTTTCAGGCGCATAGGGCTGGACGGCGAAGCGCTTCGCCAATCCCAGCAAAGTTTGCTCTACGCCTTTGGCGTGGCTGTATTGAAACCCGCCGTCGGCAAAAGGAAGCAGCGGGGGCAAACCGGGCATATCCCCTTGCAATTCATCGCAGATGGCGGCCAAATCTGTGCCAATCATTTCGGGGACAGAAGAGGGCAGGAGAAAGATAGCGGCGGGATGATCCCTTGCGGCGATGTCCGCAGCGGCAGCTCTCAGCTTGGAAACCCGACCCAAGGAAATATCGGTCTCATCCAGATGGGTGGTGTAACGTCGGCAGCCGGGGAGGGGATTGGCTCGCTCCAGCAGCGCGTCCGCATAGATCATATGGCCCACGGAGCCAAATTCCAACACAGCGGTCTGCCGGATCGTGGACAGGGTCCACAGGATGCCCATTCGGCTGGAGGGTTCAGGGCGAAGCCTATGAAGCCCCATGGATGCTCGCCTCCCTTTCAGACACCGCGTTCGATAGCCATTGGAGTAGCCGGATGGAGCGTTCGTACCCCAACAGACCGTCCAATTGATCCAGCTGCGGTACACAAATGGTTCCTCCGGAGGCCCCCAAACTCCCTAGGATCACCTCCGGTTTGGAGATGGGTAGCCCGATGGTTTCTGCGTTCCAATCCCGATGACATACCCAGGGATCCGCGCCGGATGCTAATAGGCGCTGGGCGTGGCCGATGTCTTCCTGATAGAACTCTTCCACATGTAAAAACACAGGGCGCATGCCCAGCGACGCCAGATAGGCGGCCAAGGGGACCGGGTCCAGCATTTTAGACGCCATGGCCAGGGTAAGCCCGGCCAATTGCGCGCGGACCGGGTTTTCCTGCCGGCGCAGGCTTTCCTGCCAGCTCTCCAGGTGATTCGCCCAGGGCAGACGCATTCTTTTGGTCCAGGCCTGCATAGGCGCCGCCAATGCGTGAGTGCCATATAGGCTGTGCAGCGGCAGGGCGGGGGTTTTCCACTTTTCCTGCATATAGGCAGCCAGAGGAGCGGCAAAGGGAGAGCAGACCAGGTTATAGGCGGCGTCAGGCGCGTTGACAAAATCCTCTACTGAAGCGCCGGCTCCCAAATGGCAAACGCATAAACCGCTGGCCCTCAAATGACGGAGAAACTCGTGTTCCTCTCCGCGCCCGGAGAAGCCAAGCAGGTTCACCCGATCCTCCGAAACTGGACGACGCTGCATCAGCCCGCCTAAACCCAATAGCGTTTTGGAAAAGCCCGAGGGGAAGCTGACACACTTGAAATGTGCCAGGGAAACGGGAACCAACTGAGCGTGGAGCGTAGGCTGCAATTCGAAAACAATGGCGTCCAGGTCTTCGCCTATGAGCTCCGGAACGCAGGTAAGAAGGATCAGGATGGCCTTCGCGCCTGCGTGATCCATCTCGCGCAGGGCGGAGATCAATCCCTCCCGGCATCCAAAGACGGTTTCATCCGCGCTGAGGACATAGCTCCAGTGCAGCTCACCGCGCGCGCCAACTGGAGATTCCAGCACCACATGACTGTAGTTGCCGCATTCCGGGGTGCCCACCACCAAGGTGGAAAGATCCCGGATCTGATCCGAAAGGCTCAGCGCGGTGTGCATTGGACAGTGGCTTCCGGGTGACATGGCGGGAGAAAGTAGGCGAAGGCCTTGATTAGAGGTGATTTCGGATAAACGCTTCAAATGCGTGGGGAAGGCTCTCATACCGACACTCCTTCCAGCAGCAAAGCGGCCAGCGCTTGATAATGCCGCGCCATGGGACTGTCCGGAAACGCCTCCGTCACGGTCTTGCCCATGGCCTCAGCTTGCTGCACGGCGCTATCCCGGGGGAGGCGATAGAGCACGGTGGTTTCGATTTCTTGCGCGGCTTTGCTCACCAGGGCATCTTCATTTTCGATGTTCTTGCCGTTGAGGATCAGTCCGCGCAGGGAGGCGTAGCCGCGCTTGCCGAAGCTTTTGACCGCGCTGGCAATGTTGCACGCGGCATAGAGGGACATCATTTCGCCAGAGGTGACAATGCAAACCTCATCGGCGTAGCCCCCGCGGATGGGCATGGCAAACCCGCCGCACACCACGTCCCCCAACACATCGTAGAGCACCACATCCGGCTGGTATCGCTCAAAGGCATGCAGCTCCTCCAGCTTTTCAAAGGCTGTGATGATACCTCGGCCCGCGCAGCCCACGCCGGGCACGGGGCCGCCAGATTCTACGCAGAGCACGCCGCTGGGGCTTTGCACGATCAGCTGTTCCAGGGTAACGTCTCCTTCCTTGCGCAGTTGGTCCAGCACGGTGGGGATGGACTTGCCACCTGTAAGCGTTCGGGTAGAATCGGCCTTGGGGTCGCAGCCGATTTGCAGCACCCGCTTGCCCGATGCGGCCATGGCGGCGGCCACATTAGAAACGGTGGTGGATTTGCCAATGCCACCCTTGCCGTATACGGCGATTTTTTTCATCCAAATGCCCTCCGTTCCCGGGCGGGTAGCGATGGCTCGCTTTCATTTAGGGCCATGTCCGGCAACCGGTTGTAAGTAACGCAGGCAGGCTTGCCGGTGCGGGGATCCGGCTGAATGCAGGCGTCGATATGAAACACATCCCGCAGCACCTGGGCGCACATCACGGTTTGTGGGTCGCCATGGCAGACGATTCGGCCGTTCCGCACGGCGATCATGTAATCGCTAAAGCGGGCGGCCAGGTTTAGATCATGCAGTACCATGACGATGCTGGCATGCTGCTCGCGATTCAGTCTATGAAGAAGCTCCAGCACTTCCAGCTGATAGGAAAGATCCAGATAGGTGGTTGGCTCGTCCAGCAGGATCAGCTCGGTCTGCTGCGCTAGCGCGACGGCGATCCAAACCCGCTGCCTTTGTCCTCCCGAAAGGGTATCTACCACCGCGTGGGTGTAGGCCTCCAGGTTTGTGACACAGAGCGCCCAATGGATGACGCGCCGATCCTCCTCGGTGAGCTTGCCAAAGCCCTTTTGGTGTGGATAGCGGCCATAGGCCACCAACTCTTCCACCGTCAAGCCGCCCGGCGCTTGCGGTGCTTGGGGCAGGATGGCCATTCGCCGGGCGATCTCCTTCGTGTTTAGGGTGCGAATATCCTGCCCGCGCAGGCAGACGGCCCCGCCGCTGGGTCGCAAAATTCGCCCCATGGCTTTGAGAATTGTGGATTTTCCGCAGCCATTGGGACCGATAATGGAGGTTACTTTGCCCACCGGCAACGAAAGATCCAGCGACTTTACAATGAGCTGTTCGTCATACCCCAGATCCAGGCGGGTGGCTGTCATGATGGATGCGCTCATAATACTCCTTTCCCATTAACGGGATTTGGCCAGCAGATACAGAAAGTAAGGCGCGCCAATAGCCGCCGTAACAATGCCGGCCGGGATTTCCGCAGGTTGGATGGCTGTGCGGCCAATGGTATCCGCGCCAAGCACCAGCGACGCGCCAATCAGCGCGCAGGCAGGTAACAGGACGCGGTGCCTTTCTCCCGCCAAGCGCCGCGATATGTGCGGCGCGATGAGTCCCACAAAACCGATGCTGCCACTCACCGCGACGCAGGCCGCGGCAATGGCCACCGCAACGGCCAGCAGCTGCTTGCGTTGCCGGGCCAGGCGAACGCCTAAGCCGGTGGCCATGTCGTCGCCCAGGCAAAGCAGATCCAACGACCGCGAGTGGGCAAAGGCAAACGGCACGAACACCGCCAGCCAGGGCGCCAACGCAAACACATACTGCGTGCTTGTGCCCCACACCGTGCCCGCGCTCCAGCGGGCCACAAAGTCAAATTGGCGGTCGTCCATGCGGATCACCAGCACCGTCATCAGCGCACTCAGGCCTGCCTGCACCGCGATGCCCACCAGTACCATGCGCAGAGGCGCAGGCCCTTCGCCCCTGCGGGAGGCCAACAGGTAGATGAGGATTGCCGCCAGGGCAGCTCCCGCCAAGGCCAGAAAGGGCAATGTAAACACGGAGTACAAGCTTTGCGCGCCGCTGGCTACCACATAAAGCACCACAAAGATGCTGGCCCCGGCGTTGATGCCCAGCAATCCGGGATCCGCCAACGGATTGCGCGTGACGCCTTGCACAATGCAGCCCGAGATGGCGAACCCGGCGCCTGCCAACATGGCGATCAGGATGCGCGGCATTCGAAAATCCCACAGGATCATCTTTTCCTTTGTGCTGCCGCCGCCAAGCAATAGCCGAAGCGTATCCAGGATCGAAAGCCGGGTATAGCCGCTGTGCACGCTGATCAGAAAAACCACCAGCAGGATGCCGGCAAGCGCCGTCAGGATGGTCAGGTGGCGCATACGTTGGTGTCGGTGGAAGGCGTCGCCGGGAAACGGAGTGGAATGCTTCATGCCGTCTGCCTCTGCTTTCTGGCCAAATAAAGAAGGAATGGCACGCCTACCAGCGCAACGACGGTGCCTAATGGCGCTTCAAAAGGGGGGTGAATGGTGCGGGCCACCAGATCAGCGGTGACCACCAGCAGAGCACCCAACAAAGCGGATACCGGGAGGATGCGCCGATAGTCGGCGCCCATCAAGAAACGTGCCAGATGCGGAATCATCAACCCCACAAAGCTGACCGGCCCCACCACCGCCACCGCTGTGCCGGCCAGTAGCAACACCACCACGTTGCATAGCAACCTTGTCAGATTGATATTTAGCCCCAAGCCCCGTGCTACGTCCTCGCCCAGATTGAGCAGCGAGACCCGCCGGGCCAGCAGGCACGCGCCAAGTAGCGCGGCCAGCATCAGGGGCGCAATCAGCCGCAGCTGATGCCAGCCGCAGCCCGCCACGCCACCCGCCGTCCAGAAAAGCACGTTTTGCGCCACATGGAATACCAAGGCCACGCCTTGGCTAAAGGCGGCCAGCATAAAGCTGACCGCGGCCCCTGCCAGCACCAAGCGCGTGGGGGTGGCCCCGCCGCGTCTGACGGCGGCAATGCCCTGCACCAGCGCACTGCCCAGCGCCGCGCCACCGAAGGACACTGCCACCACTGCCAGATAGGGCAGACCGGGGAAAAAGGCAAAGCAAATCGCCAGCGCAAAGCCCGCCCCAGCGCTCAAGCCCATCAGGCCAGAATCCGCCATGGGATTGCGCGTGGTGCCCTGCATAACGGCCCCAGCCACGGACAACGCCGCGCCCACCAAGGCGCTGGCCAGCACCCGGGGCAGCCGCAGGTCCACAATGACCAGATGCTGACGGTTTTCGGCATTGAAATGCACCAGCGCTTCGCGGACGTTAGATAGTGGAATGCGGGTGGATCCATTGGCAACCCCCAAAAATATGGCCGCGGCCAGAAGCGCGGTGCAAGCCAGTAAGATGCTTAAAACGCGCGTGACCTGTCGGCGCTTGGGAACGGTGTGAACGGGTAGCATGCGAATGATGGGCTCCTTTCATCTCGCCTGCGGCAGTGATAAGATGGAGAAAGGCCGACGAGCAAGCGTTTTGCACGCACCCGTCGGCGTAGTCGCGTCGTCAAGGGTTTGTCCGATGTGGTTTACTTGCCGTCCAGCAGCACGCGCACCATGTTGTCGATGGTGAACTCCGTGGCCACAACGCTGGTGGAGTGGGCGGTACCGTCCAGCCGGAATACCATGCCGTCC
>JAVBSI010000028.1:0-5351 GCA_031556815.1 Eubacteriales bacterium | reverse complement strand
GACCGGGGCGCAGCATCGGCCACAGGCTACCGGGGCGCAGCATCGGCCACAGGCGACCAGGGCGCAGCATCGGCCACAGGCACCCAGGGCGCAGCATCGGCCACAGGCACCCAGGGCGCAGCATCGGCCACAGGCGAAGAAGGTGTTGCCTCAAGCCTTGGATGCTGTGGAAAGGCTCGCGGGGAAAAGGGTTGCTTTTTGGTCCTTGCGGAATGGGCGGAAGCGAAAGACGGGACTTTGCATCGCGCAAGGGTCAAATCTTGCAAGGTAGACGGCAATCGAATTAAGGCCATGACATGGTATCAGCTAGAGGCCGGAAAGTTCGTTGAGGTGACCACCGATGACTAATACCTGCCCCATCTGCGGCGGGGATGCCTGGGACAACCACGCCGCCTGCGCACAAAAAGAGGAGCCGCCGCAGTGCAATGCGAGGGCCCCAAGGATCAATCTACAGGAATATGATAGCACGCCGAGACGGCAATGGCAAGAGCAAGACATGCGGCTTGCTCATGGGCATGCAAAGCTTGAAAGCGAGGTTTGACAATGGAGCGATTGGAATATTTTTGGGAATTGATGCAAAGCACGGGGGAAGAAAACGATGGCTTTGTGATTAATGATGATAGCGCGGCAGAATGGGCCATTCGCAAAATTGGACAACGGCGCGCGGACACCGAGACAATGAAGACCCACTTTGCGGCCCAGATGGACAAGATTGCGCAGCGGAACCAGAACGCCGAAAACATCTTGACGGCCAAACTAGCGGAATACTTTTCCACCGTGCCAAAAAGAGAGACGAAAACCCAACAAAAGTACATCCTGCCCAGCGGCGAGCTGATCCGTAAGCAACAGCAGCCGGAGTATCAGCGGGATGATGATGCCCTTGTTCGCTGGCTGGAAAGCAGCGGCATGGAGGAGCTGATCGAGCGCAAGCCCAAACCCCTGTGGGGTGAGCTGAAAAAGCAATGCGCCGTCCAGGAGGACGGCAGCGTGGTGGACGCCCAAAGCGGGGAGATTGTGCCCGGCGTGGTGGCGGTCTTTAGGCCAGACAGATTTGAGGTGAAATTGAATGGCGCAGATTTATGAGGCAATCCAGGCTATCCTTTCAGAGATGCCAGCCATTGGGAAGGAGCGAAAAAACCAGCAGCAAGGGTTTCAATATCGCGGAATTGACGATGTGATGAATGCCTTGAATCCACTCCTTTCCAGGCATGGCGTGTTCTGTACGCCGGAAGTGCTGGAGCGACACAGGGAGGAGCGTGAGACGAAAAGCGGTGGCATCCTTGCCTTTACCACGCTGACCGTAAAATACACTTTTTATGCCATGGACGGTAGCAACATTTCGTGTGTTGTTGTTGGCGAGGGAATGGATAGCGGGGACAAGAGTACCAACAAGGCGCTGGCCGTGGCAATGAAGTATGCCATGTTTCAAGTCTTTTGCATCCCAACGGAAGAAATGATGGACCCGGACGCGGAAACACCTGAGGAACTCTCTGCCAAGTCAGCAAAAGGCAAGCAAAAGGGCGCCCAGCAAGAAGCACAAAAGGCCGTAGAAGCCGTAACTGCCATCGCCAAAAGGAAGGCGCTGCTTAAAGAGCTTGGCGATAAGTACGGGGTATCTGGCGAGTGTATGAATGGTCTTAAAAAAGACCTCATCAAGGAAAAGCATATTGCGGATAAAAAATATGAGGATTACACCGAAAATGAATTCCTTGACCTGCTGGTAGTGCTTGAGCAGCGTATCGTTGAAACCGGCTTTGAAGAGGCGGTCTGACATGGAGATCATCGCGGGAAAGATCACTGTTATGGGCGAGGATGGGTTTACCATCTTCGCCCCATACCGCAATATGGACCGGGCCTGCTTAAGGCAATACGGCGCGGTGGAAATTGGCTTGCCAGATGCCCGGAAGATCAGCTGCGAACAGCGTAAAAAGGCGTGGGCGCTTCTTTCAGAAATTGGACAGTGGCAAGGTGAACAGCCCGATCATGTCAACCAACACTTTAAGCTGCGGTTTGTGATGGATAGCATGAAGGATTTGCGGCGAAGGATTTTCTCCCTTTCTGACTGTGACGTCACAACTGCCCGTGAATACATCGACTATCTGGTGCAGTTCGCAATCGAGTGGGCAGTGCCGACCAAAGTTCCGCTGCGGGAGTTGTGCGAAGATATTGAGCGATATGTGTTCATGTGCCTTATCAATCACACTTGTGCTGTCTGCGGCATTCCTGGAGCAGATTTGCACCACGTTGACAGGGTGGGCATGGGAAGAAACCGGCAGACCATCCCACAGATAGGAATGCGCTGCATGAGCCTTTGCAGGCAACACCATGGGGAGCTGCACAGCATGGGCGATCCTTCATTTCTGGAGAAATACCACCTGGAGCCTGTTGAAATGACCAAAGAAATTGGACGGGCCTACAACCTATCCAAGAAAAGCGTGGAGGCGGCCACATGAACAAACTGACCATTATTGGGAATCTCACCAAAGACCCGGAGCTGCATACCACATCCACTGGGCTGAATGTCTGCTCCTTCACCGTAGCCGTGAACCGGCTCCGTACTTCTCAAAACGCCAATCAGCCGGAAGCGGATTTTTTCCGGGTGACGGCCTGGAGGCAACTGGCTGAAAACTGCCACAAGTTTCTCTCAAAGGGGCGCAAGGTGGCGGTGGTAGGCGCTGTGGCACTGAACTTCTACGACCGCAAGGACGGCCAAAAGGGCGCAACGCTGGAGGTGAACGCAGAAGATGTGGAGTTTCTAAGCCCTGCCAATGAGGCAAGACAGGGGGCTATGCAACCTGCCCAGGAGGATGGCTTTACACAGGTGGATGAAGATTTGCCGTTTTAAGGGGTGACGCACGAATGGATGGCCAGTATTTGAAACTCTTTGTAGACTGTCTGGAAAAGTTCCAAAAATTAACAGATGCCGAGTTTGGAAGGCTCATACGAGCAGCCTTAACCTATAAGGATACGGGTGTGGAAATGGGCTTAACTGGACGCGAAGAGCTGTTATGGGATGGAGTGAAGCTGGACATAGACAGGGATAACGAGAAATACAAAGCCGAGGGTGTAAGGCGTTCGGAAGCTGGAAAGATAGCCGCAGCGGCGAGATGGGGTGATGCGAATCATGCGAATCGCATAAAACGCAATGCGAATCATGCGATTTATGCACAAGACAAAGACAAAGACAAAGACAAAGACAAAGACAAAGACGATAGTACCCCCCTACCCCCCAAGGGGGAGCCGTCGCGGTTTGACGAGTTCTGGCAATCCTACCCCAAAAAGAAAAGCAAGGGCGACGCAGAAAAGGCGTGGAAAGCCGTCAAGCCCAGCAAAGAGCTTGTTGCCATAATGCTCACAAAGCTAGCACAAGCCAAGACTTGCTACGACTGGACGAAAGAGGGCGGGAAATACATCCCGTATCCCGCCTCGTGGCTTCGCGCTAAGGGCTGGGAAGACGAGATATCCCAGTACACGGACACACATAGGGCAGCACCCGTCAATCCGTTTTTGGAAATCGCCGCCAGAGAGGAGGCCGCGCTATGAATAAGGCCGATACCGCCAAGGTGATGGCAGTGATTAGGGCCGTATACCCCAAGTTTTACAGCGACGCGGACATGGACGCCGCCACCAATGCCTGGACGATGATGTTTGACCAGGAGGATCGGGAGCAGGTGATGGCCGCCGTGAAAGCCTTTATCGCCACAGATACTAAGGGATTCCCTCCAGCCATTGGACAGATCAAGGAGCAGCTGGCCCGCCTGCGCGCCGGAGAGAATGGCGAGCTGACCGAGCAGGAGGCCTGGGCCCTCGTGCAAAAGGCCTTGCGAAACGGAATTTATGGCTATCAGAAGGAGTTTGCAGCGCTTCCGACTGTTGTGCAGAGGTGTATTGGATCTCCCATCATGCTCCACGAATGGGCGCAGATGGACATCGAGACCACCAACAGCGTTGTGTCCAGCAACTTCATGCGCTCCTACCGGGCCCGGGCCGGACATGTGCGGGAGATGGAAAAACTGCCGGAGGATGTGCGAAAGCTGTATGCCGCCGTGGGCGACGCGTTCCGCTTGCCGGAAGCGGCCCCGCCAAAGCCGGAAAGCCCAAAACTGGAACCAGGGGAGCCCATCCCCGTCCCGGCACACTTTCTGGAAAAGCGGGCGAAGTTTGAGGCCGAGGCTGAAAAAGAGCGGGCAAAGCAAGCACAGGCCAGGGTGAGGCAAATTTTTGGCAATTTGATCGGCCAGGAAGCCGCCGACCGATACTTTAGGAGCAAGGAGGCGGCGGAACCATGACCCAGCGCTTCACCATCCCCCTGCGCCTCCCGTCTCTGAACGACTACATCAACGCCTGCCGCCGCAACAAGTACGAGGCGGCCAAGTTCAAGCAGGACATTCAAAGGCAAATCGCGCCGTTTCTGGTGGGGTTAAGGCCTATCACAGAGTGCTGCGTGATTAAAATGACCTTTGTGGAGCCGGACAAGCGCCGGGACGTGGACAACGTGGAGAGCGCCAAGAAGTACATCCTGGACGCGATGGTATGCAAGGGAATTTTGCAAGGGGACAGCCCCAGATGGGTACGGGCGGTACCCAGTTATACGGAGTACGGGGAGGCCGCCCGGGTGGACGTGGAGATCATGATGGTGGAACAGTGGCTGGATTGGAGGGCGGGAAAATGACCGAATCAACGTTCTACTGGTTTACCTTTGCGGATGGGTACCGGGTTTGCGTACGGGGCTTTGACAGGGTGGAAATGCAGCATATGGTGCGGGAGCATGGGAAGTTGATTGGGAGGGATGCGGCATGACGATGCGTGAAGGCATGGGGCTGTTCAGGGGGAAGCGGGTGGATAAATTAGCACCCGGCCACTGGGTATTTGGCTGTTTGATGACTATGGCAGACGGGGGAATTGGAATTCTGCGCGACGAGAAAAGGAACGGCGAAAGCGTGACGGGCTTTCCTGTTGACCCCGACACTGTTGGCGAGTTCACGGGACGATCTTTTTCTGGCCGGAAAGCCTTTGAAGGCGACATCTTTCACGTTCCGGACGAGGAACGCGATATAGAAATCGTATGGGATGAATACATGCTTGCGTTTATGGGAGTGGGCACACAAGACCACGAAGATACCTGGCTTAATGAGTACAGCGATAACGACTTATTCTGGATTGGCACAAAGTGGGACAAACCGGAACTCTTGGAGGCAGCGCCATGATTGTTGCCAAAACTTCTTTGAAAAAAATCCCAAAGTCGTGCACAAAGTGCTCGTTTTATCGAAGCAAAGCCTATACATACTGGGATGGTCCCGCCTGTGGAGCTTTCGCGGGAAGGTACGATGACGGCAGAGCGATTAACATAA
>JAVBSI010000029.1:0-46050 GCA_031556815.1 Eubacteriales bacterium | reverse complement strand
GCGGAAAGGAGAAGTGCTTTAGTTGCGGAGGTGACGGAGTCCAAGATTATTGATCGTTGCGCTTCTTTATGAAAAGCCGTTGGCAGCTTCGCCCCAAAAGATGCTAACGGGTAGTCGCTATCAGCGCCCTGAGGGTGAAGCGCAATAGGGCGGCTGGCAAATGTAAGGTTCGCCGAATCTCATCTTGTTCCTACTTACCGTACACCGCAATGTATTCTTTTTCTTGCCTCTTTTGACGCCCGTATCCCTTTACCACAGTGGAGACAATTACTTGCAAGACGCCGCGAGCACTATGGGCAGTGGTTGCGAAAATTGTGGCTGTGGCTATTCTTAAGGCACAAAACAGCAAAAATGTGGAAAGGGCGGGAAGCAGTGCTTCCCGCCCTTCATACACGGAGGATATCGCCAGGCTGTCTCCGCCAAACACCGACGGGGCTTTTTCACAGGGAAACCCCATCACATCGTTATTGAGGGGAGCAAGTCGGGATGAAATTGGAACGATACCAAGGACGATCCGGGCGTTCCTATACCGTTGAGGATGAAGATCGCGCGTACTTTCAGGCTTCTTTGTGCATGCTATGTGAAAAAGCAAGGAGGCCTCCATGCAAGACGAATCCTTTTGGCAAACCGAGACCCAGCCTGTCTTCCCGATCCTGCGGGGCCGCCGCAATGCGGATGCCGTGGTGGTGGGCGGCGGTCTCAGCGGTTTGCACATCGCCTTTTGGCTGTGCAAAGCCGGACTTCGGGTTGTTTTGCTGGAAGCCCGCACCTTGGGTTGCGGCGCCTCCGGCCGCTGCGGCGGGCTGGTGACCCAAAGCCATCACCGCCTTTTTACACGTCTGGAGACTTTGTTTCCAAGCGAAGTCTGCCGTGCCTATACACAGACCCAACAGGCGGCTCTGCAATCCTTGCGTGAGCTGGCCTCGGAGCCCGAGATGGACTCTGGCTGGAAGGACATGGATGCCTTTTTGGTGGCTGCCACCCAGCGGGAACGCCCACTCCTGCAAGCTGAACATGAGGCCATGACACGAGCCGGCTTTTCCGCAAAGCTTCAAGCCCCCACCAGTTGCCCGATACCAGCCGCTATGACGGTGCAGTTTCATGGACAGGCTTGCCTGCAGCCTGATACGTATCTGCTTTCCTTGGTACAAAAGGCCGCTCGCATCGGCCTGCTCATTTTTGAAAATTCCCGTGTGATCTCCATGGAAAGCAACCTGGTCTATACCCCGCGCGGCAGTGTGCTTGCACCCTACATTATCATTGCCACAGGGTATCCGGTCATCAATACCCCCGGCTGGTACTTTATGCGCATGTACCAAAAAAGCAGCTATCTAATCCCTATCGAAGACGATGCTACCTATGACGGGGTTTATTTGGACATGAACGACCGGTTTTCTCTTCGCCGCCACCGGGAGGGCACGCTGTTCCACCTCATCGACGGTCGGGTAGGTACGCGGACACGGGAGAATCCTTTGCATCTGTTTGCCAGCCAATACGCCGACGCCTTTGAACACGCCCTGCCTGCCCGCGTCTATGGCGGCTTTGATTCCTATACGGCGGACGGCTTACCCTATATTGGCACCTATGGCAAGCGGACCCCCAACATTTTCGTTGCCACCGGATACGGTCATCATGGCATTTTACATAGCGTAGTAGCGGCCCAGGCCATCAGCGCCAAGATTCTAGGGCTGCCGGAGGAAGGCTATTCGATCTACAGCGGCCAGCGAGGAGGCCGTGTGGTATGGCAAATGGAGGCTAAGACCACCGCGGCCTGGGCGAGCCGGTACCTACAGGGTACACTGCGTCCCCATGCGCCCAGATGCTCGCATATGGGCTGCAAGCTGGTATATCGCACCGGGAACAAAAGTTGGGAATGCCCCTGCCATGGCTCCCGGTTTGATGACATCGGCAGGGTGTTGGGCGCGCCAGCCGTGGACGACACCCCCATCCGGCACAAAAGGAAGGGATAAAAAAAGAGGACCCGGTGGTCGGATCCATCAGCTCCAGCGTTTTCTTCCCCCTGTCCCATGCTCTTTTCTCCAATCGCTTCCCTGCCTTTTTTCGATATTTGAAAAACCCCTATGCGGTGCATCCTCCCTATGGTATACTATCCTCACAATAACGATCCGCATGCCAAGGAGGGACAATTTTGGCTACCATCAAGGATATCGCGCGCGTTGTGGGTGTAAGCACAACCACCGTATCCAACGTTATCCGTGGCAATACGGGCCGTGTTTCACAATCAATGATTGAGCGCATCAACCAAGCGATTGAGGATATGCACTATGTCCCCAATCTCTCCGCGCGCGCCCTGGTCAGCAACGCTTCCCATATCATTGGCGTCATCAATCACCTGATCCCTCTAGAGGCGGGCGGCTTCCTCCAGGATCCCTTTCACGGGGCGCTGCTGGCGGGCCTGGAATCCACCCTTCGGGAAAAAGGCTATTACATGATGGTTCGTACCGTAGATACCGTGCCTGAGTTGCTCTCATTGCTCAGCAATTGGAACCTGGACGGATTGATCGTCACGGGGCTTTTTCCCTCCGACTTTTACGCCACGCTTCAGGCGCAGAGCACCCCCTTCATTCTGATTGATAGCTATGTGGACGATGATACCAAATTGCAGGTGCGCCTGGCCGATCAACAGGGCGGCTACTTGGCCACCAAACACCTGTTGGAAAACGGCCATCGCCGCATCCTCTTTTGTGGGCCTCCCATCCAAGAGCAGGGTGTGCTTCGCCAGCGCTATCAAGGATACTGCCAAGCCCTTGCGGAGTTTGGCATACCTGTGCGCCAGGAGGATATCTACGCCCGCGAAATTGCCGTTCAGTTCAGCACGGTCTTGGGGCGTGAGCTGGCCCAGAGGTATGACTATACGGCCATTTTTGCCACCGCGGACGTTATGGCGGCAGGCCTTATCACCAGCCTGCACGAAGCCGGCCGGTCCGTACCCGGGGATATCTCCATTGTAGGTTTTGACGATGTAAGCATCGCCCGGCTCACCAGCCCGCAGCTCACCACCATCCATCAGGATGTGGTGGAACGCGGCAGCATGGCTGCCAACATGCTGATTGCGGAGCTGGCAAAAGATGTCCATGCCCCCAGATGCATTATCATGCCGGTATCGCTGGTACAGCGAGGCAGCGTCCGTTCCTTGCGATAACGCTTCCTTTGTTGTTCATTTGATAACCAGCCACTGCCAAGCCGTTTAATCTCATAGAGCAGGCTGCGTTGAAAACTTCATGGATCTATCCATGATGACAACCGTCGCCGAAAAAACCAACGCCAAGGGGAATGAGCGCTGTTGCTGTCAGAACTCATTCCCCTTGAAACGCTTCATTCATTACCCTTTTAGGGCCAGCTCCGCTTTGCCCGTTGCGGGGCTCTACAGAAAAATCACTTGCTTTGTTGTATCAGCGCGTTCACCTGTTCCCGGTTGGGCATCGCGCTCTGCGCGCCCACAGCCATGGTGGATAGGGCGGCGGCGGCATTGGCAAAGCGCACCGCTTCCGCCGGGCTCTTCTTTTCCAGCAAGGCAATGGCAAAGCCCGCCACAAAGGCATCCCCGGCGCCCGTGGTGTCAATGGCCCTCACCTCAAAACCGGGCAAATGCACGGCGGTTTGACCCGACACCAACATGGCCCCCCGGGTGCCCAGCTTGACAACCACACAGCTTGCGCCCTTATCCAACAGGGTCTGCGCGGCTGCTTTCACCTGGTTATCCGTGTCCGTGTCCATTCCACTGAGAATACGCAGCTCGGACTCGTTTGGGATGATATAGTTACAGGCCCGCAGCAGCCGGTCGCTGAGCGGCACGGCTGGAGCCGGATCCAAAATCACAATTTTTCCTTCCGCGTGCAGCCTTTGCGCGGCATATTCCACCGTGTCCATGGGAATTTCCAGCTGCATCAGCACCACATCGCAGGCAAGCAATTCATGCATCATTTGGTCGATCTGCTTGCGATCCACCGCATGGTTCGCACCCGGCACAACCACAATGCGGTTTTCACCAGAGGCGTCCACCTCAATCAAGGCCACGCCCGTGGGTACATGATCCACCGTTTGAACCGTATGTTGCTCTATGCCCAAATCCAACATGGTTTGGCGGTAGAGCTCCCCATTTTGATCGTTGCCCAGCTTTCCCATCATCATGGTGGGCATCCCCAGCTTGGCCGAAGCCACCGCCTGGTTGCCGCCTTTACCGCCTGTGAAGGAATAGAACCCTGTGCCTGTGATGGTTTCGCCCGGCTCCTGAAAACGCGGGACGGTAGCGGTCAGGTCCACATTCAAACTTCCGAGTACGCCGATCAGCTTCATGTCTTCACCCTCTTGCGAAATTGTGTGATCTCCTAACAGAAAGGTTCTCCCCATCCTGCCTTTTCACTTCAAGACAGGATCGCACCTAATTACTTACTCCTTAGTTTCGCCGCCCCGCCCAGTTTTCCTTCCTATCTTTTGCTTTTCATTTTGTCTTGGCAACCCCTCCCGCCTCCTTGCCCATGACAACCACTGGCAAATATGGTATAATTACATCGCTTTTCAAGTGTATTGGTTGGAGGTGATTCCATGATTCCCTTTAATGTCCCCCCTCTCCTTCCAGAGTGCAGCTCCTATGTTCTTCAGGCGATCCAAAGCCACAAAATTTGTGGGGACGGTAATTTTACCAAACGCTGCCACGCGTCGCTGGAAAGGATGACAGGCGCGCCCAAAGCGCTCCTCACCACCTCTTGCACCTCGGCGATGGAGTTGGTATCTCTTTTGCTGGACATCCAACCTGGGGATGAGGTGATCATGCCCTCCTTCACCTTTGTGAGCACTGCCAACCCCTTTGTGCTTCGAGGCGCCACCGTGGTCTTTGTGGACATTGATCCCCGCACCATGAATCTTGACCCCGCTTGCGTGCAAGCCGCCATCACCCGGCGAACACGGCTCATCGCGCCGGTGCATTACGCCGGGATTAGCTGCGATATGAATGCCCTACAAACCATCGCGCGCCAGCATCATCTCTACTTGATGGAAGACGCGGCTCAGGCCCTGACCTCCACCTACCAGGGCAAACCTTGCGGAACCCTGTCTGATGTGGGTTGCATCAGCTTTCACGAGACGAAGAACTTTAGCATGGGTGAGGGTGGCGCGGCGCTGATCAATCGGCCGGAGCTTGTGGAGCGGGCGGAGATCATCCGGGAAAAAGGCACGGACCGCAGTCGCTTTTTTCGTGGACAGGTAGACAAGTATACCTGGGTGGATATGGGCTCCTCCTTTCTGCCCAGTGAACTTTGCGCCGCCTATCTGCTGGCGCAGCTGGAAGATCCTGGACAGATCACCGGGCCTCGCATGGCCCGCTGGAACCAGTATCGGGATGGGCTTGATCCCCTTGCGCGGCAGGGCAAAATCGAGCTGATGTTTGTCCCGGAGGATTGTACTCACAACGCGCATATGTTGTACATCAAGGCAAAGGATCTGGCGCAGCGTACAGCCCTCATCCAATGGCTGAAAGAGCGTGGCATTCAGGCCGTATTTCACTACATCCCTCTGCACTCCGCGCCGGAGGGACGCAAAGTTACCCGCTTCCATGGAGAGGATCGATATACCACAAAGGAAAGCGAGCGTTTGTTGCGCTTGCCCCTGTTTCACCAGCTAACCCAGACGCAGTGCGCTGAGGTCATCAACGCCATTCACGAATTTTACCAGCAAATTTGACGGAAAGCACAGCTTTCTAAGGAGGGGCCGTCTATGTTCCAGCCCGATCCGTCCCGATATGACAAAATGGTCTATCGTCGCTGTGGAAACAGCGGGCTTATGCTACCCATCCTCTCGCTGGGGCTATGGCATAACTTTGGCGACATCACACCGTTTGATGTTCAGCAACAAATGCTTCGAACCGCCTTTGATCACGGCATAACCCATTTTGATTTAGCCAACAACTATGGCCCGCCCTACGGCGAGGCGGAGCGCAACTTTGGCGTCCATATGGAGCGGGATTGGCGGCCCTTCCGGGACGAGCTGATTATTTCCACCAAAGCCGGATACGATATGTGGCCTGGGCCCTATGGAGATTTTGGCAGCCGAAAATACCTGATTGCCAGCCTGGATCAAAGCCTGAAGCGCATGGGGTTGGATTATGTGGATATCTTCTATCACCACCGCCCCGACCCTAGGACTCCCATCGAAGAAACCATGGGTGCGTTGGACGCGATCATTCGCAGCGGCAAAGCTCTTTATGTGGGGATTTCCAACTATCCCGCCCAACAGACTGCCGATGCCATCCGCACGTTAACCTCTTTGGGTACTCCCATGCTGATCCACCAACCCAGTTACAGCCTGCTGAACCGTTGGGTGGAGGACGGCCTCACGGATGTGCTTCGGGAGAAGGGCGTAGGATGCATCGCCTTTGCGCCCCTGCAAAACGGCAAGCTAACAGCGACGTATCTGCATGGTATCCCTGCGGATTCCAGGGCCGGGCATGACCCCCGCTACTTCAAGCCCGAGTCCGTCACACCGGCATTGCAGCGCACCGCTTCCGCGCTGAACGCCCTGGCTTCGTCCAGGGGGCAAAGTCTTGCGGAAATGGCGCTACAATGGGTTCTCAGGGACGAGGGGATCACCTCGGCGCTCATTGGCGCCAGCAAACCGGAACAGATTATTGAGAATTGCCAAATCGTTCATGCGCCGCCTTTGACCCAGGAAGAACTTGATAGAATTGATGAAATTTTGGCAGAGTCTTAACTTTCTTTGTCAAGAAAAAGGGAACCGCATTGGCGATTCCCTTTTTCTTGACTTACGCATTCCTATAACACATTGCCGATGAAGGCCACGGCCTTGCCCAGAACCTGCACGGCACGCGTCTCGTCCTCTCCGCCGATGATAATGGGTTTATATCGAGGGTTCTCTGCCTGGAGCATGGTCATACCGCCGGGCAAATAGCGCACCCTCTTTAGCGTGGCGTCGTCATCCAAGATCACCGCCGCCACATCGCCGTCATTCACCGCTGATTGCTTGCGGATAAATACGATAGAGCCATCCATGATACCGATGCCGGTCATGCTGTCTCCCCGGGCCCGTAAAGCAAAATCCGCCTTAATGCCCGCGCCAACTTCCACATAGCCCTCCATATTTTCTTCGGCAAAAGTGGGCAGGCCGCATTGGATGGTACCCAGCAGCGGCACCTGGTTGGATGCGATGGGCATGATATTGGATAAAAAGGCTTCGCGAGCCTTGCTTTGGGTATCGTCCGTGGTCAGATCTGAAAGAGAGCAGCCAAAAAAATCCACCAGGCGCTGCATGGCATCCACCCGGGGATATTTTTTGCCGTTTACCCAATCGGACACCGTAGATGCCGTCACACCTAGCGTATTGACGATTTGAGTTTGATCCACATCGTTCTCCCTCATCAATCGCTTCATATTTTTATGAAAAATTTCTCTGGCATTGATCTGATTCTGCATGCTATCGCCTCCTGACAGCGTCAGTATACGCCAAAAGCGGACTGATGTCAACTCAAAGAAAAAATTTTTCGCTTTAGGTGTTGACATTTTGTTTTAAGCGTAGTATAATGCAAGCAATCCAACAGAAAGTCCTTATTTGATAGCAAAGGAGCATTCATCCATGATGCAGCACATCCACCGTGGCACCCTCACCCTGTTGTTGGTAACAGGCATCGCCCTGGTCATGTTGCTCAGTTTTGGCTTTCGCGCTGTTCAAGTTGCGCAAAACAGCCAAGCCTCTTCTCTTGCTTGCCGCTACACCCACATGATTATGACTGCCAAGGCCTCTGTAGAGCCCTAAGGCAGTTGCCATATCGTTGCGGATAGGAGAAAACCGCAAGCCCCGCCTCCATGGAAGAGGCCCTTGGCTGTCAAAAAATCTTGCGGATTTTTTGACCAACTTCAATCAGAGAGCGGGTTTCGCCTACGTCTGTGGCGAAGCCCGTTCTCTGATTGTATGACGAAAATTTCGGCGATTTTGCTGGAAAGCCATTTCAGCTCCTATCGCCACCGGACGGCCTTTGAGCGAGGTTCTGAAGGTTGTTGCAGAAGGGCCAACTTCGGGAAAGCAAGGTTACATATGGGGGTATGTATATGAATAGACAAACGATAGCCCCGGCCAAATGGCCGGGGCGCATAAAAAAGTATTTGCACATAATCGGCGTAGCGCAAGCAGCGCCGATTATGCTATTTCTTGATTATCTGTTTCCTTTTGCCCGGTTGTGCGATTTGCATAGCATTTGGCAGTTTTTGATGTCCGTTGCGCCTCCCTTACTCCATGCCGCCACATGGTCAGCCTCCATGTCCTTCAAATCCCAAATCTTATTCTTGGTGGCATCATGACCGATGGCGCATAGTGGCAGTTTGAAATGCTCTCACCCTTGGCATCCACCGTCTGTTGTCTGTAGGTGACCTGTTTGGTGGTGTCATCAAATACCCGAACATCAAGCAATTTGGTATCACTTTCTCCGCCCAGCACATACTCGAATATCCCTTTGCGGCTTCCGGCAGGATAAAGCAAATCCTCAAACCGTCACTGGGCGTAATGCTCATTATAGGCGACGGCCTGGGCAAGGCCGACAAGGTGGCCGACACACCAGCTCACTATAATGTCCGCGCCCTATATGTAGCCGTCCTTGTGCTCCTTTGCGCCCAGCACGGCGGCGCTGGACTGCGCCACGCTCGGTTTTTCTGCGATGATAAGCTGCATTGAATACCTCCCTTTAATTGTTTTGGGGGTGCTTTGGGTGTATAATTCTCTTATGGTGAATGTGGTGAGGTGAATTTATGGAAAACATAATAATAAGAAAAATTGAATGGCAAGATTACAAAGCACTACTTGAATTGAGAATGTTTAGGCGTGTTGCTCCTGTCGTTGCAAAATACAAAACTCTGCAAAAATACTGTCTTGTAGCGGTGGATGTAAACACACAAAAAGCAGCTGGGTTCATATTAGGGGAGTTGAGTAAACTTGATAGCTGCCTTTTGTGGAATGGTGAGATTGCGAAAGAATATCAGAATAACGGCATATTTACTGCTCTCTTGAACGAAATTGAAGCCATGTGTAAAGGAAAAGCCATAATGCTTTTTAATCACACTGAATTAGATGAATTTTACCGAAAGCGTGGATATAGATTAGGCGATAATATGCACGTCCATATAAAACAAGAGGGCATGAACTTTGAAAAAATATCCGATTTGCTAAATGAAATAGAAACATGATTGTCTATTACCCGCCGCCCATGATGGACGGCGGGTTTCTCGTCTCTCCTTATTTGTCCTCCCGCGTGTCATCCTCCGCATCGTCCTCAATGACCGGCTCGTCCTCGTCATCGTCAAAATCGCATTCATCAAGGTCAGTATTGCCCTTTTCGGACTGCTTGAGCTTGCGAGTTTTTAAGAAAGTAGAAAGCGCCGCCAGCGGCGGCCATGACAAGCACACTCACCAGGATCATCCTGCCCATGCCGCCGCTTTTTTCAGGCAGCGGTTCCGGCGCTGGCTCGGTAGATTCCGTGGGCTGCGGTTCGGCTGCGGGCGACGGGACCGGCATCCATGCCGGTCTTGCCGATTTCATTTTCTTTGACAAGCGCCAACAGGTCGAGTTCATCCACCATACCCAAAAAATAAACCTATGACTGCGATTTGTGGTGCCCGTGGTGACAAAATGGCGCCCAAGCCTCCAAAACCAAACCTTATAATGATATATGGCTTAAACTGGGCAAAAATACCCCTCAAAATCATGCTGCAAAACGGTTCCCGCGGGCAGGCCGTATAAAGTAAAGTATACAACAGAATGTCACTGTTTACAATGTCGAGATTCCATCATTCGCCTGATTCCTCATTCATGCGCTCACTAACGAGAAAACGCCCATGTGCAGCGCGCAGCCGCACATGGGCGTTTCTGTTTTGCTCGTTCACTCGGCATAAGGTTATTGTTTCGTATCGCTTCCTTGTGCCTACCCTACTGGCGGCCGGGCCTGCTGTCTTCTTGTCTGCTCTCCTGGCTTATTCCGCCGCAAAGGCTCCCTTGCCCGCACCGCAGAGGGGGCATACATAATCCTCAGGGATGTTTTCCCATGTGGTACCGGGAGCGATGCCAGCATCGGGGTCGCCCTCGGCTTCATCATATACATATCCGCAGAGTTCGCATACATACTTCATGGTTCTTGCTCCTTTCATCGTATCACAAGCTTTTATGCTTGAAGTGTATCGGGCAGAACGCCATTGCATCATTTGAGTCCACCCTTTATCAATTGTTTGCTGGCATCAGGCCTTCCATAAGCCGTGCAGGTTGCAGCGGGCAAAAACCGCCACCGGCTGATCTCCTTCAGCCAGTGCAAATACGGTCTTGGGTTCCCCCGTATGGTTCAGCTCCTTGCGCTGGTTTCCCTGCTTGGTCTGCAAGGCAACCCAGGCAATATGATGCTCCTCACTCATGGGGTGCAGTGTGCCTCCCACCGTAACCGTCACCACATTCCCCTGCACCTCCATAACGGGCACATGCTTTTCCACCGCCGCGTCCACAGTGTTGGGAGCCAGTAGCTGCATTTCTTCACCGCAGCACACCACTTTGGGTCCCATAGATTCCACGTAGCCAATCACATTCCCGCAATGCCGACAGATGTAAAACTCCATACATTCCCCTCCTTTGTATCCTGTCCATACCCTCTTGTGTCCAAAATGAAACAGAGGTTTCCGTTAGAAAACCCCTTGTTCCTCCGCTTGTTCCACCCTGGAGAAAAGTTCTTCCGGTGTGGTGACGCCTGTCATCGCTATTTTCTGCACGGTCAGCGATGCTGAACAGGCCGCATACGCAGCCGCGTCTTGGAGCGTGGCGCCGGCCACATGCAGCAGCGCCGCCGCCGCGCCAAAGCTATCCCCGGCGCCGCATATATCCACCGGCGGCTGTACCGGATGGGCAGGCACCGCGTCTATTTTCCCATGATCCAAAGCCAAGCTGCCTTTCTCCCCCAGGGTCACCAGTATGGGTCTTTGGGTTTTTGCCTGCATCCTTGCCGCATATTGCTCCAGCAAACCCACGTCCTTGGTCAAGGGCTGCGCGACAGCGCGGCACAGCTCCACCTCATTGGGCTTAACGATCACATGTTGGTACTGGTCGATCCTATCCCGGCTGTCTACCCACACTTCCAACCCTTCCTCGCCCCACCGCTGGATCTGCGCGCGCACCCGCGGCGTGATGCAACCAAAGAGCATCTGATCGCATACATACAACAAATCCAGTGTGGGCGCAGCTTGGCTTAGCATCTGCAGCAGCGCCTCTTCCCAATCCGAGGCCAATGCCTCGCGGTTTTCAAAATCCAGCCTGGGATCTTCATACACCGTTTCCGAGATCCCATGACGCATGGGCTTGATATAGGCATTGGTCATCCGTTCCCGGGTCTGCCTCATATGCTCTGTGCTGATCCCCTGCTGGGCCAGCAGCGCCACCAGCGCCGTGCCCCGCCAATCGTCGCCCAGTATACTCAGCGCCATCACCTGGGCGGGCCGCAGCGCCGCAAAATTACATGCCACATTCCCAGCGCCTCCCGGCTGCATCCGCTCCTGAACGATGGGCAAAGGAAAATGAGGCGTTTCTCTGGAAAGCTCACTTTTGCGCATATCCGCATGCCAGTATACATCCAGGCAAAAGTCGCCGATCACACCCACCCGCAGGTTGGATGCCTTTGCAAGCAGGTTTTGCAGCGCCTTGCTCCCAATGGCCATTACGTCAGCCGCCTTTCCCCACAATCCGCTCATACAGATTGGGAATGGTCTGCTTGTGGTCGCCCACAAAATGCCAGCCTTTGCCTCCACGGCTCACGGGCCGATTGACGATGTTTTTGCGGGGGCGGTAGTAGTAATGGGGATCGTCATAACCGATCTTTTTTTGATAATCCCCCAGATCCACCAGATCAAAGTTGGCCGTGGTGATATCGAAGGTCGAGTGCCCTAAGTTCCGGGCAATGGACAGCGCTTTTAAGAACACCTCAGGCCCGATGACCGCCGAGCCGAAGTTCAAATACACGCCTCCCTCCAGCTCGGATACTGTGTGGCACAGGGTGTGAAAGTCAATACCACTTGTCTTGCCCAGGGCCCCAAAGTCTACCATGGGGTGCTGGTGAATGATGTCCGTACCCAGGGCGATGTGATATGTGGCTGGTATGCCCAGCTTATACGCCTGATACAGCACACAATCCTCAATGTAGGGAAAGCGCTCCGGGTGCCGCTCCATGTACCGGGCCAGGCTCTCCCCATATCCAATATCCAGACGCGCTCCCTCCTGGATGGCCTCGTTCATCCAACGCCCCGTCTGCTCCCACATGCCAAAGCTGCCATCCTCGATGGCTGTGGGCACGTCCTCGGAAGTCCCCCCCAGATAACAAAGCTCAAAATCATGGATGCTGCAAGCGCCGTTGCCCGCCACATGGGTGACGATGCCTTGCTTCATGAGCTGGATTACATAGCGGGACAGCTGGTTTTTGATCACATGGGCGCCCATGCTAAAGATGACCGGCCGACCGTTTGTACGCGCCGCTTGGACCCGCTCCACCAGTTCCGCAAAACCCGGAGCGTCCCATGCGGGCACAGGGGCTAACCCCGGAGAAAGCATGTTTTCGATGGTGACCAGGTTCACCCGGTTTTCGGCGGGATAGGTATGGATCCGATCGAAGGAAAGCCTCGCATTATGCGCTTCACCCATCATGCTTGCACCCCTTCCTCCAGCCCCAGCCACGCGAGCAATTCATCCCGTTGCAGAAAATCTCCTACAATTTTCTGTGCCTTGGCCTTTTCCAGACGGGCCTGCTTGACCGGATCGATCCCCTGCCGTTCATCCTCGTTGCTGGCCACACCTAATGTCCTAGCGCCTACGTCGTTGCCCAGGGCAATTTCCACCTTGCCATCGCCGATCACTGCCAGCCCTGTACCCATAAGTCCGCTTTGCTGGATCAATGCCTGGATGGCGGCCTCTTTGGCGCAATCCTCCGAGCCGTGCCGGGCCCCGGCCACCGCCGACGCAAAGGGCAATACGCCTAAAATTCGCGCCTCTTCCCTTACATCCACCTCGTCCGTACCGCTGGCCACGAAGATTTGTACACCCCTGTCCCGTAGCGCCTCCAAAAAGGGTAAGCTGCCCGCCATCAGGTAGTCCTCCGGCTTTGCTACACCCTTCTCCACAGCCACCCGCCGCTCCTTCACCCTCTCCATCAAGCGGCGGTTGTAATCCGCTTTCAGCGCCCACGGGTCCTCCGTTGGGTTGGGGTTTAGCCCATAACGCTTCATGGCTTCAACCAGCCACTTCATTTGATGAATGGTTTGGATGCCGGTGGATTCATCGATGTAGGCGCGAACTTCCCGGCGCAAAGTCTCTGTAATGGGCTGTGCCCCAGCGATATACTCCAGCATCAGGGGTTCCATCACCTGCTCCCAGCCATGGCGAAGGGTTGACAGGGTGCCATCAAAATCAAAAAGTGCGGCTGTCACCGGCTTTGAAAGGGTCCCGGCCAAAGTCATCCTCTCCTCTCGCCGGAGCTCGCTCCTCCGGTCTACTCTATCACTGTCTGTGTCTTCATGCTTCTAGTATACGAAAATAATCGCTTCCGTCAAGTAATACAAGGTTTTGAATGTTGTCCCCAAGAAAAAGGGAACTGCCAAAGCAGTTCCCCTGTGTAGGTGAAAAGGGAGTTATTGCAGAGCCGCAGCGTCCACAACCTTAACGCCGGTGTCCACATTGGCTTCGGCGACGGCTTCACCAGCCAGCACCTTAGCAGCGGTCATCATGCCTTCGTAACCCATCTTGTAGGGATCCTGCGCCATCGCGCACAGCAGGCTGCCGTCCTTGATCAGCTCTTTGATCGCATCGCTCTGGTCAAAGCCAACGCCGATGACGCCCTGGCCAGCTTCTTTAATGGCATTGCCCACGCCCACGGTGCCGCCTTCGTTGGTGCCGAAGATGCCCACGCAGCCGTCGGTGATGTAGTTGGCAGCGATGTTCTGGCTCTCGGTAGCGTTGCCGTTGCCATACTGGGTCTCCAGGATTTCGAACTTGGTGCCTTCAAAGGCCTTGCGGAAGCCGGCTTCGCGGTCCACGGTGGACTGGGTGGCGGCATTCACGTTCACAACGCCGATCTTGCCTTCGGAGATGCTGGCGGCGGTGAGGGCGGCCAGCATTTGCTCGCCAGCGGTCTGGCCGGCATTGGTGTTGTTGGTGGCCAGGGTCTGCTCAGCGGGGAAATTGGCGGGGGAGTCCACATAGATGAACTTCACGCCTTCTTTGCTGTACTGCTCGATGGTGGCGACCTGGGTGTCCGGGCCGTTGGAGGCCAGCAGGATCACTTCGGCGTTGTTGGCGAAAGCATTGTTCATGCACTCGATTTGAGCGGTGTCATCCTTGCCTTGGGTGGGGGCGTCCCAGTTGTACTCGATTTCAACGCCCTTGCCCTTGAGTTCGGCCACGGCATCCTGGCAGCCTTTGTCCACATTAACCCAGTGCTGATCCATCAGGTCCATCGTGATCAGTGTAACTTTGGAGGCCGCCAGCGCAGAAGATGCACCGAGAGCCAACATGAGAACCAGAACCAGAGCTAGTACCTTTTTCATTGTAGGTTCCTCCCAATTTGTTTATTATATTAATACACCTTTCGTAAGGCGCATTAATGTCATGCTTTTGCGACGTTGGTTTCCATTTTGTCCACTTTTGCGGGCTTGCGGCCGCTGCGCACGATCACGTCCATAAGCACGGATACGATGACGATCATGCCGATGATGATGTTTCGCCAAGCCACCGGCGCGCCCGCCAGGGAAAGTCCATTTTGCATAACGCCCCAAACGCTGGCACCCACCACGGTACCCAGCAGGATGCCCTGTCCGCCCAGGGTACTGACGCCGCCGATCACTGAGGACGCCACAGCATATAGCTCGTACGAAAGGCCCGCGTCCATGGTGCCCAAGCCGCCCGTGGCGCAGGTGATCAGGCCGGTAATCCCCGCGCACAGAGCGCTGACCACATAGGCTTTGATGACGGTGAGGGACACATTCACACCGGAGAGCTTGGCCGCTTCCATGTTGCTGCCCACCGCATAAATATGGCGGCCCGTGCGGGTCATGCTGAGAATAAGGAAAAACACAAGCCACAGAGCCAACGCGATCAAAACCGTGTTAAAAATCCCCACTGTCTTCCCGTAGTAAAAGAAATCACGGAAGGTTTGTACGGCGGGGCTGGCACCGATCGAATCGGTGTTCATATTGTTGTTGACAATCTGGGCAATGCCGCGGGCAATGGTCATGGTGCCCAGTGTGGCTATGAAGGGCGGCAGCTTGCACTTGGCTACCAGTACACCGTTCACGGCACCCGTCACCAAGCAGGCCAGCAACGTGACCAAGCCCGCCATCCAAGGATCCCAACCCCGGGTCATGAACGTTGCGGACATCATGCAGCTCATGCCCAGCACCGAACCAATGGACAGGTCGATGTTGCCGGTAATCAGCACATAGCTTTGTCCGATACCCACGATGAGGAACGGGGCAATCTGCCGAAGCAGGTTGTTAAAATTCCGGTCGGAAAAGAAATTGGGGTTTGCCAGCCCAAAGATAGCGCAAAGAATAATCAATCCACCCGTTACGGTAATAACCTGTCCCATGCCGCGAATCGCAAAAACTCGTTTGAAAATGTTCTGCCTTTTAGTGGTTTCCATGTCCTTTCACTCCTCGATGTCACTGAGCATCAAGCCGAAGCTTGTTCCTTTTTACTTTCAAACCGGGTCGCCAGATCCAGGATTTTCTCCTGGGTTGCCTCCTGGATGGGCATTTCACCCGTCACCCGGCCATCACACATCACGATGATCCGGTCGCTGATGCCAAGGATCTCCGGCATTTCGGAGGAAACGAACATCACGCCAATGCCCTCTTCTTTTAATCGGTTCATCAAATTATAGATCTCGATCTTCGCGCCCACATCGATGCCACGGGTAGGCTCGTCAAAAATCACCATCTTGGAGTCGCGGGCAAGCCATTTGCCCACAACCACCTTCTGCTGGTTGCCGCCGGACAGGCTGGCGGCCTCCACGTCGATATGGGGCAGCTTGATCCTCAAATCCGAC
This sequence comes from Eubacteriales bacterium, assembly GCA_031556815.1. GTDB lineage: Bacteria > Bacillota > Clostridia > Christensenellales > Aristaeellaceae > Limiplasma. The sequence continues at coordinate 29,968 of JAVBSI010000029.1, read as the reverse complement.
ACGGACTTATTAGACATGGTCACTTCCTTGCGACGGTTGACCACAGTCATCTTGTTACTCAAAATATCCAAATTTGGCAGGCTCGCATTGTTCTTGATGCTCAGCCGGGTGCATAGACCGTCCCGCTTGCGGTCCTCCGGTACCAACACGATGCCCGCCTTGATGCTGTCCGCCGGGTTGTGAATGACGGCCTCTTTCCCATCCAGGAAGATCTGGCCGGAGGCCTTGGGGTCCACCCCAAAGATCGCCCGGGTGGTCTCGGTGCGCCCCGCGCCCATCAAACCCGCCACCCCAACGATTTCGCCCTTGCGAACCTGAAAGCTCACGTCCCGCACCATGCGGCCCGCGTTCAGATGCTTCACCTCAAAAATCACATCCCCTAGCGGGCATTCCACCCGGGGGAATTTCTCTTTGATATCGCGGCCCACCATGTAGCTGATGATTTCAGGCAACGTGGTGTCCTTGAAGTTCATAGAAGTGATGTATTGGCCGTCCCGCAGGATCACCACCCGATCCACGATGTATTGCAGCTCATCCAGCCGGTGAGAAATATATACAATGCCACATTCTTCAGACTTCAACCTGCGGATGATGTCAAACAGATCATCAATTTCCTTCGCGGTCAGGGCAGAGGTGGGCTCGTCCATAATCAATATCTTTGCGTTGGTAGACAGCGCCTTGGCAATTTCCACCATTTGCTGCTTGGACACCGGCAAGCTCCCCACCACGGTGTCCGGATTGATGTTGATGTTCAGGCGATCCAGTACTTCCTTCGCGCCTGCATACATGGCCCGCTTATCCAACCTGCCGTGCCTGATGATCTCCCGGCCCAGGTAGATGTTTTCCGCCACGGAAAGATGCTGGCACATATTTAACTCTTGGTGGATGATGGCAATACCAAGCTCTTGCGCCTTTTTTGGGGTGCAGCCTTCCACAGGCTCGCCAAACACACGGACGACGCCCTTATCCTTGGGATACACACCGCTTAATATCTTCATCAACGTACTTTTGCCCGCGCCATTTTCGCCCAGCAGCGCCACTACTTCGCCAGCCTTCAACGTGAAGCTGACGTTATCTAGCGCCTTCACACCGGGAAAGCTTTTGCTTACCCCTTCCAACTCAACAATATACTCTTCCATTCATGACCCATCCGTTCTTGCTTTGTATGCAATAACCCGAAGGCGACAACCCGTGTCGGGCCAAAAGCCAAACTCTTGTTAAACGTTTTAATTATTATAGCTTGCAAAATTGCCTTTGTCAAGTGTATAATATGCACATCCAAAAAAATCTATAGGGAGTTCAATTATGCAGTACACCATTGAAAATGACCGCCTTAGCGCATCCATCCAAAGCCGCGGCGCGGAGCTTTCATCATTATGGGACAACAAAAGCCACCGGCAATTGATCTGGCAGGGAAATCCCGATGTCTGGGCGGGCCATAGCCCCATCCTGTTCCCGGTCGTGGGCAAAGTAAAAAACGATCGATATTCCTTAAACCATGCCTCCTATCCCATGTCCAAGCATGGCTTTGCCATGGATTTGGCTTTTTCTCCCTCAGAGCAGGACGCCGCCTCTCTCACCCTCAGCGCCACGGATACCAAGGAGACCCGTGCGTGCTACCCCTTCGCTTTCTGGCTGGACGTTGCCTTTACCCTAGAAAAAAACCGGCTACAGATCCTGCACACCGTTTATAATCCTTCCGAAACGGAGACGTTGCCCTTTTCCATCGGGGCCCATCCTGGTTTTCGCTGCCTCCCGGGGGATGAGCTGGTCTTTGAGCGGGACGAAAAGCCGGAGGCTTACCGCCTGGGCCCGGACATGCTGCTGGACCCGACGCCGGTCCCCCTGCCCCTGAAGGGGGGCAATGTTCTTACGATCACCGATACTTTGTTTGAAAAAGACGCGCTGATCCTGCAAAACCCCAACTCCCACCGGGTTACCTTAAACAGCCAAAAGCATGGGGATGTACTGCGGGTTCATTGGTTTGGCGCCCCTGTTTTGGGCCTGTGGGCCAAGCCAGGCGCGCATTACGTATGCGTGGAGCCCTGGTACGGTATTGATGACCACGCGGACGTACCGGAGGAGCTGACGCAAAAGCCCCGCATCATTCTGCTGCCCCCGGGTCAGAGCTTCCACTTTCCCATTTCCATCACCACCTTATAAGGATTCTTCATGAAAAAAGCAACCAACAATGGAAGCATGAAGCAGGCCAACCGCTGCCTGATTTTGGACATGATCCGGCGCGAGCCCATCTCCCGGGCGGACATCGCCCAGCAGGTGGAGCTTACCCGTGCCTCCGTGACCATCATCACCGAGGAGCTCATCAATGAAGGCTTGATTTATGAGGCGGAGCTGGTGCACAACAACAACAAAGGCCGCAGCCCGGTGCTGTTGATGCTCAATCCGGACGGTGTGCGCTTTGGCGGCATCAACATTGAAAAGGACCGCATCGAAGTTGGGGTGGTGAATATCTCCGGCGGCACGCTACAGCAAAAAACGCTTCCCTTCAACGGCTCTTCTCCCCAAAAGATGCTGGAAGCTGCCTGTAAGGTGCTGGAATCTTCTTTGCCCAGCCTGCAAAGCATCGGCCTCTGTGCCCCGGGGCCTCTGGACCATCGCCAGGGCGCGCTGTTTAATCCACCCAACTTTTCCGCTTGGCATGATGTGCCTGTGGTGGAAAGCGTAAGCGCCCTTTTGCCTTCCCAAACCCAGCTGGATATGGAAAATGTGTCCAATGCCATGGCCCTGGAAGAAAAGTATTTTGGGGTTAACAGGGACGTACCAAACTTTGCCTGCCTGCTGGTGGACGATACCGGCATCGGTTTGGGGGTCATTTTGGGCGATCATCTGTTGCGGGGCGCCACCGGCTTGGGCAATGAAATTGGCCACACCACCGTGGTGATTGACGGCCTACCCTGCGAGTGCGGCAACCATGGTTGTCTGGTGCAATACGCCTCCATGCCTGCCCTGCTGGCAGACAGCGCCTTTGATAGCTGGCATGCCCTCATCGACCAGCTGGACAATTCCGCCAAAGCCCAGGCTTTGCTAGAAAAAGAAGCCAAATATCTTAGCGTGGCGCTGCTGAATACCATCCATATGCTGGACATTGAAATGGTCATATTAAAGGGGGATATTGCCTACAACGCGCTGCCCTTCATCAACCTGCTCAACCAAAAAGTAGCAGGTCGCATGGCCGGCCGCCGCGCCAGAGGCGAAGTGCTCATCACCGCCAGTGAGGTCCCCTGCTCAGTGCGTACCGCCGCCATGCCCGCCATTCATCGCTTTTTCAACGCCCCCGTCCCTCAAACGATTTGAAAGGAGTCCGCCTATGCGCTACTTTCTAGGCTTCGATATCGGCGGTACCAAGTGCTCCGCTTCCCTCGGCCAATATGATGGCAACCGCCTAATCATCCGAGCCAAAAACATGATTAATACCGCAGAGTACAAAACCCCTACCGCCGCCATGCAGCAACTTACCAAACTGGCCAAGCAGCTCAGCGAAGGCCATGCCATCGAAGGCATTGGCGTCAGCTGCGGCGGCCCCTTGGATAGCGAAAAAGGCCTCCTGTTGTCCCCTCCCAACTTGATCGGCTGGGACCGGGTGCCCATCACCGACTATTTTGCCGAGCAATTTGGCGTTCCCGCCACGCTGCAAAATGACGCTAATGCTGGAGCCATTGCGGAATGGAAATTTGGCGCGGGGCAAGGGTACCAAAACTTGATTTTCCTCACCTTCGGCACAGGCGTTGGCGCCGGGCTGATCCTCAACGGCCAGCTATATAAAGGATCTAACGATGCCGCTGGTGAGGTGGGGCACATCCGTATGGAAACCTATGGCCCGGTAGGGTACGCCAAAAGCGGCTCCTTTGAAGGCTTCTGCAGCGGAGGCGGCATCGTGCAGCTGGCCCAGGCGCGCCTGCTGGAACTGCATCAGAGCGGCAAGCATCATCCCTTGGAAAAAGAAATTCCCTTGACAGCCAAAGCGGTCTTTGACTACGCCAAACAGGGTGATCCCCTCTGTATGGAAATCTGTACTGTGATCGGGCATGTTTTTGGGCGGGGCCTCAGCATCCTCATTGACCTGTTGAATCCCCAAGCCATCATTGCCGGCAGCATTTTCGCCCGGAACTTTGATCTGCTCTACCCCATCCTCTGTGAGACGCTCAGCAAGGAAGCTTTGCCCGTGGCGCGAAAGGGGTGCAAAATTCTGCCCTCCGCCCTGGGGGATTCCATCGGCGATCTATCCGCCCTGGCCGTGGCGCTATACAATGCGCCTGAAAAATAAAAAAATCAGCGGCCCCGCGCTGAGCACAGCAAGAGGTGATACACTATGAAAGAGATTACCCGCCGGTATTTAGAAACGCTTTGGGAGCGATTTCCCACTCTGATACCCTGCCGGGAGGCCCTGGAGGACGCCTTGCGGCTTCTTCTGCGTTGCTATGAAGGCCAAGGAAAGGTTTTGGTCTGCGGCAACGGCGGAAGCGCCGCCGATAGCCAGCACATCGTAGGCGAACTGATGAAAGGCTTTGTGCTCCCCCGCCCTCTGGATGAGGCCACGCAACACAATCTGCGTGAAATAGCTCCTGACCAGGCGGAATACCTGATCGGGCACTTGCAGGGCGCGCTGCCCGCCCTTTCCCTGGTGGGCGAAAACGCCCTTTCCACCGCATATGCCAATGATGCCGCGCCGGATTTATGCTTTGCGCAGCAACTGCTGGGCCTGGGCTGCCCTGGCGATGTGCTTATCGCCATTTCCACCTCGGGTAACTCCGCCAACGTACTCTATGCAGCCCAGGTGGCCCATGCCAAGGGCATGGCGGTCATCGGCATGACGGGGGCCCAAGGGAATAAGCTCAAAGCTTTGGCGGACTGCTGCATCCTGGCCCCCGCCACCGATACCTACCAGATCCAGGAATTCCACCTGCCCATCTACCATACGCTGTGCTTGGCGTTGGAGCATGAATTTTTCGGCGCGTAAGATGGCCTTAAACAAGACCGCAAACCGTGGAAGGCGTTGAATCTTTGATCAGGGTGATCGTCACGAATCCCATTCATTAATTTCTTCTATAAAGGAATGATCACAAATGGAAGCACAACAATTGCTGCGCGATTCAATGGTAGAGCCGACCAGTGACGTGATTGCAGCGGGACTTGGACCGGCAAACAGCGCTTATGCGCAATTTGTCGATGGATTAACAACCCATGACACCCAGATAAACTGGCGCTATTACAATGATGGCAAGGCATGGCTTGGCAAAGCGTTGTATCAATGGACGACCTCTCGGGGAACGCAAAAAGAAACGACCGTGTTTTGGCTTTCCATCTGGGACGGGTTTTTCAAAGTAACTTTCTATCTTCCGGAGAAAGCCCGTGTAGAGGCGCTGACCCTTCCTCTTGACGAATCAACAAAAGAAATGATATTAAATGCAAAGCAAATGGGAAAATTGAAGTTTTTTCCGCTTACCTTTGACTTGTGCTCGGATGTGTTGTTTGATGAAATATTCGCGCTTGTCGATTATAAGAAGTCAATCAAATAGGCGCCTCCACTTGCCTTGGGATCCGTATCTTCCTCTCCAGCGTCTCCATTTATCGAGCCCCATGGCCTGCCATTTCCATCTCGCCCTACCTCCCCCTCATCAGCGGCCGGCTCCAGGTTCTTACCTACGTGAAGCCTTCTTGTACGCCCGCTCCCATGTGCATCTCATACCAGCGCAAAGGGCTGCCGCTTTCGCGGCAGCCCTCCTATTTGTTGATATGGTTTTTAGTACATGCCGCCCATGCCACCGCCGCCCCCGGCGGGCATGGCGGGTTCAGGCGCGGGCAAATCCGCTACCAAGCTCTCGGTGGTCAACACCAACGCTGCCACGCTGGCGGCGTTTTGCAGAGCAGAACGGGCAACCTTGGTGGGGTCAATGATGCCCCGTTCGGTCATATCCACATACTCGCCCTTCATCACGTCATAGCCGTAACCGTTCTTGCGGCTGTTTTTCACATTCTCCACGATCACGCTGCCCTCGATGCCCGCATTGGTGGCAATCTGGCGCAGCGGATCCTCCAATGCGCGCAGGATGATCTCCACACCGGTCTTGGCGTCACCGGCAAACTTGGACAGCTCGCCCTGCACCACCGGGAGCACATTCATCAGTGCGATACCGCCGCCGGGCACAATGCCCTCTTCCACAGCAGCGCGGGTAGCCGCCAGCGCGTCCTCGATGCGCAGCTTGCGCTCCTTCATTTCCACTTCGGTGGCAGCTCCCACCTGGATCACCGCCACGCCACCCGCCAGCTTGGCCAAGCGCTCTTGCAGCTTCTCCTTGTCATAATCGCTGGTAGTTTCCTCGATCTGGGCACGGATGCTCTTCACACGGGCTTGAATGTCTTCCTTCTTGCCGGCGCCTTCCACGATGGTGGTGTTTTCCTTGTCCACCTTCACCTGACGGGCGGAGCCCAGCATATCAATGGTGGTCTCCTTCAGCTCCAAGCCCAGTTCCTCGGTAATCACCTGGCCGCCGGTCAAGATGGCGATATCCCGCAGCATTTCCTTACGGCGGTCACCAAAGCCGGGGGCTTTTACGGCCACGCAGGTAAAGGTTCCGCGCAGCTTATTGAGCACCAACGTAGCCAGGGCCTCGCCTTCCACGTCCTCGGCGATGATCAGCATCTTCTTACCGGCTTGCACCACCTGCTCCAGCACGGGCAGGATCTCCTGAATGTTGCTGATCTTCTTGTCCGTGATGAGGATCATGGGATTCTCCAGCACAGCCTCCATCTTGTCCGAATCGGTGACCATGTAGGCGCTGGCATAGCCGCGATCAAACTGCATGCCCTCCACGGTGGTCATTTCCGTCTTCATGGTTTTGCTTTCTTCCACGGTGATGACGCCGTCGTTGCCCACGGTCTCCATGGCCTCGGAAATCAGCTGGCCAATGGCCTCATCCCCGGCGGAAATGCTTGCCACCTGAGCGATGGCTTGCTTGCTGGAAATGGGCTGGCTCAGCTTGGCCAAGCCGTCCACGGCGGCAACCACAGCAGCCTCGATGCCACGCTTCAGCACCATGGGGTTGGCGCCGGCCGCCAGATTGCGCAGGCCTTCCCGGATAATGGATTGCGCCAGCAGCGTGGCGGTGGTGGTACCGTCGCCAGCCACATCATTGGTTTTGGTGGCCACTTCCTTCACCAGCTGCGCGCCCATGTTCTCAAAGGCGTCCTCCAGCTCGATCTCTTTGGCAATGGTTACGCCGTCATTGGTGATCATCGGCGAGCCGTACTTCTTATCAAGCACCACGTTGCGGCCCTTGGGCCCCAAGGTAATCTTCACCGTATCCGCCAGGATATTGACGCCTGTCTCAAGCGCCCGGCGAGCTTCCTCGCCATACTTCATTTGCTTTGCCATACAGGTCTCCTCCTCTATCTCCGCTTATTCCACGGTGGCCAAAATGTCGCTTTGACGGACGATGATTAGCTCCGCGCCATCGATCTTAACCTCGGTGCCGGCATATTTGCTGTAAATGACCTTCTGGCCAGGCTTCACCTGCATGGTGATCTCCTTGCCATCCACCATGCCGCCGGGGCCCACAGCTACGACCTCAGCCATTTGGGGCTTTTCCTTGGCCGCGCTTGTCAGCACGATGCCGCTTTTGGTGGTTTCTTCCGTTTCTACATTCTTGATGACCACGCGGTCGCCAAGGGGTTTCACGTTCATGCGTATTCCTCCCATATTGAAATGATTTTCGGATTGTTAGCACTCAGATTCAACGAGTGCTAACAGCATTGTTAGTGTACGCTATTTGTGGATATGTCGCAAGCTCATTGACAACTCCCTCCCGCTGTTTTGATCACTTGACATCCTAAAATTTCCGCTCTGCTATATGTTATCTTCTGATATCTTCTATTTTCATTGTTTTTTGTTCAATACGATGATTTTCTCCTGCGCCAGTTTCCTCAAAAGTGTGATACAATCTCTCCGTACAGAAAGGACAAAGCCATGCCGCATCAAGATTCTTTGACACTTCCCCTTGCAGGGTGGTACCAAACCGCGAAGCGGGACCTGCCCTGGCGGCAGACGAAAGACCCTTATCGCATCTGGATTTCCGAGATCATGCTCCAGCAAACCCGGGTGGAGACCGTGAAGGGCTATTATCAACGGTTTTTGCAGCTTTTCCCTACGGTGGCAGCGCTTGCTGCCGCCCAGGAACAACCCGTGCTCAAGGCCTGGGAAGGGCTTGGGTATTACAGCCGTGCCCGAAACCTGCAAAAAGCAGCGCGAACGATCATGACAGATTACAGCGGACAATTTCCCCACACCTATGAGTTGCTGCTCTCCCTGCCCGGGATTGGGCCATATACGGCCGGGGCCATCGCAAGCATCGCCTTTGACCAGCGGGTGCCCGCCGTTGATGGCAACGTGTATCGGGTGGCCGCCCGTTTCTTTGGCATCCGCAAGGACATCGGCTCCCCCGCCACCCAGAAGGAATTGCGCAATCTTGTGATGGATAGCCTGCCCATGGAGGGCGTCAGCGATCACAACCAAGCCCTAATGGAGCTGGGCGCCACGGTTTGCCTCCCCAAAGCGCCCAGGTGCGAGCAGTGCCCCTTGACGGGGACCTGCGACGCCTTTGCGGAAAAGGACGCCCATCTGCTGCCCCTCCATTTGAAAAAGCCTCCGCCCAAGGTGATGGATGTTGCGGTTTGTCTGCTTACCTTTGAAAACCAAATCTTGGTGGTGCGCCGGGAACAACGAATGCTGCACGGTCTGTATGTCTTTCATCTGCTGGAAAACGAAAGCGATCCCCCATTGGTTCTTGGGCTTTTAGCGCAGCAAGGCTTTGTCTGTAATTTTGCCAGCAATCTTGGGGTGGCCCGCCACGTCTTTACGCATCGTATATGGGAAATGAAAATCCTTCATTTCCTCCTGCAAAAGCAACCTGCTCAGCAATCTCTGGATGCGCTTCACGGGCGGATGGTGGATCAAGAGGCATTACTCGCCCTTCCCTTTCCCACCGCGATGAAAACAGCGCGGGAAAAAGCGCGGGAACTGTTATCCCATGCACAGCATGATTGAAAACTCATCTCCATTGCTCGCCAGCAACGCACAGCCGATTGGGCGCCCCGCTAAATTTGTAAAGCGGCATTTCCAACACAGCCACCTTGTGATATACTAGGCCCGTTATAAGATTGGAGGATGTAAGCGTATGGCAAAAGAAATTCGCAAACCTATTGTTTTAGATGTAAACCACATGATGAGCGACACCGTAGGGTTTCAGTATGGTATCGACCCGCAACAGGTGAACGGCATGGCCGCTGCCGCCGCCTCCGCACAAGCCGCTGTACAGAAAAACCGCGGCACCGGGTGGCTGGGCTGGATGGAACTGCCGGAGGGCCAAGGGGACATCGTGGCCAAGATTGAAAAAGTGGCCGGCCACATCCGCCAGCATTTTGACACCTTCGTGGTTCTTGGCATCGGTGGCAGCGCCCTGGGTCCCATCGCGGTGCAATATGCGCTGAATAACCAGCGTTATAACGACTTACCCGCCGATCAGCGTGGCGGCCCTCGTTTCTATGTGGAGGACAACATCGACCCGGAGCGCATGGCCTCGTTGCTTCAGGTGATCGATCTGAAACGTACCTGCTTTAATATCATTACAAAATCTGGCGCTACGGCGGAGACCATGAGCCAGTATCTCATTATTTCCCAGCTGCTGCAACAGCAGGTGGGCGTGGGCTGGCAGAAGCACATTATTGCCACCACGGACCAAGAGAAGGGCAACTTAATCAAGCTGGCCCAAAAGGAAGGGTTTGAGCTATTCTACATCCCCTCCACCGTAGGCGGTCGTTTCAGCGAGCTGTGCCCCGTTGGCCTGCTGCCCGCCGCAGTTTGCGGCATCGATATCCGCGCCATGTTGGAAGGCGCCGCCGCCATGGACGCCCGCTGCAAGACCCCCGACGTGTGGAAGAACCCAGCGCTGCTGGAGGCTGTGCTGCAATTCATCGCCATGGAAGAGATGAACTGCAACATCCAGGTGGTGATGCCCTATGCGGACAGCCTGAAATACATGGCGGACTGGTTCTGCCAGCTTTGGGCGGAAAGCCTGGGCAAGAACGTGACCCGCAAGGGCATGGCCGTCAATGTGGGTCAAACCCCCACCAAGGCCTTGGGCGTCACCGATCAGCACAGCCAGCTGCAACTCTATACCGAAGGCCCTTATGATAAAGTGATTACCTTGCTAAAGGTGGAGAGCTTCCGGGAGGAATGCCTCATTCCTCATGGCTGCGAAGAGTTTGCGGACGTGGCCTTCTTGGGAGGCAAGAGCCTGGGCCAGCTGATCGAAGCCGAGCGCCAGGGCACAGAATACGCTTTATATCGGGCCGGACGCATGAGCCAGACCCTCATTCTTCCCCAGGTCGACGCCTACACGCTTGGTCAGCTGATGTATTTCTTCCAGATGACCACCGCCTACGCGGGTGAATTGCTGGACATCGATGCTTTCAACCAGCCCGGCGTGGAGGAGAGCAAGATCGCCAGCTATGCGGTGCTGGGCAACCAGAATCAAAAATACATGAAAAAGGCCCAGGAAATGAAAAGCCGACCCGAAAGCCGCAAAGAATATCTGGTGTAACGGAGAGTGAAATCATACTGCTGCAAAGGCCGTAGTGTTGCAACGCAACGTTACGGCCTTTGATATCTCTTTAGAGCGCAATCCAATACCTGGCGAACTCCTTTTCCCCATCCTGCACCACATTGTCCAGCACCCCGCCATTGTGCTGTATCACGACCTCCGAGGCCGCATTCCATGTCTCGCAGGTGATGAGCACCTCTTGCAGACCTTCCGCCTTGCAAATAGGCAGCGCCAGGGCCAGCATCCGGGTGGCGTATCCCTTTCCCCGTTGGCTGGGCCGTACCCCGTACCCAATATGGCCTCCCACCATCCGCAAGTAATCGTTCAGCTCATAGCGCAGGTTGATGGCCCCAAAAATGTAGCCTGGTTTCTCTTCTTCCACTAAAAAAAACAGGTCCGCGCGTACCCATTCACCTAGCTCTTTGCCTTTGGAGAGCCATTGCGTCTTGCGCAGCCATTCCAGATAGTCGTCTAGCCCCAAGCAAAGGGCATAGGGCACCACCAACTCCCCGGCCCGTTGGATTTCTGTCAGTATGTCCCGCCAAGCCGTTTCATGCTCCAGCTGCGGCTTTTGTAAAATCAACCCCAAAGGATTCCCTCCTGTCACATAAACAGCCCCACGATGGGAAAATACACCAAGGGCACGAAGATCGCCGGCAAAAGGTTGCCCACCTTAAGCTCCTTTTGCAGCAGCATGTTGATGCCGATGCCCACAATCAGCAAACCGCCCACAGCACTCATCTCCAGCACCACCTGCTGGCTGAGCAGCGGCGCAACCAAGTTGCCCAACAAGGAAATCGTTCCTTGATACACCAGCACCGGCAACGCGGAAAGCATTACCCCCGGGCCTAATGTGCTGGCAAACACCATGGCAGCCACGCAGTCCAGGGCGGCCTTGGCAATCAGCGTGCTGTGATCCCCTCGAATGCCGCTGTCCAGCGCGCCCACCACCGCCATTGCCCCCACGCAGAACACCAGGCTGGCGGTGACAAAGCCCTTGGCAAAGGTGCTGCCCTGCGGGGCTTCGCCCTCCATGGCCCCAGGGGCGACCGGGCGTTGCCCTTCCAGCTTGCGCTGGGCATAGGCTCCCAGGCGGTTCATTTTGCTTTCGATGTCCACCAAAGACCCCACCACGCCACCAATTGCCATGGAAAGGATCACCAGCAGCACGTTTCCCGTTTGCAGCGCACCTTTCATACCCACCAAAATGACACAAAGGCCTAGGCCTTGCATCACGGTGTCCGCCATGGCCTGCTTCATGCCCCGGCGCAGCGCCAGCCCCACCGCCGATCCACCCAGGATTGCCGCCACGTTGATCAGGGTTCCGATCATAACCATCCCGCCTTTGTATGTAGGAAAAAAGTGCAAGTCTGGCTTGCACTTCCTTATTATATTATGTAGGCATTCATTGGAAACGCTTACTGCGCGGCGTTTTCCACAGGATATACGCTGACCTTTTTCTTATCCCGGCCCATCCGCTCGAAACGGACGATGCCACTGGCCTTGGCAAACAGGGTATCGTCACTGCCGATGCCCACGTTGGTGCCAGGGTGAATCTTGGTGCCGCGCTGCCGTACCAAAATATTGCCCGCCAAGGAGAATTGCCCGTCGGCACGCTTGGGCCCAAGGCGCTTGCTTTCGCTGTCGCGACCGTTACGGCTGGAACCTACGCCCTTCTTGTGGGCGAAAAATTGAAGATTGAGCTTCATCATGATGATGTCCTCCCATCCATGATTGTGAAATGCTTGGGGTATTCCGCGCAAAGGTCCTCAAACCCTTGCAGCGCGGTCCGCAGAATGATCTGCGCGTCGTGCGTGACCTGCGGGGACAAGCCCACCGGCACATGCAGCGCGATGGTGGCGCTTGCTTCATCCTGCTCCAGCGCCGGGGTCACACCCGCCACCCTCTCCAGTGCGTTAACGCAAGTGGTGACCAACACGCTGGCTGCGGCGCAGACAATATCCTGTCCATGATCCGCAAATCCCGCATGCCCCGAAACCGACAGGGCGCGGATGGTTTCGCCATCCCGGATAATCCGCAACGTGGTCATCAGCCTACCGCGGTGATTTCCACCTTGGTGTAGTTCTGCCGGTGCCCCGCCTTGCGGTGGTAATTCTTCTTGCTCTTATACTTGTAGATGACGATCTTTTCACCCTTCACTTGGCTTACGATCTTACCCTCTACCTTGGCGCCGCTCAGGAGGGGATTGCCTACCTGCACGCCCTTGTCCGAGCCCAGCATCAGCACGTCGAAGCTAACGGCGCTGTCCGGTTCCTGGTCCAGTTTCTCCACATAAATGGTATCCCCCTTGGATACCCGGTATTGCTTGCCACCGGATACGATCACAGCGTACATGGCAAAGTACCTCCCGGCTCATACTCGCCAAGCGTAAGGCGGCGACTTTCGTCGCACTTCAAGGCCCCGCTTGAGCGGCTTACCGAAATAAGTTATCATAACCGCCAGGGAATGTCAAGAAAATTCTTTGTTTCAGACGGATGGGGGTTCGCTCCCGTTCCGCTGTTCATGGTAGGCTTTTTCCGTGTTCACATTCCAGATGTTCTCCTTGGATCGCACGCCCCCCACGATGTTTTTCACCGCCTCAAAGGCAGTGACCATGGAGTGATCCATATTATTGTAGCGGTGCTGGCCGTTGCGACCGATGCAATACAGGTTTTCAAAGGTGTTCAGATAATCCACCAAAGTATCGATGTCCTCGTAGGTGTCAAAATAGGCGGGGTACGCTTTTTGCACTCGCTCCCGGTGGGAGTCCAGCGCCTGGTCCTCTCGTGCAATCACACCCATTTTGACCAGCTCTTCCGTGGCAAAGCGCACGCAGTCCGCTTCCGCCATGTTCCAGAAATCGTCCCCCTCGGTGCAAAAGTATTCCAGGCCAATCCACACCGTATGCTCCGGGTCTTTCACCAGGTAGGGGGACCAGTTGTTGAAGATCTGGATGCGCCCCATTTTCACATGGGTATCCTGCACGTAGATCCAACAGTCCGGCACAATGTTGCCCAAGGTTTTCAGATGGGTTCTATTTTGCAATTCCAACCGATCCACCAACAGCCCCACAGTAACAAAATCTCGAAAAGGCAGGCCTTTGGCCACTTCTTGGACTTTCTTGGGCGCCTTTCCCATCCCCGCCATAAAATCATTCAGCGGCATGGACGAAAGCACAATATCCGCTTCCAACCTCTTTTCGCCTTCACCGTCCTGATACACCACGCCGGTGATGGCTCCGTCCTTGGCTTTGATGCCAGTGACTTCGCAGCCCATCTTCACGCTGCCGCCCTTTGCCTCGATCTCCTGGGCCACGGTCTCCCACAGCTGGCCTGGGCCAAACTTGGGATAGTAGAACTCCTCAATCAAAGAGGTCTGCACCCTTTGGGCCCTCTTTTCCTTATTCATAAAGATTTTGGAAATCATGTCCTTCAGGATGCCGCGGATGCTCAACCCTTTGGTACGCTGGGCGCCCCAATCCGCCGAGATCTCCCGGGGGTGCCTCCCCCACAGCTTCTCTGTGTATCCTTCAAAAAACATGCTGTATAGCTTTCTGCCAAAGCTGTTAATATAAAAATTTTCCAAATTGGTTTCCGGCTTTTTCACAAAAATGGTTTTCAAATAGCTGAAACCCACCTGCAGCGTCGTGCCCAGGCCCATGGTTTTCAGGGTTTGCCATTTTAGGCTGACAGGATAATCAAAAAAGTGCTTCTGATAATAGATGCGGCTCACCCGGTTGCGAACCAGCATCACCCGATCCTCTCGCTCCGGATCCGGCCCGCCAGGCGCAAGGGGGACTTCCCGGTTCAGTTTCGCATCGTCGAAGGAGGGCGCGCCCTGTAGTGGCATCATCTCCTGCCACCACCGCATCACTGCCGCATCCTTGCTAAAAAAGCGGTGACCACCGATGTCCATGCGGTTGCCCCCAGTGCGGACGGTCTTGGAGATGCCGCCAATGGCATCGCTTTTTTCAATAACGGTGACGGAATATCCCTGGTGCTTTGCCAGCAACTCATAGGCGGCCGTGAGTCCCGCAGGGCCCGCGCCAATGATCACCACGTTCTTCATTCGTCTTCTCCTCTTTGCCCATCAGGCTTCGGCGTGATGGAACCCCCCGATTCTAAAAGCATGATGGTTTATTGTAACATCACAAGCCATCCCCATGCAAGCCTGTTCCCTCTTTTGGAAACCTCATGCCTGGGCTGTTTTGTTACAAATATCGCTTCCTGCTTTGCCAAAAGACTTCTTTGCTTGATCATATCTCGTTTTCTTCTGTTAGTCCTCCTCAAGAGGTTGCGTTGCCAGGATGAGATTTTGTGGTATAATATGTTGTTATAGGCGGCCAAATGATCCGGCATTTTCGTGGCGGCCTACCCTTGGGGATTACAATGTCTTTCGATGGAGGTAGTGATTTTTTGGAAGCGACTCCCTCCCGCTTGCCGCTGGTGCTGGCCTCCGGTTCGCCCCGCAGGCGTGAATTGCTTTCCCTCTTTGGCATTCCCTTTGAGATCTTCCCTTCCTCGACGGAGGAGCAGGCCCTGGGCGACGGCGCTGCACGGGTCTTGAAGATCGCCCGGGACAAATGTGACGATGTGGTCGGTCGTTACCCGGATCGCCTCGTTTTGGCTGCCGACACATTGGTATGTGTGGAGGATCAAATCCTTGGGAAACCTAAGGACGCCCAGGATGCACAGGCTATGCTGCGCCTGCTTGCCGGCCGTTGGCATGAAGTGCATACCGGCGTTTGCCTCCGAGGGCCGGGCGGCCTCCTGGACGCCCGCCTGGATACCACCCGGGTGCAATTTGACCCCCTGACCCCGGACATGATCGCCCGCTATGTGCAAACAGGCGAGCCCATGGACAAGGCCGGCGCCTATGCCATCCAGGGCATCAGCGGCATTTTTATCTCCAGCATCCAGGGAAGCCCCAGCAATGTCATGGGCCTGCCCCTGGCCCTGGTGAGGGCCATGCTGGAGGCTGCCGGGCTTGATCTCCTACAACCCAAAGCGGCGCAACAAAAGTAACAACACGGACAGGATGTGACTCTATGGGCTTTGTGGCAAGTGACCTGGGTGTGGACCTTGGCACCAGCAACACCTTGGTCTATGTGAAGCATAAAGGGATCATGATCAGCGAACCCACCATCGTGGTGGTGGAAAGTAGCAATGAGCGCAAAGTGCGCGCAGTTGGCGACGACGCCAAAATCATGCTGGGCCGCACCACCGACGGCGTGATGGCGGTTCGCCCCATGCGCGAGGGCGTTATTACCGACTTTGATATGACCGAGATTCTCATCCAATACTTCACCCGCAAAGCCATTGGTTCCAGCTACATCGTCAAGCCCCGGCTGTTCCTGACCTACCCCTGCTCCATCTCCCCTATTGAGCGCCGCGCCGTCATGGAGGCGGCCAAGTTTGCAGGCTCCCGCAAGGTCTACCTGGTGGAAAAGCCCTTTGCAGCGGCCTTGGGCAGCGGCCTTCCCGTCTTTGATCCCAATGGATGCATGGTGGTGGACGTGGGCGGCGGCACCACCGATGTTGCGGTTATTTCCTTGGGAGGCATCGTGATCAGCCATTCCATTCGCGTAGGTGGTGTAAAGATGGACGAAGCCATCATCAACTATATCAAGCGCGAATTCAATATCCTGATCGGCGATCGCACCGCGGAGGAAGTGAAACTGGACCTTGGGGCGGCCCTTCCCATCCGGGAGGAACGCCGGGCGCGGATCCGTGGCCGGGACATCGTCACCAACCTACCTCAAACCACCGAGATCACCTCTACCCAGATATACCAGGCCATCCGCGAGCCCTGTCTGGCCATATTGAGCGCTATCAAGTGGGTGCTGGAACGCACCCCGCCGGAGCTGGCTGCGGATGTGATGCACAATGGCATCTACTTGACGGGCGGCGGCGCTCTGCTGTATGGCATGGATCAAATGATCGCCAGCGAGCTGGGCATCCCCGTATTGCTGGCCAAGGAGTCTATGGACTGCGCCGCGCTAGGCCTGGGCAACATCATCGAGAACTTTGAGCTATTGCAGCATTTGGGCCGTACCAGCTTCCTGAAGCAAGGCTAACTACGGCATCCCCAGCAAAGGAGGTTCAGCATGAGACTGAAAGTCCCCAAAACGGAGAGGCGCAACAGTGCGGACAGCACAGGCAGGCGTATTATCCGGCGTGTCGTCATTGTGTCGGTTGCAATTGTGTTGCTTGGGCTGGCGGGATCGCACCTGTTGAGCCTTGTTACCGCCAACAGCAACCCCGATTTGAGTGCTGTCCTGGCCGGGCCTGAGGATGCCGCGGCCAGCGCCATCACCCCATTGCAAAGCGGTTTTTCCTCCGTGGTGGACAGCGTGGTCAACTACCTTTATCGGCTCAAGCTGCGCTCCACGCTGGAGTTGGAGTATAACAAACTGAAACAGGAAAACGAGCAGCTGGTCTATCAGGCCATGCTTGCTGCGGAACTACGAGAAAAGCTGTCCACATATGAAACCCTGTTTAAGGAAGTTTCCGTCAATGAAAGCATGAATCCCCTGGTCGCCACGGTGATCGGCCGGGAAGCGGGCAACTACTTTTCCGTATTTACCATTAACAAAGGCGGCAACGAGGGCATCCGTGACTTTATGGCCGTGACCATGGGCGGCGCCTTGGTGGGGTATACCTATAATGTCTCCCCAACCAAATCCGATGTCCGCACCATTATTGACAGCCAGGCCAGCATTGCCGGGCTGATCTCCAGCACCCGCGACCAAGGCACGGTCCGTGGCACGTTGGGCATTGACGGCCAGGCCATGTGTCGCATGTACTATCTGCCTGAAGATCTTTTGCCCCGCCCGGGCGATTCTGTGGCTACCTCCGGCGTGGGCATGTCTTTCCCCAAGGGGATCCCCATCGGCATCGTTCGCGAAAGCACCCGTGGCATGGAGAGCAATAAACAGTACATTGTGGTGGAGCCTCAGGCGGACTTTGAGCACATCGAGTATGTGATCGTGCTTCGCTATCAACCCGAGGCTGAAGCCGTGGAAGTGCGTATCGGCGACGACCAAGACATGATCTTTACTCCGCTGGATACGCAACTGCCCATCCCCACCATCAAAATTGGTAATGAATTCTACAACTTGGCCCCCACGCCGACGCCTTCCATTACCACCGCGACCTCGGTATCGCCGGGCGCCAGTATGCCTTCCATGACCCCTTCTCCAAGACCCACCGGAGGCGGCGTGGAATACCAGATCCCCATTGGCAACCAAACCAACAATTCCTACGGCTACACCCTGGTTCCCACCGCGTCCCCCTCCCCCACGCCCGAACCTGTGGATCTAACTGTGGAGGAGGATTAAGAGGCAAGGTGTTTGCAAAATTTCTCAAAATCACGCTGCTCACCCTGCTTGCTTACTTGCTGCAAGCCACCGCAGCTATTCATATGTCCATTTGGGATGTGGCCCCCAACATTGCATTGGCGCTGGTGGCCATCGTGTCGGTTTGCATGGGGCGAAAGTATACCTTTTTTATGTCGCTGAGCATTGGTTATTTGCTGGAGATTATGTTGCCCATGCTGGACTTTATGAACCTGATCCTCTATCCGGTCTGTGCCATGCTTGGCGCGCTGGCGTTTTCGGACAAAAGTGAGCGCAAGCTGGAAGAGGATCGTAGCACAGGCAAACGTGCCCTCGCACTCCATGCCCACATCCGCACACTGCTTTGCGCCACCCTTAGCGTGTCCGTATTTGAAGGCGTCAACCTGATCTACATCTATCTAAGCGGCGTGACCATTGACGGCGGTCATCTACTCCGCGCCCTCATCAATGTGGTGTATAGCACCATACTCGCAAGCGTTTTACAGTTTCCCATCCGTTGGTGGCTTGGCGTTTATAAACTGAAAAAAGCCCGCTGACCCTTTGCGCTATGACCCCTCTTGTTGGAAAGGAGTGTACTTTATGCATAGCAGAAAAAGTCAAAAGACAGACCGACAAATCTACAATTTGAATGTTCGGTTTTTAGCCTTTTTTGGCGTCATTGCCGCCATATTCGTTTATCTCATTTCAGGCCTTGCCAACCTGCAACTCCGTACAGCTGAAGATTATGTTCAAAAAGCGGAAAGCAGCCGCACTGCCACCATCACATTGCGGGGCAGCCGCGGCATGATTACTGATGCGGATGCGGTGATCCTGGCCCGGGATGATATGGTTTACAACGTGACCTTTTACCGGGACGCTTCTCAGAATACCGCCAAAGAATATGCCGCCTTTACGGAAGCCATCCGTGAGACCATTGAGATCATTGAACGTGGGGGCAACCAGCTGTCGGTGAACTTTGTGATTGATCGCAACCCAGAGACGGGAGAATGGAAGTTCAACTTTGGCAGCGGCGTCAGCGAGTCTGTGCTGCAAACCCGTGAATCCCAATGGCGCAGAAACAATTACTATCCTGCCTCCTCTGTACCCACTGCCGAGGTAGCCATTGAAAAGCTAAAATCTCGCTACAAAATTGCGAACACCCAAGAAGAACAAGCTGCCAAAATAGCACAGGGGGGCACGGATTACACGCCGGACGTTATCTTGGACGAAACCACCATGCTCAAAGTCATGGCGGTGTTTTCCGAGATGCAGATGAACCTGTTCAACTCCCAGCCAATCGTCATCGCCAAGGATGTTCCTTATGAAACGGTTATTGAGATCGAAACCCGCTCCATGACCTTGCCCGGCACGGAGGTGGCGGTGGGCACCAAGCGGGTATATCCGCGCAGCACCTTGGCGGCGCAGGTAATCGGCTATATGGGCGCCATTCCCTCCGCCACCAAGTGGGAGGAGTTGCAGCAGAAAGGGTATAGATACAGCGATATCATCGGTGTGGATGGCGTGGAGGCTTCCATGGAAGATTGGCTGACACAAAACAGTGACTTGCGCCAGGGATACCGGTTGGTAGAGCGGGATAATATCAATAAGATTACCCGAGAGCTCAGCTATACCGAGCCTGAGGATGGCAACAACGTGAAGCTGACCATTTTGGCCAGCTACCAGCAGCAAGCCGAGCGCGCACTGGCGTTGAATGTGGCCAGCACTCGCGGCGTGCAGGAGGAGAAGTTGATGCTCAACTCCTGGCTGGAAAGCAATAAGACCGACATTGAAAACCGCAACTGGGAGCGCTATCCTCTGTCTCTGGCCCAGCGCGCCGCTATGATGGTGATCGATATGGAGGGCCGGGTGCTGGCCATGGCCAACTATCCCACCTTTGACCTCAATGCCCTTTCCTCCGCCGGACCGGCCAGCAACCCCATCCTTACAGACCCCCGGCATGTGCTGATGAACTACAACATCCATGCGCGGGGCACTCCCGGTTCTATTTTCAAAATGGTGTCCAGCCTGGGCGCAATGCTGGAAGGAAAGCTTAAAATCAACGAGACCATCAGCGATGGCGGGTACTTTCTGGAATACACCACAGACTTGACCACCGCGCCAAAATGCTGGATCTCAGCCTCACAGCGGTATAAGCACCAGTATCAAACCATTGTGCAAGGCCTTTCCAACAGTTGCAATTACTTTTTCTATACCTTGGGCTCCCGCCTGGGCGAAGAAAAGCTGTACCAGTATGCGTCGGAGTTTGGCCTCACCAGCAAAACGGGTGTGGACTTGCCCGGCGAGGAGCGCAGTGTGGTGGGCAACCAGACCAGTCTTTATGATCCGGATAAGGCCATGGATGAATCCTCCCAGGATACCGCCGTCCCCATCATCGTGTTTAACTCCATCAAAAAGCACCTGCGCAACCAGGGCGCCAGCCGCAATATCACCTATGATGATGAGCGTCTCAACCGCTGCGTAAAAAGGTTGATGGACATGGCGGTGAAAACCAACCAGGGCGATTGGGTGGTCACCATGCGCCCCATCCTGATGGAAGAGCTGGATATGTCCCGAGAAATGGTTTACCTGCAAGCGATCATAGGCGATACCTACAACTATCTCAATGATATCAAATGGGGCGGTGGCCAGACCATTCAGGTAGCCATCGGCCAGTCCATTACCGTGTTAACCCCCGCCGCTGTCAGCCGCTATGCTGCGGCGCTGGCCAACGGCGGCAAGGTATACAACCTGATGCTGGTGGACAGCATCACCGCCCCCTCGGGTGATATTATCAGCCAGCGTACCCCTTCGATGATGAACGAGTTTGAAGGCGCGGAGGAATATCTCCCCTACATCCTGGAGGGCATGGAGGGCGTGGTGGACGAGAGCGGTACTGCGGCCAAATACTTCCGCAATTGGAAGTACCGCACGGATGTATGCGCGAAAACGGGAACCGCTGAGGTTACCACCATTGACCTGGAAAACAACGCTTGGTTCATTATGTTGGCCCCCAGGGAAAAGCCGGAGATCGCGGTGGCCGTGTTCATCCCCAGCGGCTTAAGCGGCGGGGAAGCCAGCATGGCCGCCCGTGAGTTTGTGGGCTGGTATATGGATCAAAAGACGCTGCGAACCGACGATGCCGTGTTCCCCGGTGGCAACATGATGGCGCCATAACGATACAAACGAGGAAGCTTTATGAGTCAGGTCTGGATGGTCGCCTCCGGCAAGGGAGGCGTTGGAAAATCCATCATTACTTCCGCGCTGGCCACCGCACTGGCCCAGCGGCAGCGGTCAACCGTCGCCGTAGATTCAGATATCGGTCTTCGGAATTTGGATATGATGCTGGGCTTGGAAAGCAAGGTCGTTTACGATGTAGTGGATGTGATGCAGCGGGATTGTAAGCTTAGCTACGCGTTGGTGCAGGATGTTCACCATCCCTCCCTGTTTCTGTTACCCGCCGCCCAAATGAGCCAAGCTTCTTCCCTCAAAGCCGAGGATTGGCGGCTGGTGATCGACAGCCTTCGGGGCCATTTTTCCTACATCCTGGTGGACGCCCCTGCCGGTATGGACCATGGTTTGCAAATCATCTTGCATTGTGCGGACCACACCTTGCTGGTGACCACCGCGGACGATATCGCCATGCGGGATGCGGAGCGCGTCATCGACTTGGTGCGGCAGCAGGGCAAGCCTTCTCCCATGTTGATCGTCAACCGCATCCGCCCGGAACTGATCGAAAGCGGGCATATGTATGGCCCGCAAACCGTTGCCAGCGTCTTGGATGTGCCGTTGCTTGGCTATGTGCCAGAGGATCTGGAGATCCTCAAGGCCCTCAGCCGCCATGAAACCTTCATGGATACCGTCTGCCCGGCCACGGAATCCGTCAACCGCATTTGTACCCGGTTTTTGGGCCAATATGTAACCATGCCGCAGCCCAAAAGCAAGAAAAGCTTGTTCGCCGTGGGCGGTTAACCACCCCACTTCCCAAGGGAGGAAACCCATTGTCATGATGATTAACGAATCCAGACGGTCCCGCGCACATTTTGATATCCCGCTGACCATTTTGGTCTTTGGGTTGGCCGCTTTTGGTGTGCTTAGCGTTTCCGTCGCCACGTTCAATACCAGTTCCCCCGTTGAAGATACGCTGCTCAACTATATTGTGGCTTCCTATTACGGCATGCGCCAGGCCATCTTTTTCCTGATCTCTCCGATTATCATCGGCGTCATCACCTTTTCCCCTACGAGTTCATCCGGCGACGGTCCACGATTTTCTACTATGTGGCTATCGGCCTACTGCTGGTGGCCTTGGGCGCCAGCCAGGCCGAGGGTGTAAAGGCCTGGGTGGATATCATCTGGGGGTATACCCTGCAGCCGTCAGAGTTTGTCAAACTGGCCTGTATCATCGTCACTGCGAAACACCTGGAGAGCAACTTCGATCCGCTGGGCAGCTGGAACGGCGCCTTACGCCTGGCGCTGCTTATGGGCATCCCCTGGGCGCTCACTTTGGTACAAGGCGAAATGGGTTCCGTGTTGGTGATGATCTTCGTCTTTGGTGTGATGATGTTTTTTGGCGGTATCCGCCTGCGTGTGCTGGGCGGCATCGTTGCGGTGGCTGTCATCAGCATCGCCATCCTCTATGGCGTCACCATGGCCTCCGGCGGTGATAACTTCCGCCTGATACGCATCCTGTCCTTTGTCAACCCTGCGCTGGTGGATGAGGCCGCCACGTACCAGGTGGACAACGCCAAAATCGCCATCGGTTCCGGCGGTGCCAATGGTGTGGGCCTGTTTGTTCAGGGTAGCTTCAGCCAGCTCAATTATGTGCCAGAAGACTGGACCGACTTTATCTTTGCCACCATTGGCGAGGCCTTCGGCTTTCTTGGCACCGCTTTGGTGATCCTGGTCTACCTACTACTGGTTTTGCGGATGCTCTACCTGGCCCGTTTTACCACGGACCGGTTTGGCCAAATGATCATCATCGGCGTTATGGCCATGATGTTATTCCATATCTTTGAGAACGTGGGCATGAATACCGGATTGATGCCCGTGACGGGCATTCCTCTGCCCTTTATCAGCTACGGAGGCAGCAACCTGGTAACCAACATGGCTGGCATTGGCCTGGTGCTGAACGTGACCAAAAATCGCAGCATCACCGGCAGCGCCAAGCTGACACCGCAAACCTCCATCCGGGCAAAGTATCTGCGGTAATTTTGTGTTGCGTTAGCGCTGCTCAGTGGGAGCTTTTTCGCCAGCACAAGCAACTCCAGCTTTCCCGTGGGCATGGCTTTTGTGTTGCTACCTGTAAACCCAAATCATTGCACGGACACTTTTTTCACACTCTAGGCCGGGGAAGGATTCCCCGGTCTGTTTTTGGCGCATACTGTCCCGGGAGGCGTGAACAATGCAATGGCTGCAACTTCTTTGCTGGGGCGGGTTGACTTGGTGGGCGGCCCGGGGGGATCGTCGGGCCCGCCTATGGCCCTGGACTATCACGGTAGGGCTTGCAGTTTCCATGGGCACGCAGCTGCTTTTGTTGGCCCAGGTGGGTAGGCTCGACGTGGGTACGGCGTTGCCCCTTCATCTGTGCAGCTTCATGGCAGTGGTCACCCCGCTCATGTTATTGCTGAAATCCAAGGCCTTGTATAGCTTTTCCCTACACCTGGGCGCACCCTGCGCCTTGCTCGCGTTGCTTTTTCCCGCGATTGCCGATTGTGCCCACCCGCTTTTGATGTCCTCCGCCTTCTATCGCCTGCATGTGCTCATCCTTTGCGGACCTTTTTTCCTCCGGCTTCGGGGGCTCCCCCGGCTTCAGGACGCGCGGCCTGTGCTGCTGGCCGCCAACGGTTATCTAGCCCTGGTGGCATGGCTGAACAAGCTGCTGGGAACCAACTATCTGTTTTTGAGTCAGACGCCGCCCGGCACGCCCTTGGTATGGCTGGCCTCCCGGGGCGGCATCCTCTACCTCTGTTCATTGGAACTATTGGCTCTTCTCACCATCACCGCTTTGGCCTGGATATACCAAACCGTACCTTCCCTCTGGCGAGGGAAGGTACGGCACCAGGGGGCCTGAGCGGTCCTCGTCAGCTCAGGCGAATGACCCGGGTAAAAAACCCGATGGAATCCCGCAGCAGCGCCACGGGGATCCGCTCATTGGCATTGTGGATCAGCCCCCGTTGCTCCTTGGTCAGCGGCATGCCCATGAATCGGTACACGTTGTCGCTGATCCGGCAATAATGGCGGCTGTCGCTGGCGGCCACCATCAGATAAGGGGCAACCAACACTTGGGGGTAGGTTTGCCGGATAGCCGTATCCAGCCTGTTCCAGGCCTCATCGTAGGTCTTGGAGATGCTGGAGGGGTTCACCCCCTGCACCAGCGTAAGCGTCACTCTTTTGTCCGCAATGGTCTTCTCCATGTGGGCTTTCACCTGCTCCACCGTTTCCCCGCAGATCACCCGCAGGTTCAACCCGGCGGTGGCCTCGGTGGGCAGCACATTGTAGGCGTCCGCCGCCGAGGCCTTGGTAAAGGCGCAGGTGGTGCGCACCAAAGCGTTCAGCTCTCCGCCGCTGCGCTTGCACAGCAAATTCAGCAATGGCGCAAAGCACCATAAATTAGCAAAGATGAGCCTAAAAGCAAAGCCTGAATGCCTGCCCATCGCGTCAAACAAATCCAACGCTGGCTTGGTGAGGGTAAAGGGCATGGGCTTTTTTTTCAGTTTCATGATGGCCTTGGCCAAGGTGGCCAAGCTCTGGGTGACCGGCGGGGCGCTGGCGTGTCCGCCTTTGCCCGTGGCCTTCATGTCCATGAACACGCTGCCCTTTTCCGCAATGCCCACCATGGCAACGCTTTGGTTGACCCCCGGAAAGGCATCCTGAACGATAGCGCCGCCCTCGTCCAGCACGAAGGCGGGCTTGACACCACGCCCTATCAGCGTCTCCACGATGGCCACCGCATCGTTGCCCATCACCTCTTCATCTCCGCCAAAGGCGAAGTACATGTCATTGGCGGGCTGGAACCCTTCTTTCAGCAACCCCTCCGCCGCCTCCATGACGCCATGAAGCGTACACTTGGTATCCAGCGTTCCCCGGCCCCACAGCTCCCCATCTTGGATCACTCCGCCAAAGGGCGAATGTTGCCATTCTTCCTCCTTCGCGGGCACCACATCGTAGTGGGCCATCAGCACAGAGGGAGCAGCGGAGGCCTTGCCCTTCCAGGTATACAGCAATCCATTGCTGCCGATCAATTCCCGCTTCAGCTTTTCATGAACGGTGGGGTACAACCTCACCAGCAACTGGCGGAAAGCCTCAAATTGGCCTTTGTCCATTTTGCTTTCATCCACATCGCTGACGGTTTTCTGCCGAATCATCTCCTGCAAATGCGCGATGGCTGCTGCTTCGTCCACGGCTACCGGGGTGGTGGCGGGCACAGCTCTCTGGTTGGGCGTAAAGCGCAAGGCCCGTACCACCAGCACTGCCAGGAAGCAGACCAGTAACGTCAAAACGATCCACCCGATGCTCATGGATTCTTCGCCTCACTTTGCTTGGGCGTTTGGTCCTGCACGGGCTTCCCGTCCCCCAACAGGCCCTTTTTATACAGGACTCGCGCCACGCCGATGGCAATCAACGCGCCCACTGGCACCAAAATACCCACGCTGCTGGAAAGCCCCGGCATGAGTAAAAACAGTAGGATCATAAAGAGCAGCGGCGCCAAAGCGATTTTCCAGTTTTTACTTACAAACACCACCCCCAGCGCGCCAAAGAGCGCCGGCAAGATGTTGTCAAAAGCAGGCTTTAGGGTGGACGTTTCCAGCACAGGGCGCAGATACCCCAGCCCAAGAACGCCCAAGGCAATGACCACCGTGGTCACAATGGAACTGGAGGCGATGGCAATGGTGGAAATGGCCTCCCCTTCCTCGGACCCAGGCTTTACTTTGGCTGCCTCCATGGCGTTCAGGGCGCTGGGCACCTTCAAATTGGTGAGATTACCTGTCACAAAGCCTAGGTAGGTACCACCTGTACCCAGCATGGGCGCATAGGTCAACACCTCGATGATCCCCACAGTCCAAAACATGGGGGCCACACCCAGTAAGCCCTTCAATAAGCTGGCGGCATCAGGCCAAACGTTGTAATAGAGGCAGATGGCGGAGGGAGCCGCCAGCATCAAAAAGAGGGCCAGTGCCATCCAGACGCGGCCATAGACATGAACGCTCTGTTCATAGGCCGAGATGTTAACAGCTTTCTTGTCACTCATATTCCTATCCTCCTTACGACATCAGCGCGGCGATTGGAATGCTGAGCGCCATGGCTCCCAGCATACACAGGGGCAGCGCATACTGCTCCAGCCATGTCCACTTGCATGCCTTGATCAACACCCCACAAACCGCCATCAACAAAGCGGAGCAAACCGCCACGGCAATGGGGATAAACCCCGGCAAACCGCTGCGGATATTGGCGAACAGCATCCCCAAAAAAGCGGAGATCATGCCAAGGAACAGGCCGTTCATCACGATCTCGCCCCATTTTTTGTCCTTGCCGGTGATGGAATGCATGCCCTTCTGGATCCTTTTCAGGCCAAAAAGAATGAGCACCAACCCCGCGATGATGCCCAGCGTCATCACCCAGGCAATGGTGGCAAAAGCCTCTGGGGATGTGATGGTTTGGTTCAGGGGCAACTCCATGGCCTTGGCCGCTACGGTGGCGGCGGGCAGCTCATAGGTCACCGCGCCTAGAATGGACAACCGCAGCCAAGGAAACGGAAGTCCCATGAACTGGCTGAGGGAAATGACCCCCACCAAAATGGCAATGGCAGGCGCCACGGAGAACAGCGCGCTGGAAAAAACGGTCTTGCGAATGGTGTCGCCGCCGATGTTCAGCTGTTTGGCCCTTGCGATCGCCTTCACCATGAAAAACACGGATTGCGCAATGACAAACAGGATCACCACGCCTGACACGACGTACAGAAAGCTGTCGTTGACGCTAAAAGGCATGTCGGTTCCTCCTTTGTGTGTTGTATGGGCTTGCCTGCCCAGCGGAAATTCATGTTAGACCCGCTCTACCTTGTCGGCGGTGACCACCGCGTGCAGCAGCTTGCAGGGGGCCGCCTTTTCCTGGGTAATGGCAATGGCTTGCTGAATTTGCCGGGCGGCCATGGCCGCGCTATCCTCATCCTTGGCGTAGACGGTTGCCAGGGCCTCCCCCTTGGTGATCTGCGCCCCGATGCGATGATGCAGCACAAAGCCCACGCTGTAGTCAATTACATCCATCTTGGCCTTGCGGCCCGCACCCATGCCCTGGGCGGCGTTGCCCAATGCGGTGGTGTTCATATGGTGAATCCACCCGCTGGAGGGGGCCAACACCTTCTCAATGACGCTGGCCTGTGGCAGCCGTGTCACGTCCTGGCAGACCAATGGATCGCCCCCCTGGGCCTGGATCATTTCCGCCAGTTTTTGGAGGCCCTCTCCGCTTCGCAGTTTGGCCAACAACATGTCCTTGGCGTGGGGCACATCCCCCGCCGCTCCGCCCAACACCAGCATCCTGCCGCCCAGCTCCAGCGAAATGTCCAGCAACGGCCCTTGAACCCGTCCAGCCAGCACATCAATCGCTTCCTTTACTTCCAGCGCGTTGCCCACATGGCTCCCCAAAGGCTCTCCCATGTCCGTGACCAGCGCCACCATCCTGCGGCCCGCGTCCTCACCAATATGCACCATGGCCTGGGCCAGCTGAATGCTCTCCTCCAGGGTTTGCATCAGCGCTCCGGCACCGGTTTTCACGTCCAGCACGATGGCCTTGGCACCGCTGGCCAGTTTCTTACACATGATGCTGCCGGCAATCAGCGGCATGCTATCCACGGTGGAGGTCACATCCCGCAAGGCATAGAGCGCCTTATCCGCCGGGGCCAAATTATCGCTTTGCCCCACCACTGCACAGCCGATCCGTTGCACCTGGGCAATAAACTCCTGGATACCCAGGCTGATTTGCAAGCCCTCAATGCTCTCCAGCTTGTCCAGGGTACCGCCTGTATGTCCCAGCCCACGGCCGCTCATCTTGGCCACAGGCACGCCACAAGCCGCCACCAGGGGTACCAGCACCAGCGTGGTGGTATCCCCCACGCCGCCGGTGGAGTGTTTGTCCGTTGGAATACCCTTGATGGCCGACAGGTCCATCCGATCACCAGAGTCGGTCATGGCCATGGCCAGCTGGGCGGTCTCCTCCCGGTTCATTCCGTTGAGGCGGATGGCCATCAGCAATGCCGCCAGCTGATAGTCCGGGATCTGCCCCTGTGCCGCGCCATTGGTAAAATACTCAATCTCCGCCCGGCTCAAAGCCTGGCCCAATTTCTTTTTTTCAATGATCTCGATGAAATCCATGCCACGCCTCCTTTGTATCAAAACACAAACGGGCATCGCAATTCCGATGCCCGTTTGCCCATCCCTATATCTGGATGATCATCCGTCCGCAAGTCTCGCATTCAATAATACTGGAACCTGTTTTCAGGTTGCGTAACGTCACCGAAGGCAGGCTCATATTACATCCGCCGCACTGGTCTCCAATTAGCCGGGCCACCGGCGGCACACAATGCTGCTTGATCAGCTGATATCTCTCCAGCAGCTGCGGATCGATGCCCTTGGTCTTATCCTGGGTAATGCGCCGCTTATCCTCCAGCGCCTTCATCTGCTCCTTGTATTCCGCTTCGTAAGCCACCTTTTGCTTGTCATACTCCGCCTTCACCTTGGCATACTTCATGCGGATATCCTTTTCCAGGCGATCCCGATCCGCGGCGTCCTGCTGGATGCGCTTCATTTCCTGCTCGTAGCTGGTGATCCCGCTGAGCAGCTTTTGGGCATCCTGGCTGAGCTCCTTGGCCTGTTCCAGCGTAGCGGGCGGGCTGTCCGCCATGCGCTTTTGCAGCACCGTCAGCTGTTCCTCCAGGCGTGCGATGGCGTCCTTGATCACATCCACCCGGTCCACCATTTCGGAGACTTCCTCCTCCATGCGCTTCACCGCGTTTTGCTGCTCCACCAAAAAATCACGGTTTTTCATCAACGCGATACGGGTGGGTGCGCGCTTGATCTCGCCCTCCAGCGCGTCCGCATCCATGTCGGCCTGATGAAATTGCCACAGCATCTCAATCTGATCCAGGGGTACCTCCTTAGCTCATCTGGCCTCTTTTTCCCTGGCGCGCATCACTCCAGAAAAGGGGGCTTGGGTCAATAACAGCGGCGACACACTCCATCCTTCGGTGACAGCCATTGTTAGAAAACGCTCATATAGGGCCTGGATCCCCACCCACTCGGTAGCATAATGGCCCGCCTCCAGCACCGTAAGCCCCTGGGCGGTGGCCCACAAGAGTTCATGGTGCTTGATCTCCCCGACGACATATGCCTGGGCCCCTGCTGCAAAAGCTTCCTCCACGCCATCCCCGGCGGCGCCCGGCCCAACGGCCACCCTGCTGACGGGCTCACGCCCCTGCCCATAGCGACGCACCACAGATTGCAACCGTTCTCTCACCAGGGCTTCCAGCGCCTCCAGGCGAAGGGCCGTGGGTAACTGTCCCATACGCACATAATCACCCGTTGCCTTCACATCTTCTAGCCCCAAAACCTGGGCCAGGCTGTCGCCTGTTCCCCCCGGGGCTTTGTCAAAGTTGGTGTGAACTGCAATAACATTCAGCTTGTCCGCCAACAATGCCTGCAAAACACGACCCTCCGGCATAGCATACTCTATGCGTTGGATCCCCCCAAACATGAGCGGGTGATGAGAAATCAGCAGCTGCGCGCCCAGCCGAACGGCTTCCTGCACAGCTTCCCGGGTCACATCCACGCAAAAAAGCGCCTTGTGAACCTCCGCTGCCGTATCGCCCACCAGCAAGCCCACGTTGTCATAGGCCTCGGCGGTGGTAAAGGGCGCGATGCCATCCAGCCAATCATAAATGGTTTGTACCGTGACCTGCATATATCGCACCCTCCTCCTAGTTATTTCTTTGCGGAGCCATCCAATTCCTCCCAAGCGGCCAACGCCTCCT
>JAVBSI010000079.1:0-32267 GCA_031556815.1 Eubacteriales bacterium | reverse complement strand
CATCTACCCTGGATGTCGGCGCTCACCCACTACGTTCACCCTTTGCGGTGGCAATGGCCTGGGGGTCCCACCTGTTCCCATTCCGAACACAGAAGTTAAGCCCCAGCACGTCGAAGGTACTTGGCTGGTGACGGCCCGGTAGAATAGATCGCCGCCGCATTCCAACAAGATCGACCTACAAAATGTAGGTCGATCTTTTACATATGCGATTCGACCGAGCAAAGAGCTACGAACGTATTCACCTGCGACGAAGATATGGGACATTTTCTGGGAATATTTTTGTGAGGGGTACCCAATCACTCGTTGACACGCTCAATTTTGAAGGTTACAGGACGCAGTCCGTCCGTGCAGGACACAATAGAAACCCCGTGCTCTTTGTACCAGGGAACGCTGGTTCCGCCCTTCCAAAGGCTATAAAAAACGTAGAATAAATCTTGCCATGCCCATGTGCAAAATCCTTTAGGCATCGCAAATTCTTCAATTAAGAACTCGTCCCCAATTGTAAAAAAGGGACAGGCTTGGGGAGGCTCAGCGATATACTCAGCCCAAAGATCTTTTTTTAGAAGAACGTCCAACACGGTGATTTTAATCTTCATGGGAGAGATCCTTTTGTTGCAGGGTGTATCCTACACATTCGTCATCAGCTCCTGGTAGGTGGGCATGGGCCAATATTCAGCGCCAACCAGCGTTTCCAGCATATCTCCCGCCTCCCGCAGTTTACCCATGGCGGCAAAAATAATGTCCCTGGTGTACTGCGCCCGCTCCAGAACTGTTCCTTCGGTTGGCTGATCTTTCAGCGCGTGATCCAGCAGATTCACGTGCTGGGTCATGGCATCCATTTGCTGACTGATGGCAGACAGCAACGCTGTTTCCGTTTCAATGCCGCCACTCAGCAAGGCCTTTTTCAGCGTGGCTTCCTCAGACACATCTTTGGAATACCGGATGGCCGCCGGCAGGATCATCCTGCGGGCCATATCCAGCATACAAAGGGCTTCGATATCGATCACCTTTATGTAATTCTCCAGCATGATTTCATATCGGCTGAGCACCTCTTGTCGGCTAAAAACCTTATGGGTTTCAAAAAGGGCGATGTTTTTGTCCAGCAGATAATAGGGAAGCGCGTCCACGGTAGTTTTCAGATTGAGCAGGCCGCGCCGCTGTGCTTCTTGGATCCAGCTTTCGTCATATCCGTTCCCGTTGAAAATGATGCGGATATGCTGGCCAAGGGCCCGGCGGATCAAAGCGTTTAAGGCACCGGTGAAGTCTGAAGCGGCTTCCAGCTCATCGGCGTATTTGCGCAAACTTTCCGCGATGGCGGTGTTAAGCATCGTGTTGGGGCCGCTGACGCTTTGGGAACTGCCTAGGCCACGAAACTCAAATTTGTTGCCCGTAAAGGCAAAGGGAGAGGTGCGGTTGCGGTCCGTGGAATCCTTGGGGAATTTGGGCAGCACATGCACTCCCAGGCGCATCTGGGCACGATCCGGCGAGGCATAAGTTTTTTCGTTGATGATGGACTCAATGATGCGGTTCAGCTCATCCCCCAGGAAGATGCTGATGATGGCAGGCGGGGCTTCATGGGCGCCCAGGCGGTGGTCGTTGCCCGCGCTGGCCACGGCGATACGCAATAAATCCTGATAATTGTCCACCGCTTCGATGACCGCTGTGAGAAAGAGCAGGAATTGCGCGTTTTCGCTGGGGGTATCGCCGGGATCCAGCAGATTGACGCCGGTGTTGGTGGACAGGGCGTAATTGTTATGCTTGCCGCTGCCGTTGACCCCGCCAAAGGGTTTTTCATGCAGCAGGCAGACCAACCCGTGCCGGTCAGCCACTTTTTTCATAATGTCCATGACCAGTTGGTTGTGGTCCGTGGCAATATTTACGGTGGAATACACAGGTACCATTTCGTGCTGGCCGGGGGCCACCTCGTTGTGCTCGGTTTTGCAAAGCACGCCCAGCCGCCAAAGCTCTTGGTTCAGCTCGTTCATGAACTCCTGAACCCGGGGCTTGATGACGCCATAGTAGTGATCGTCCAATTCCTGCCCTTTTGGAGGCCTGGCGCCAAACAGCGTGCGGCCGGTGTGGATCAAGTCCGGACGTTGGCGATAGGTGGTTTTGTCCACCAGAAAGTATTCCTGCTCCGGCCCTACCGTGGGCAGTACCCGGGTCACGTCGGTGTTGCCAAAAAGGGCAAGAACCCGAAGCGCTTGGCGGTTCAAGGTTTCCATGGAACGCAGCAGCGGGGTTTTTTGATCCAGCGCCTCGCCGCCGTAGCTGCAAAAGGCTGTGGGGATACACAGGGTACCATCTTTGATGAACGCGTAGCTGGTGGGATCCCAGGCGGTATAGCCACGGGCTTCAAAGGTGGCCCGCAGGCCGCCGGAAGGGAAAGAGCTGGCATCGGGCTCGCCTCTCACCAATTCCTTGCCGCTGAACTCCAGGATGATGGTGCCGTCGGGCCGGGGGCTCACAAAGGATTCGTGCTTTTCAGCGGTAACACCGGACATGGGCTGAAACCAATGCGTATAATGGGTTGCGCCGTGTTCCACCGCCCAGTCCTTCATGGCGTTTGCCACGATCCCCGCGATGGCGGGGTCCAGGGAGCGGCCTTGCTCGATGGTACGCCGAAGGGCCTCGTAAGTCTCTTGCGGCAAGCGCTCCTGCATGGAAGGGTCGTTGAAGACGGCTTCCCCAAAAATTTCGCACGGATTGATCAATCTCATGTCCCCTTTCAAAAGTAAAAATCAGAATACCGACGGTTTTTTAATCAACGGTTCCCTGGGGGCTGGCCGTAGGGGCTGTTGGCCCGGCGGGTGTGGGCAGCTGGAAGTGCGGCAAAAACAAAGACCCCGCCTGAAACGCTACCGAGCCTAATAAGGCGGAAATTTTCTCCTGGCTCAGAGAGGTCAAGCTGGGGAGGTCCTCCACAGCGAAGGCATCCAGAGGCCATTTTAGGACGGTCTTGCCCTCCAGTTTCAAGGTGATTTCCTGGGGCAAATCCTCGCTGGCAAGGACAACGGAAAGATCCAGGGAGGTGGATGCGTTCTTGGCGGGCTTGCTGGCAAAGATCGCGGTGGCGCTGATGTCCAGGGCGGGGAAATCTAGATAGGCTGCCTGTTGCGCCTGGGTAAGGGGCAGGTCCTCTCCGCCTTCATCCTTGTTGGCCGTGGTGGGCTGAACGGAAAGCTTGATGTCGTGGCTGAGGATTTCCCGCTCCTCGCTGTCCACGCTGGTGGACTGTCCATGGGTCAGGGTGAAATCCGCGGACAGGGTCTTGTGCAGCAGATCCGCCTTGGCATCCTCCACCTCGTAACTGTTCAGACCGTGGGGTTCGCGCAGGAGGGTGCCCTGGTATACGATCACATCCGTCATGGTGCTATACTCTTGATATTCCAGGCGCAGCGTCAGGTCTTTGTTCTCCAAAGAGATCACGTTCTCATCCGGCAGATCCCCTTCACCGATGGACCGGCTGTACGCCAGGGTCACAGCGCCTGCCTTTTCATCATAAAAGGGCAGCTGCATGTGCAGGGACAGGGTTTCGCCCTTCAGGCTCACGGTGCGGGCAATGGTGAGATCCTGATCCAGGGGCAGAGAATCAATGGCAAAGAAATAGTAACTCTGCATTTGCGGGTTTAGCATCAGCTCCGCCTGGTCGGAGGGCAGCATGGCCTGCAGCATGGGCAGTAATGTTGCGTCCGCCAATACATCCAGCACCATCTGTTTGAGCTGGGCCTTGATGGCAAGGGCAGGAATGGCATAGCTGACCTCCATGGTGACGGTACCGTCCGCCAGCTTGCCGAGGGCCGCATTTTGCCGGTATCCCTCAATCCACAGATCGATTTTGGTGGTATAGACGTTGAGCGCCTTTGTAAAATCATCCGAAAAAGACACGTTGCCCTGCACAGCCATCGACGCCAGGAAAGGGAGCAAAGAAGGCATCACACTTTGTTGGAGCGTTTCCTGCAAGCCTTCGGCGAGAAAGCCGGTGTTCGGCGCGTCGGCTTGGGCAGGCGTCTTCGTCTCCTCTGGGACTGGCGGTTCGGGCAGAGGCGCGCTTTGAAGGGCATACCACTGATAATCCAGCAGGCTTGATTTCAGAAAAACGCCCGCTTCTTTCAGGGACAGGTAAAACGCTGCCCGGGGATCCGCCCCGCTGGGATAGAGCAGGCTGAGCCTCCGCTCTGCGGGGGTTCCTGCTATGGCGTCCTCCCGGGCCGCCAGATAGGACAGGTCAAACACCAGAGGCTCTTTGGTGATGATGGCATCCTTCTCCCGCCCAGGGGCAGCGGCCATGGAAAGGGTCAGCGTGCCGGTAAAGCCGCTGCCTGCTTGTAGCTGTTTTTCTAGTTTCACCGCCACGGAATAGTCCAGGCTGGAGGCCCAACCGGCGCTCACCGGCGCCAGACCCAGGATAAGGACCAGACAGAGGGTGAGAAGGGCGCGCAGGTTTTTGTACATCATAGGCTCCTCCTTTGATGGCGCACAGCGCGCAAGATCATAGACCGCTGAGCATGTCCCAGAATTTGGCAGTGTCTTCTTCGGTAAGGCCGTCCAGCAGCAGAGCGATATCCTCCTGGGGTAACAAGGCCGCGGCGCGCAGCAGTTTGCCGGACAGGGTTTGTGACATCTGTTTGAGCAGGGCTTGCCGCGTCTCTTCGCTCAGGCCTTCCAGGGAGAGGGGGGTCATTTCTTGGGGGATGGGGAAGGCGGTCACCCCAATGGGCGGGGTGCCGACCAGATATTCGTTGGAGGAAGCATCGGGGGATTCTTCCGCGTTTTGAGAGATGCTGCTGGCCGGAAGGGGCGTGGGGGCTCCCTCCAGCACGCTATAGAGGCTGTTGTCTTCCGTGAGGGTGGCAAAATCCAAGGGGACGTCCTCTTGTAGATGAAGGGTGTAGGAGGAGGTTACGGTTTTCCCATTCTTTTTCTCCACGGCAAGGGTGCCACTGAGCACCGTGCCTCCCGCGCCGGAGGTTACGGTCAGCTTGGGGGTCATGGTTTGGGTGACAGAGGTTTCCTGGCTGTCCTCGGTGTGGGTGCTTTGGTTGGACCAGCTACCCTCTAGGGTACGGGTATCGCCGGTGGCTTTGCCCGTGAGGGAGAACTTATCATTCTGCACATCGGTTGTACCGCTTCCCCGTAGAATAGTCTCGCTGTTGCCCTTCATGGAAAGTTCATCGGAAAGCAGCGTTTGGGTGGCAAAGGCCTCCACGGTACGGCGCAGCTTGGGTGAACCTCCTTTGACGGCATCGTATTTGTAGGAATCCTTGCGCTGAGTGCCTTTGTCCACAAAGGCCCACTGGTACTTCAGCGCGTAGGTGGAGCCGTCCGGGTAGAGCAGATCCCCTTTCAGATAGACGGCCAAATCCTTGTCGTTTTCCCCTACCTTGTAGAGGCCCACAATGAAGCCTTTGCCAAAACGGACATGGTTCAATTCCTCACAATAAGCGGGGTCCATGCCACTTTGCAGCATACTGCGGAGCAGAGGGAGCATGCTGTCGCTTTGTTCTGTAGTCAGCCGGGCGATTTGGCTCCATTTGGAGGTGCCAATGTCCGCGATCTTGTAGTTGGCGCGCTTTTTTTCCGCATAGGGCTCGCAGGCATCGATGAGCGCCTGATAGTGGCTTTGCGCCTGAGAAATTGCGGTTAGAAACGTAAAGGGGCTTTCCTGCTGCGGCGCGTGGGCCAGCGCGTCAATGGGAGACTGCCCGTTGGATTGCAGCGTATAGTTGGGCAGCAGGGAGGTTTCCAGGCTAAAGTCATCGCCCTGCTGGCGCTCGGTGAGCATGTATACCGGCGTATCGTCACACAGCATTTGCAGGGTGGTAACGCTTCCATCCCCATCCTGCTCCAGAGAGGACTGAAAAGCCATGTGCTGCAGCAGGTCGTTAAACATGGGCAGCTGCTTTTCCGTAAAGGGCAAGAACGTTTGCAGCTCTTTGACGCCGCTGAAACGAAGGGGCACATCCTGGGACAGCCACTGGGATAGTTGGCCGTCAAGCCCAAGCAGGCTATCCGCATAAGCGGTGGACAGGCCTGTCAGCAAAGTCAGGCACAGCGCCAAAACCCCCAAAGTTTTACAAAAAGTGCGTTTCATATGGTTTCTTCCTCCTTTGCGGCTGTCTCCAAAAGCGTTTGTAGCAGCGCGGTCAGTTCCTCCAAGGTCTTCACTTGGGTCAGGCGGCGGCGCAGAGCTGCCGCGCCGCGAAGTCCGGCCACATAATGGCCCAGATGCTTGCGCATCTCCACCATGCTCAGGGCCGCCCCCTTACAGCCCACCATCAACTGCGCATGCTCTAAGGCGATAGCGAGGCGTTCCTGGAGGGATGGCGGGGTGAGGGGCAGGCCCCCAAGGGCCTCCTGGGCCGTACGGAACAAAGTGGGATTGCCGATGGCGCCCCGGCCGATCATCAGCCCATCCGCGCCGGTTTCCACCAAGATGCGCTTTGCATCCTGGGGGGCAAACACATCCCCGTTGGCGATGATGGGCAGGGAAGCCTTCGCTTTGATCGCCCCGATGGCTGCGTAGTCCGCCTGGCCGCCATACTGCTGCTGCCGGGTGCGGCCATGGATGCAAACCCATTGGAAGCCCAGGCTCCCGGCGGCCTCCACCAGCGGGCCCGCGTTCATGCTATCGGCATCGTAGCCCAAGCGGGTCTTGAGCGTCACAGGCAGGTAGGTATTGCGCTTCACGGCCTCCATCAGCTTGTAGGCCAAGGCGGGGTTTTGCAACAACGCGCTGCCTTCGCCGGAAAACACGATTTTGCGGGCAGGGCACCCCATGTTGATATCGATGGAGGTGAAGCGCTGCAGCGCCGTTACCCTGGCGGCCGCCTCGCCCAGCGCGACCGGGTCTTTGCCAAAAAGCTGGCAGGCAGTGTTATGCTCTTGGGGGTGAACCTCCAACAGCCGCCGATAGGCGGCATTGCCCGGCTTGGCGCATAGGTAGCCCACGGCGCTGACCATCTCGGTGCAGGCGTAGGTGGCGCCCATCCGGTAGCACAGCAGCCGCAGGGGCCAGTCCGTAATGCCGGCCATGGGGGCCAGCCCCACAAACGGCTTCTTCCATACAACGTCCTCCACCTTGGTTTGGTTCCCAGCATTCCTCATGCTCTGCGGGTCGCCTTGGGGAAGGCGGCGATGCGTCCGACGGCGCCCGCAAAGGGCAGCAAGGTCAACGCATACTCTTGATCCACCACTATGCTTTGAGGCGGAGGGGCGATAAAACCGCTGTTGGCACGCCATTCAGGGGCGTCGGTGGCATGGGCATATACACAGGCGGAGCCATTTTCCTCCCCGAGGGTGAGCGGCGTATCGGTCGCCAAAGCATACTGCCAGCCAGCTTCGGTGTTGGGCAGGGACAGCGCCATCAGCGCGGAACCGCACATCACACTGACGCTGCCCCGATAGCCGGTTTCCAGGCGGGGAGCACTGAGCAGATGCAACGTGATCTTATCCCCGGTGCGGAAGGTGCGGTGCAGGGAGAATAAGGTACCGGGCTGGGCGACCTGCGCCTTGCCGCCTTCCAGTGTGACCGTGGCCTGCGCCACATAGCCGGGAATGCGCAGCAACATCGTAAAGGGCACAGCTTGTTTGGCCTCTACGGCAATGGTCAACTGTTGATCAAAATGACCCGTGCAGGCGCAGGTAAGGCGCACCGGCACACCGCTGACCCGGGTGAGACAACCGCCTGTCATGGGCAGCATGAGGACGATTTCATCGGCCTCCCGGGCCATCCAAACACTGCGGCGGAGGGCATACAGTGCCCGCAACAAAAACGCGGTATCCTGCGGCTGAGGGGAATGGGCGTTACAGCTATCATCGTCGGTGAGACGGTTGACGGGTTGCAAGGCGCGCATCCCATGGTCTGTGATCAGATCAGGCAAAGCATTGGTCAGCAGCAGATCCAGCCGGTCGGCCAGCGAAAGATCGCCACTGGAAGCCAACACATCCGCATAGGCCTCCACCTGAGCGCAGAGGGCAGGCAAATCTGTAGCCCGGGCTGGGTCTCGCCCGGCCAGGTAGGGATCTGCGGAAAAAGCGCCGGTGGGCATGCCGTGATAGCGCATCAGCGAAGCAAGGCCAACCTTAGCTGCCGCGCCG
The DNA here is from genome assembly GCA_031556815.1 of Eubacteriales bacterium. Lineage (GTDB taxonomy): Bacteria > Bacillota > Clostridia > Christensenellales > Aristaeellaceae > Limiplasma. The sequence continues at coordinate 24,167 of JAVBSI010000079.1, read as the reverse complement.
TCGCGGCTGGAGCCGCTATATAGAGCCAACAAAGCCGTCATGGCCAGGGCATCCGCCGTGAGGTTACCCGTGGCTAGTCGCTCCATCCGTTGATGGTATTCCCTGTTTTCAACGGCAGCCGTCTGCGGCTGGTAAGGTGTTTGGAAAGGGAAGCTATGCATCAGGCCGGATACATCGGGCAACTGGGCCCGCAAACGTTCCAATATGGTGAGCAAGAAGGATTGCCCGGTGCGGCGGTAAAGCTCGCTTGTCACCCGCAGAGCATCCGCGCCCATGGGCAGGAGCGCCTCCTCCGGCAGGGAGGGCAGGATCTCGAAAAAAGTTCGCATGGCGGCCAGCAGCCGCAGCATGGCATCCTTGTCCTGGGTAGCGGCGGCGATGAGCAGCACCGCCCGGGCCAGCAACATAAACCCGTGGGGGTTGCGATGCAGCTCGGCCGCGGCGGTCTGGATATCGGGAGCCGCAGGCAAATCCGCGTAGCCGCCCAATTTGCTGGCCAGCACAGCGTCCAAGGGAGTCATGGCGTCGATATGGGCCAGCGAGAGCACCTTCTGGGTGACGGCATCAAGCAACCCGCCCGTCTGCACAGAAGAATCCGAAAGGGGAACGAAAGCCGGGTTCACCAATGGAGCACGGCGATAAGCTTCAACAGTGGGCATAGTACCTCCCTCAGCCTGGGCCTGCTTGGCCAACAAAATACCCTATCTTTATTATTATATATGGTTTTTGGGCAGCGTCAACCCTGGATCGTGTCAAGGGCAAAAGGTTTACGAATTTGTGAGCCTGGTGTATAATCAAAAGACGCGGCAAAGGCAGGTAGGGGAGGGTTTGGATTGCAAGAGCGCCAAGGCAGGTTGTGGATTAGGTTGATGAAGGGGCAAAAATGCCTTCGGGACCAGGTGGTGCCATGCCGCCGGGAGGCTCCCCGGGAGGCGTTGCGGGAAGCCTTGCCAGAAATTGACCTGGGCCAACCCCTTTGGCTGCCCCGGCACCAGGCGGATTGGGAGGAATACGCCCTCACCCGTTTCCTGCCGGAGCATTTTGTGGAGAGCGTCGCCTTTGACCGGATGGAGGTCTGCTACATCTTTCCAGAAGAGGAGCAAAAACCAGTCAGGAAGCGAACTCCGTTAGAGGATGTCTAGGGTGAACAAAGGATGTCAAAAACGTGATGAAAATGTCGATGAATTGTTAGAGTTTTGAAGCGGGCGGCAGGAAGCCGCCCGTTGTATTTCAATATATATATGCTATAATTTTACGCATATACTACATCTAGGGGTACTCATTTTCGAGGAGGACATCATTATGACCTGCCGAACGTTTCAATCAGGCCGTTTGCATGGCAGTGCTTTGGTACCGCCGGCCAAGAGCGAGGCGCACAGGGCTTTATTGCTGGCAGCCCTGGGCAGGGGTGAATGCCGCCTGCATGGGTTCACGCCGCCGCTATGCGATGATGTGCAGGCCATGATGGATGGAATCAGAGCCCTGGGGGCCACCGTGGAGCAGGAAGGGGATGTGCTGCGGGTACAACCGGCAGGCCAGGCAAAGGCCGCCACCGTAGCCTTCCACGCAAGGGCCTGCGCCACGGCGCTTCGGATGTTGATCCCGGCATTCTGGGTGCGTGGGCAGGCGGCCACCATTACCCTGGCGGAAAGCTTAGCGGCTCGCTCTGTGGAGGCCCTGGCGGAACTGGCGGAAAAGGCGGGGGTTCATATGGCCTGCAAGCCCGCCCAGAAAGGGAAGCCGGCACGGGTGGAGGTGAGTGGCAAGCTGCACGCGGGGACGTATCAGATTGACGGGGCCTTGTCCAGCCAGTTTGCTTCGGGGCTGTTGGTGGCCCTGGCCCATGCCACAGATGCGCAGGGTCAGGCGGTGCCCTCCCGGCTGACCATTGTGCCCCCGGTAGTAAGCCGACCCTATGTGGACATGACCCTGGGCATGATGGCTCGCTTTGGACTGGAGTGCCGGCAGGAGGGGGAGGCCACCTTTGCCATCGCCCCATCTGAGCGTCACAACCCTAAGGACATCCGCATTTCCGGGGACTGGACCAGCGCTGCGGTGCTGTTTTGCGCCAACGCGGTGGGCAGCGGCGTGGTGGTGCAAAATGTGCAGGCGGGCCAGGAAGGGGAAGCCTCCCTGCAAGGGGATGCCCATATTGTTGCGTTGTTGCAGCAGATGGGCATGCTGGCTTATCGAGATCGGGATGAAATGGTGGTGACCTGCCCTTCCCGGGCCAGACTGCTGCCCTTGGCAGCCGACTGTACGGACATCCCGGACTTGGCGCCCATGCTGGCGCTGATTTGCACCCAAGCCCATGGACAGTCCGCCTTGTCCGGGATGAAACGGCTGCGGGCCAAGGAATGCGACCGGCTGAAAACCACCCTGGAGATGCTGGTGAACTTGGGGGCGGAGGTGCGGTTGTCGGCGGATGACGACGTGTTGACGATTCAGGGCCCTGTGGCGTTGCGGGGCGGCTTCACGGCGGATACCCAGGGAGATCACCGTATGGTGATGATGGTGGCCATTGCTGCGCTGATTGCGGACGCGCCGATCATCGTCAATGAGGTGGAGGCGCTGGATAAGTCTTGGCCTGGGTTTTGGGAGACGTATCAGGCATTGGGGGGAAAGGGATTGTGAGCAGCCAATGGGGCAAAGCATTCTCCATTCAGCTTTTTGGGGAAAGCCATGGGCCCGCAGTGGGGGTAGTGTTAGAGGGCCTGCCTGCCGGATTTTCCATCGACTGGGAGGCCCTGGGCGCGTTTTTGCGGCGTAGGGCCGGAGGTGGCCAGTTAACCACCGCCCGGAGGGAAAGCGATATCCCGGAGGTACTGTCCGGTGTTTTTCAGGGGCGTACCACCGGCACGCCCCTGACGTTGCTTTTTCGCAATCAGGATGCCCGTAGCGAAGATTATGATTTTTTACCGGACAGGCCCCGCCCTGGCCATGGCGACTACCCCGCCTGGGTGAAAAGCCATGGTTATGAAGATCTGCGAGGAGGCGGACACCACAGCGGCAGGTTGACCTTGCCCTATGCGGCGGTGGGAGGGATTGCCCTGCAACTGCTGGAAAAACAGGGCATCCGTGTGGAAGCCAAGCTGTTGCGCGTGGGCGATGCCAGCCGAGAGGCCATCCCGGCGGCAGTAGAGGAGGCCATGCAGGCAAGGGACTCCTTGGGGGGCCTGGTGGAGGTGGTGGCCACGGGGGTTGCGCCAGGGCTGGGAGAACCTTATTTTGAGGGGTTGGAAGCCCTGGCGGCTCTGCATTTGTTTTCCATCCCCGGGGTGAAGGCCGTGGAGTTTGGTGCAGGGTTGGCCGCGGCTGGGATGAGAGGCAGCCAGTACAACGACCCCTATGCATGGGAGAGCGGAAAGGTCATCACGCCGCAAAACAATGCCGGGGGCGCGTTGGGTGGTATCACCACGGGCATGCCCATCGTGGCCCGGGTGGCTTTTCGGCCCACGGCATCCATTGGCAAGCCCCAGCAGACCATATCATTGGGAGAGCGGAAGACGGTCTCCCTTGAGCTGCAAGGCCGTCATGACCCGTGCATTGCCTTGCGGGCTTTGCCCGTGGTGGAAGGCGCCCTGGCCGTTGCATTGAGTGAGCTATGGCTGTGTCGACGGGGCAATGTGCCTGTGGGAGGGAACCGATGATTCAAAAAAACCAGATGCTTTCCCTGCGATGCAGCCGTCTGGGCGCGGAGCTGGAAGGCATCTGCGAGTTTGAGGGCCAGACCGTATTCGTGGAGGGCGCACTGCCGGGAGAGCAGCTGGAGGCCAAGGCGTTGAAGGTGCAGCCACGATATGCCTTTGCCAAGCTGATGACGCTGCAAATCAAGTCGCCCGATCGCCAAGAGCCTTTCTGCCCGGTGTATGAACAGTGTGGCGGCTGCAGTGCGCAGCATATGCGCTATGAGGCCACGCTGCAAGCCAAGCGGCAAAACGTGCTGGACTGCCTCGCCCGCATCGGGAGACTGCGGCTGGATCAGAGCGATGTGCCATCGGTTTGGGGGGCGGAGCAGCCTTTGCGCTGCCGCAACAAAACCTCACTGCCGGTGGGAGGCGATGGGCATAAACCAGAGCTGGGGTTTTACCGTAAGCGCAGCCACCATATCGTGCCCATTGACGATTGCCCTGTGGCCATGGGGGAGGTGGGGGCGGTCATCGCCGCGGTGAAACGCTGGATGCGGCAGGCTGGTGTGCAGCCCTATGACGAGGCTACCCGCCAGGGGTGGCTGCGCCATGTGGTGGTGCGTACCGTCCGAGAGGGAAGCCTGATGGTGCTGCTGGTGGCTACCAGCGCAAATCCGCCCCAGACTTCTTTATTGATTGCGGAACTGCAGGCTCATGTGCCTGGCTTTTGCGCCTTGCATGTGAGCGTGAACACGCGCACAGACAATGTGATACTGGGAACGGCCAGCCAGAAGCTGTTTGGCCAGGATACGATTCAGGAGGAACTGCTGGGGCTTGCCTTTGAGATCTCGCCCCTATCCTTCTTTCAGGTAAACCCGGCCCAGACGGAAAAGCTATATCAATGCGCCATTGATTTTGCGGGGCTTGCCCCTACGGATACGGTGGTGGACGCCTATGCCGGAACGGGGACCATTGCGCTGTGTATGGCGCGGCACGCGGCGCGGGTGATCGGCATCGAGGTGGTGCCCCAGGCGGTGGAGAGCGCCCGGCGCAACGCGGAGCGCAATCACATCCAAAATGTCGCGTTTCATTGCGCCACAGTGGAGGAGAAGCTGCCCGAGCTGGTGGCGGAAGGCCTGCGGCCGGATGTGGTGGTGCTGGATCCACCCCGCAGGGGTGTGGAGCATGCGGTCATCCAGGCGGTGCTGCAGGCAGCCCCCAGGCGCGTGGTGTACATCAGCTGCTATGTGCCCACCCAGGCCAGGGACATCGCTCTGCTGGTACAGGGAGGATATCGCCTGGAAACATGCCAGCCGGTGGATCTATTCTGCTATGCCGGGGGCGTGGAGAATGTCTGCATGCTGAGCAGAGCACAAAAGAAGGAGGACAGTGCATGACAGGGGAACAGCAAGGCAGCTATGCCATCGCAGGCATGTCCTTCCGTCAGTTGATCGCCCGGGACGCGCCCGTGGCCTTTGCCCTGCAAAAGCAGGTGATGGATGGCATGCAGGATCCCACCTGGTTTATCCCCTCCGACCTGGCGGAATGGCAGGAGATCTGCGCCCTGGGGGAGGCATTTGGGTACTTTGCCAGGGGGAAACTGATGGGGGTGGCAAACCTCACCCCGGCGCTATCCCGCCCAGACCATTCCTATGCGGGGATGCTGGGCCAGCCTATGGAAAATACGCTGGATGTACGCAATGTATTGGTGCATGAAAAAGCCCGCCGAAGGGGCATCCAAAGCAATCTATTGCGACTGTTTGACGAAATCGCCCGGGCAAGCGGAGGAACAAAGCTGTATGCCACCATTGCATTGGAGAATATCCCATCGGTGCGGGGCTTTGAAAAAGCGGGATATCGACATTGCGGCACGCTGTCCTTTCCCCAGGGCTGGGTGCGCGGCTTTTTTTGTAAGGAACTAACAAGCCGGAGCGAAAAGTGAAAATGGGTGTGCCCATTGGAGGCACCGCTAAATGCAAAAAAGTGGCGCCGCCACTTTTTTGACCATCTTACCGCTCTTTTTGGAACAAGTACTTCATCCGACCGATCAACGACAGCAGGCTTTCCCGGTCAAAGAACCAGCCAAAGGCCACGGTGACGACGGAGGAATAGATGAGCAACGGCACCGCGTAGCTAATCCACTTAAAAAAGCCGTTCAGGTTCAGGCGCAGAACCGTCATAAAGGGCAGAACGATTATCGCCACCTCCAGCACCATCCGGATGATTCGCCAGAAGGTTTTTTGCCAGGGTAGGTGGGTGATGTGTTTGGGCACGAACCAAAGCTGCAGGCCAGTGCGCAGGAGGTTGGCCAGGATAAGGCCGCAGAGCACCCCACAAATCGCATGGGTCATGCTGACAGTCAGGCCCCAAAGGCCCAGCAGCAGGCCTAGCACAATGGCTGTTGCCACTTGGGCGGTGCAGTGATGGCGGGTCTCGCGGAACTTGCCGCTGGCGGTGATCATCAAATCCATGGGCATCTTGCCATGATCCGTGATCGCCTCCAGGACGATCAGCAGGCCGATGACTGGCGCGCGGTAGTCGGCATCTGTGACGGCGTCTGTGTAGAGCACCACAAAGGGGACGATCAATATGGCGGCGCAAGCAAATAGGATGGTGGTAATGGCCAGATACAGATATTCAAAATCCCGGTAGGCAGTCTGGAACTGCTTTTCCCGTCCACTAACCAGCAGGTTGCCAAAACCGCTGTAAATGCCCGTGGTGGTCATTTTAAGGATGCCCCATAGCCCGATGGTGACCATGTGATACGTGCTGTAGACGCTCACCATAGCGGTATCCCGCGTGATGACGGTGGTGAGCATGATCCCAGCGCCTTGGTGGAATGCGGTGGTAAATTGCTGGTACATGGCGTCCCAGCGGCGTGCCAGCGCGCCTTTATTTGGTTTGGCAAAGGGATTGATGGTGGGGTACTGCTTGCGTACATAGCCGGAGAGGATCACCGAGCGCAGTATGATGGTCAGGGACGCGCACAGCCGCACCACGATGATATTCACCTTCAGGGCGCTCAGGATCACGATGACGGCAGTGGATAGCAACAGCGAACTCATGGAGGCCAGGGAAACCATGTAGGTGCGCTGGTCCGCAGTAAGCAGCACCCGGTAGCGGGACAAGGTGAAGAACTCCAGGGAGCCGGAAATGCCCATGGCGATGATCAGCAGCGTCACAGACAGGCTATCCATGGTGTCGATTTTAACAAACAGGGGATAGATCAGGGAAAAGAACACCGTGACCCCAACAAAGAGATAGCCCGCGATGTTATAAAACTGGCGGGCGGCCGATACGATGGAGCTAACCCCGCCGTCATCCCCATCGGAGAGAGGCTTGTACAGGCTGTATACAGCCGCAGAGGCCAGGCCTGCCTCCACCAGGCGGAAATAGGTCAGAAACTCTGTGACGGACGCAATGAGGCCGTTGACTTGAGAGCCGTAGGTGAGCATCATGAGCCTGGGCGTGACAAAGCCCATCAGCATGGCGGTTAGCTGATAGGCGGCGGTGGAGACGGTATTTTGGACAAAGCGTGCGGTGCGCGTGTTGCGGCTCAAGGCAAACCCTTCTTTACAGGTCAAGATGCAGCGGTATCCGCTGGTTTTCAGGGGGCGGGGTCAAGTAGTCGGGGCCATAAAGGCGGGTGAGCACGGCGGCGGAGTTTCTAGGGATACGCACGGCAAGGCCGTCAAAATCAGATAGCGCCGGACTTTCAAAAGTCTCTCTGTCAAAGGCCATGTCCAGCAGGCCAAAAGCGCCATTGCTCATGTGGACCAGCGGGCTATCGGGATTCCCCCGGCGGGCCAACCGGGCATAGACGCGCAGCTTGGCAGCCTTGGAAAAAGGTTTACCCAGCAACGCCGTGGCGCCGAGCAAAATCCGTTTGGCCAGGGTAAAGCGGCGATAGTCCGTCTCTTCCTTGAGCATCCCCTGCAAGGCGCGCAGGGAAAAGAGCTTGCAGAAACGGCTCAGACGGCCGTTGGGCAGAGGGTCCAGCACAAACAGGTCGATAAAGGCCGACCGAGCGCCCCCTTGCATGCGCACGCGAGGCACCCAGGTATCCATCAAATCCAGCTGGCAACCGGCGCCGCACTGAGCCGGGTACAGGGCTGCGAACCGGTCATAGCTGCTTCGCGGCATCACTAGGTCCACATCATCGTCCCAGGGGATGAAGCCGTGGTGGCGTACCGCCCCCAACAAGGTGCCGCACATTACGCTGTAGGGCAGGTGGTTATCCTCCAGCACTCGGGCCACGTCAGTCAGAAGGACCAGCAGATCCGAGTGAATGGCCTTCAGTGCCGCCTGTTGCCGTTGATCCATCAGGCATTGCCCTCCAGCACGGCCTGCACGGATTGCGCCACCCCGACGCCATCCAGGCCAAAATGTGCCTTCAGGTATTCCTGGTTACCCACGATGGAGGAGTAGGTATCCTGAAGGCCCAGGCGCACCACCCGGGCACGACTGCCGGGCAGCCCGCTGACCACCTCGCAGACCGCGCTGCCAAAGCCGCCTACGATGGTGTGCTCCTCCAGCGTGAAAAGAACCGGCACCTTGCCGCACAAGGAGATGAGAAAGTCGCGGTCGATGGGCTTGATGGTGGGAAAACTGGCCACGCCCAGGTCAAAACCTCTGGACTGGAGCGATTGCGCCGCATCCATGGCACTGCCCAAAATACCCCCGGCGGTGAGGATATAGGCATCCTTGCCCTCCCGATAAGGCACGGCTTTGCCTGTGCGATAGCCTTTCAGCGCGCCGTCCTGGCTAAAGCAAGGCTCACCGCCCCGGCCAATGCGCAGATAGGCCACGCCAGGCTCCTTCAAAAAGAGAAGCATCACCGCTTCGGTCTCCCTGGCATCCGCAGGGGTGTAGACCGTTACGCCGGGGAGCAGGCGCAACGCGCTCATGTCCTCGGTGGCGTGATGGGTCATGCCCAACGTGCCGTATACGAAGCCCGCGCCAACGCAAACGATCTTCACATTGGCCTCGTGATAGGCGCAGCAGTTGCGGATCTGCTCCAGGCAACGCAGGGTGGGGAAGTTGCCGATGGAATACACCACCACGGTTTTGCCTTCCAGGGCCATGCCCGCGGCCATGCTCATCATGGCCTGCTCGGCAATGCCGGCATTGATGAACTGGCGGGGAAATTCCTTCATGAAGGGGAACAACACCCCAAAGCCCAAATCTCCGGTGATGAGGACCAGGTTCGGGTTTTCCCGGGCGGTATCCTGTAAGCAGCGGGTAAAGGTATCTCTCATGGCCTCGCAGCCTCCAATTCCGCCAGGGCTTTTTCATATTCTTCGCCGCGGGCGGTACGGTAATGCCACAGAACCTGTCCTTCCATAAAACTGACCCCTTTGCCCTTCACCGTGTCGGCGATGACCACGATGGGCTTTCCTTTCCCCATGGCCTGCCGGGCTTCCCGATAGGCGGCATGCAAGGCTTCGTGGTCGTGGCCGTTCACCCGGATCACATGCCAGCCAAAGCTGGCCCATTTGGCATCCAGGGGTTCCAGACCGATGGTCTCCTCCACCGTGGTGAGAGACTGCACCTTGTTAAAATCAATCGTAACAATGAAATTATCTAGCTGATATTGGTGGGCGATGAGGGCAGCTTCCCAAATGGCGCCTTCGTCGCATTCGCCGTCGCCGATGATACAGTAGACACGATGGGACTGGTGGTTCAACTTGGCCGCCATGGCCATGCCCATGGCCATGGGCATGCCTTGCCCCAGGGAACCGGTGGAGACCTCCACCCCGGGTACGCCTTTGTGGCTCACATGGCCGCTGAAACGGCTGCCGTTTTGGCAATGCGCCTCCAGCTCCGCCACGGAAAAGTAGCCGCATTCCGCCAGGGCGGCATAGACGCCCGCTCCCGCATGGCCTTTGCTGAGCACCATGCGGTCCCGCTCCGGCATTGTGGGGTTTTGGGGGTCATGATGCAATACATCGGCATAAAGGACCGCCACCAGGTCGGCCATGGAAAAAATACTGCCGATGTGAGAAGTGCCACCCCGGTTGGTCATCTCCAGGCCGTGGCGACGGATGAGGTACGCCAACTGCGGGCTTTTTGGGATGCTCATGAATGGTGTTCCTCCATGCTTTGAGGGATGGCCTGTCCAGGGGCTGCGGGGCTCCAAATTTTTTCCAACACACAGCGCAGGGTGGTGCCAAAAAGGGCTGCGTCGGAAACAAAGGATTGGCTTTTGGCATAGGCGACCCGCATGTCGTTTTTCTCCGAGAGGATGTTGCGCTCATAGGAGCCTTCCGGGTCGTCGTGGCCCACGGCCACATCCAGACTGATCAGCTTGATGGAGCAGGGATCGCTGATGCCGGGACGCACCCATAAGATACACTGCTGGGCCGCGGTGTAGCGCAAGGTGTACTTCAGTAGCTCGGGCCTGGGGCCGATGAAGGACATATCGCCCTTGAGGATGTTGAAGATCTGGGGAATTTCGTCAAGCTTCGTCTTGCGCAGCAGGCGGCCCAATTTAGTGACCCGTGGATCGTCCAGGGCCGTGGTGCCGCTATATTTGTCCGCCCCCACCGCCATGGTGCGGAACTTGAGGATGTTAAAAGGCCTGTTGTGATACCCGCCCCGCAAAGCCATATAAAAGACAGGCCCTCTGGAAGTCAGCTTCACCAGCAGCCCGATGGGAAACAGTAGTAGCAAAAAAAGGGGCAACAGGAGCAGAGCCATCAAAAAATCCAGGCCACGCTTGACCACTTTGCTATAGAAGGGGTGGCTGAGAGGCCCGTCCCAACGGGGCAAGCTCTGGGGCATCTTATGGGCCATGGCGGAAGGATCGGAGGAATGGCCTTGGTTTTGCATGCCCTTCACCCCTTCTTTTGGCATAAGGCGATATTGCACCATCATCCTCAATCGTAACACAGCAAAGCTTAGAAGTCAAACGGAAGCAGACATTTTACCACAAATTTGGACATGCTGCACGACGTGGGAAAACAGGAGAAAAACTTGACGGAAAGCAGAACGCGGAGGTATGATTAAAATAGGGAAGTGTCCGCTGTGCATATGGTAAGCGGTGCTGAGGCGGACGTTTCGCACCAAGATCGAAGCAGAACCAAACCGACGAAGGAGGGATGCCTTATGACCCAATCACCCTTGGAGCGACTGGCGACCTATGCCCGCGACCACGAAGAAAAGCTGGTAAGAAACGCCACCATGAATCCGGAGCTGTACAATACGTATGGCGTTAAGCGAGGCCTGCGGGACAAGCAGGGCAAGGGCGTGCTGGCGGGCTTGACGAGCATCTCCGAGATTGAGTCCAGCAAAGAGGTTGATGGCGAAAGCCAGCCTTGTGAGGGGCGGCTGTGGTATCGGGGGTACGATATCATCGATCTGGTTAGCGGCGTGATGAACACCGGCCGCTTTGGCTTTGAAGAAGTGGCGTACCTGCTGCTGTTTGGCGCTTTGCCGGGCCAAAGGGAGATGCAAGAGTTTTGCGCCATGATGGCGGACTGTCGGATTTTGCCCACGAATTTTGTGCGAGACGTGGTCATGAAAGCGCCCAGCAAGGATATGATGAACACTTTAAGCCGCAGCGTTCTGACGCTGGCAAGCTATGACGATAAAGTGGACGATCTGTCGATCCCCAACGTGCTGCGCCAATGCCTCATGCTGATCGCGGTATTCCCCATGCTGGCGGTGTATGGGTACCACAGCTATAACCATTATGAGCGGGACAGCAGCTTCTATATTCATAGGCCGGAGGCCAGCCTGTCCACAGCGGAGAACCTGCTTCGGATGCTACGGCCCGACATGCAATACACCGAGCTGGAGGCCCATGTGCTGGATTTGGCCTTGATTTTGCATATGGAGCACGGCGGAGGAAACAACTCGACGTTTACAACCCATGTGGTCACCTCCTCCGGCAGCGACACCTACAGCGTGATGGCCGCGGCCCTGGCTAGCCTCAAGGGCCCAAAGCACGGCGGCGCCAACATCAAAGTGGTGGAGATGATGGCGGATCTATGCAGGAGTGTGAAGGACGTAACCGACGAGAAGCAGGTGGAGGAATACCTGCTAAAGCTGCTTCACAAGCAGGCCTTTGATAAGAAGGGATTAATCTATGGCATGGGCCACGCGGTGTATTCCCTATCTGATCCTCGCGCCACAGTGTTTAAGGGCTTTGTGGAGCGGTTGGCTGGCGAAAAGAACAAGGAGAAGGAGTTTGCCCTCTATTCGATGGTGGAGCGGTTGGCGCCGGAGGTGATCGCCAAGGAACGTCATATTTACAAGGGCGTCAGCGCCAATGTGGACTTTTACAGCGGCATCACCTACTCCATGCTGGGCATCCCGGAAGAGCTGTTCACGCCGATTTTTGCCATTGCCCGCATCGTGGGTTGGAGCGCACACCGCATGGAAGAGCTTATCAATATGGACAAGATCATCCGTCCGGCGTATATGAACGTGCAGGAGCGGCGGGATTATCAGCCCTTGAAAGACCGCTAAAACTTCGGGAAGGGGTGCCCCCATGGCACCAAAACAATATAAGGTACAAGGCGCCCTGCGCGCAGCGTTTCCCCACACGCTACCAGTGCTCACGGGGTTTGCCTGCCTGGGTATGGCCTACGGGGTATTGATGGCCGGCAAAGGCTACGGACCGCTCTATTCCACAATGATGAGCGCCGTGGCCTTTTGCGGTAGCATGCAGTATGTGGCCATTACGCTGCTGAGCGTGGCTTTTGACCCCTTGCAGGCTTTTTTGCTGAGCCTGATGGTAAACGCTCGGCATCTGTTCTACGGGCTGTCACTATTACCTAAGTACCAGGGCACAGGCAGGTTGCGGGGCGCGCTGATCTATCTGCTGTGCGATGAGACCTTCTCCATTACCTGCACGGTCAAACCGCCGCCGGGGGTGGAACCAACGTATTTTTACGCGGCCATTTCTTTTTTGGATTATTTTTACTGGGTGGCGGCCACCTTGGTAGGCGGCGTGTTGGGCAGTCTGATCCGTTTTGAAACCGGCGGGCTGGATTTTGTGCTCACCGCTTTGTTCGTTGTGCTGTTTTTGGATCAATGGCAGCACAAAGGAAATCGTCTGTCCGCACTGATCGGCGTGGGATGTTCGCTGGCGTGCCTACTGGTTTTTGGCCCGGGCAGCTTTATGATTCCCGCCATGGTGTGCATCGTCGCATCGTTGCTGGGAGGGAGGAAAGCCTTATGCCGTTGACGCCCTTGCAGACTTTGGGGATGATTGTGGCTGTGGCGGCAGGCTGCGCCCTAACACGATTTTTGCCCTTTTGGCTTTTTCCGGAAAATAAAACAGTGCCGCCGGTGGTGGCGTTTTTGGGAAGCGCGTTGCCGCCGGCCATGATGGGGTTGTTGGTGGTGTATTGCCTCAAGGGTGTGAATGTTGTGACGCCGCCCCACGGCATTCCGGAGGCGGTGGCGCTGGGATGCATTGTGCTGCTGCACGGCTGGAAAAGAAATGTGTTGCTGAGCATCGGCGGGGGAACGGCGGTGTTTATGGTGCTGACGCGGCTCTTGGCCGTGTAAATGAAGGGCTGCCGCCCCTAAACCCTGTGTCAGGCTCTGCCCGGGCCCGCCTCCTGCCGGTAGAGGGCCATTTGGCTTGATTTTTAGGGCGCCATAGCGTTTGGGCTCTTCCCATATCGTTATGGGAAGGAACCATGTTAAGGGCGGGCCGGGCGGACGTACGGTTGACTCTGCGGTGTCGCGCACGGTGCTGCCGCTTGTGCGATCGCCTCATCCTTCACCTTCGGGCCGCTTGCCGCTACGCGCACTGCCAGGGGATCCGGCGTCGCACCTCGGGCGGGGAGAGGGTGCGGGGAGGATTGCTAAGGGGGGGCTAGGGTTGAGCATGTTGTCGGCGTAGTCAAAGGAATTTTTGGCTATCGCAAGACCCGCAACAAGGGCCGACGAAAACAGAACGCCAAACTGCATAGGATGTTCGCACTGGCGAACCTGCATCTGGCGGACAAGCGCTTCTGCTTGGCCGCCTGATTCGAGTTCCCCGCGCTATGTGCATTGGGGAAGCTCGTGTCATTTTCCACAACGTGCGCAATATCGTCACCCGGAGATTGCGGTTGTGCGGTGTTGCCCTATTACGATCGCGCCTATGTCATATCGGGCGGCGTGCGGTATGCGGGACAGATCACGCTGGAGGTGGAGCTGTCGCAATGTGAGGACGGGGTCTATTCCCTTGTGATGCCAACATATGATCCGCTGAGGATCGAACACAGTACGGACAACGGGGAGGTGTTTCAATGACTCCGGATTTTACCCCTCACGTGGCGACCTCCGGGCAACCGGCGACGTCTTACCCCCAGGAACTAGTGAACTTACGTCTTGAACTCCACGCGATGAAGCAAACGCTGGAAACATTGCGCCGCAGTGACTCTATGCTCCGCGAGCTGTTGTGGAGCCAAATCTTTCATGACGCCATCGCCGGCTGCCCGTGGCTGAAGGAAAAAGCATTTTCGCCCGGACGTTGGGCGGCCGGATACCCGTTGCTATATGTGCTCTTTCGAGTGCTCACCGACGCCGCGCCGAACCGGATATTGGAACTTGGCATGGGGCAGACCACTCGCATGATTGGGCAGTATGCGAAGCATCATCCCAGCTGCAAGCATTTGGTGGTGGAACATAGCGAGGAGTGGATTGCCTTCTTTTTGAAAAACTTCTCGCTCTCCGACCAAACGTCGTTGTTGCGGTTGGATCTGATGCACAAGCCAACTCCGGAAGCCTTGGGGGCGCATCCTGTACCCGCATACAAGGATTTTGAACGACACCTTCGCGGTCAGGCATTCGACCTCATTCTAATCGACGGTCCCTATGGCGCGACCGGCCCAGCTGCCGCGTCGCGTACCGATATCCTTGATCTCCTTCCGGAGTGCCTAGCGCCTTCCTTTGTGATCCTTTTTGACGACGCGAATCGGGTTGGCGAGCAGAAAACCGTCGAGATGATCAAGGATGGACTTAACACCTGTGGATTTGCGCATAAAGCAGCTATATATCAAGGCGAAAAGGACTGCCTGCTAATCGCGTCCGCAGATCAGCGGTACCTCTGCTCGCTATAAATTAAGTCCAAAATGCGAAAAGTACCAGTCGTCATCTCGCGCGCGCCTTGCGAAGCGGTTAAGGCGGATTTTTTCAATGTTTTTCGGCGTAAATACTTCTTCATATGCGGCGCGGGCAAGCGCGGGAAACCGCTGTTCCTCCAGCAGGCGCTGCACGCGCGCATCTTTGAAATGGCACAAGGCAGTATACATACGGTTGTGGAGAAAATCCGAAATTTGTAATTTGTAAGGGGGTGAAAACCGGAACTGATGTGCAACGCAGGTAAGCGGCGTTGCGTAGAGCGTGTAACCGCCCAACCACAATTTGAGCGAGATCTCCTCCTCATCGCCGCCATATCCCCGAAACGCCTCTTCGTATCCGCCGACAGTTCGGAACACCTCTGCGCGGATTGCCCAGCAACCGCCGGATAGCACTGGCGTTTCGAAGGGAACCTCGCGCCGGGGCATCCATGCCAGGGAGCTGAGCTTGTTAAACGTTCTGCCGCACATTGTATGATTGACCACCGCGGAGCTTGCCGCGCCCATCAGGAGCATGCGCCGGTACAACGGATTTCCGTGATCCAGGTTCTGAAACGCCGGGGTTACCGCGTCCGCACCAAACGCATCCATAACGCGCACGAACTCGTCCAGCCAATAGGGCTCTACATCGATATGCGCGTCGCAAAACACCAGGATGTCGCCTGTGGCCAGACTTGCGCCTTGGTTGCGTGCGGGCGCGATGCCCAGGCCTTCGGTTCTGGTTAAGCGCAGTCGCGGATCCTGGGATGCGCACATCCAGGCGAAGCTGTCATCGGTTGAACCATCGTCCACCATAACAATCTCATACGGGAGGCGTGTGGGCGCGCGCCGGATAAACTCGACGGTTTGCTTCAGCATCGGACCTTCATTCCGACTGGCGATGATGATGGATACATGGTTTGGCATGTGGCTTCCTCCCGGCATTTCTTTACGCGAACTTCTTGCGTCTGAACGGAGATACGCATTGTTGCCTCCCCGTCCTCTTATTAGCGTTATTTCAATATCGTTTCGGTCAGTAGTTCAATCCATGTGATAAAGATCTCTCGTGTAAACTTTATGAAGGAAGGGCTTGAGCTCCTCATCGTATCGGTTGGCGACGATCACATCGCTCTCGCGCAAAAAATCATCCAAGGCATGACATACACGCGCGCCTTGGAATTGTGTTTCCTTGAGCGCAGGATCGTAGATCACCACGTCCACGCCAGCCGCTTTGAGGCGCTCCAACACGCCAAGAACTGCGGATTGACGAAAATTATCCGAGGCCGCTTTCATCGAGAGCCGGTAGATGCCGATCACGGGCGCGGGCTTGACAATGTGATCGAGTTTGCCAAGAATCCTTTGAGTGACGAAATCCTTACGCATGCGGTTGGATTCAATCACAGCGCGCAAAAGGGATCCGGGAGCAGTACCTAAGCCCGCCAGCAGTTGCCGCACATCCTTGGGCAAGCAGTATCCCCCGTATCCAAAGGAAGGGTTGTGGTAATGCGCGCCAATGCGCGAATCCAGGCCTACGCCCCGAATAATACGCCCGGGGTCCAGCCCGTGAACTTCGGCAAAGGCGTCCAGTTCGTTAAAAAAAGCAACGCGCATGGCAAGGTAGGCGTTGGCAAAAAGTTTCACCGCCTCCGCCTCCGCAGCGCGCATGAGCAGTATGGGTACAGATTTCTTTTTGGCGCCTTGTCGGCACAGCGCCGCAAATCGCCTAGCTTGTTCGAGTTGCCGCGCGCTATCGCACGATGCGCCGACGATGATGCGCGAAGGATGTAACATGTCATGGAGCGCTTGGCCCTCACGGGAAAACTCTGGGGAGAAAAGGATGTGCTCGCATTCGTTTTTGTGGCGCATCGCGTCAGTGAAGCCCACAGGTACGGTGGATTTGATGACGATCAATGCCTGCGGGTTGATCCGTAACGCCTGGGAGATGACCGATTCCACGACTGATGTGTCCAAGCCGTTGCGCATCTCGTCAAAGTCTGTAGGTGTCGCCACAACTATAATTTCTGTGCCATCAAAGGCTTCCCTCGGATCCGTCGTGGCGCGGAGCGACAGCTTCCCGCTGGCTAGCATTTCTCTTGCTACGTTATCGTCGAGCGGCGCTTTGTGAGAATTGAGTAAATCCACCTTGAGCGCATTAATATCCAGTGCGATGACGTCGTTATGCTGGGCGAGCAGAACGGCGCTGGCCAGTCCGACATAGCCAATGCCCGCGATCGCGATGTTCATGCAGTTCCCACCTTTGTTGTGTTTTGGTAAGCATCGGAACGAAGGCGATGCCTTGCGGACGAGTCCGACGCGCTAGCATTGGGTGCGCACTTGCAGCCCCGCCGCCACTGCTGAACGACGCCGACACATCCTGGCAAAACATGTCGTGTCTGCGCCGGCATGCAGGTACTTGCGAGCAGTGGAACCGAGCGCGCCCTTCATTCCGGCAGGCGATGACAAAGGACGCATGGCTTAGCGCGTAGATTCCTCAGGGCATCTCCTCACAACGGCCTCTTGCGCCTGAGCCGCGATACGCGTTGCCATCTCCGGGCCCCAATAGGTACGCAACATTTCCAAACACCGCCGCTGAATATTGGACGGCAAGCGCCGATAGGCTTGCGCGCTTCCCCGCTCGAACTCATTGCGGAGTTTTTGGACGATTTGCGGGTCGACAGAGAGCTGCCGCTTGGCGATATATTCTTCAATGAGGGCGAGCGCGCGCGCTTTGCCGCATGTGTGCTCCAAGAGCGCCACAGGGGAGCCCTGCCGATCCCCGGCACTGCGGCCTACAAAATGCCGGTACAGCGGCGGCGTGCTGACGGCGCGATACAGCCTCATATGGGTAGCAATCAGGAAGAACAAATAAAGATCGTTGGCTGCGGGGACAAAGGCAGGCTGTGCCCAGGCAAACGCGCGCCGAACCAGTTCTGTCTCAAAAATCCGGTTCCATAGCACGTTGCCCGCCGGCAGATTTCGCACATAGCATGTATCCAACAGCGCCTGTGCGGAATCATAGCTTCCTTCATGCTCCACGATCATGAAGGGGCGACCGTCAATTTTTGCACACTCCACGGTAAACTGCAGTACATCGGCACCCTCCCGAAGGATACAACCCCGCGCCAGTTCACACGCGTTTTTAGCCAGTTCATCGTCGGAGTCCACAAACAGAATGTGTGGAGCGGCGGCCAGACGCGCGCCCTCCACACGCGCTGTGGCTGCCGACGAACGTTGCGCAAGCGTAACGATGCGCAAACGTCGATCCCGCGCGGCGAAATCCGCTAAAATAGACGGGGTACTATCGCTGGATGCGTCGTCCACACAAATGACCTCAATATCCTCAAGGGACTGCTCAAGCGCAGAGTGCAGACAGGCGCCTAGCGTGACCGCATCGTTATAAGTTGCGATGACGATGGATACCAACGGCATGAATTCACCCCCGCGCAAGCATATGTCGCGGCGTTCAGAATTCTTCCGCATTTTCATTCATATGCTGTAGCAAATAATGCGCTGCCGCGTTAGGAGTGGAGTATGTGAATCAAAGGTCCAAAGGGAGTGGACGGAGTGTGAACAACTTGTATGTATCTCAAGGCTGCTTGCCAGGCTGCCGATACCGTCCTTTTTCCACACCCCCCTGCCCAGTACATCGCGTATGCGGGTTCAGCAATCCCTGCCCACCCGCCTGTCGGTACTCGACTTGTTTTTCCTGCCCGCCACCATGTCCATTACCCTGCCCGCCTTGTCCGCCCTGCCCGCCTTGCCCTGAACCGGTAAATCCCGACGTTGAGTGTACTGGAGGGCTGCCGGCGTTTCTGGATGCGCAACAGACCATCGTCGATAGGCAGGTCAGTCTTGCAAACGCCTTTAGCCAGAATGATGGCCCCCCGCCATATACGATCTTGAGTGCGGACCCGATCATTGGCACCCAGCAGGCGATTTTTGATTTGCAAGTCAGCAGCATATCGCCCACACGAAGTCAGATGGATGCAGTGATTCAACCAAGCGTATTGCTTCTGTACCAGGATGGCGGGGGCGAAACACGCTCAAAATTTATCAATTTTCCCATTGCGGTAACAGAAAGTTTTGCGCCACCCACATCGCCCGGCAGTATTGGTTTTTACATCGCGCTGCAGAGCGGCGCGATCACCAACAGTTCCGTCTCCGGCACCACGCTCAACTTTACTGCCAGCCTGGTACTTTCCACACTGGGTTTCGTCAACCAGCCGCAATACTTCCCGGTGCTGCCTGATTTTACTTGCGAGGTACCGCCCCCCGTTTATCCGACGATCTGTGCCAGCCTGTTCCGGTTGCGCAGTGTGTGCGACATCAGCATGGACGCGGCGCGTACCGCCATCATCCCATTCCGGCAAGAGGGTATCCCACCCTATAGCTCGCCATCTATCAGACTTTTAGGGGTTATTCCCAACGTGATCTTCGTGAGCAATACGCCGGATGGCTTGGATATGCAGGTTTCTTTCCCGGCGGTTCTGACGTTTACAGATTCAACGAATCAGGTCTTTACGCAGAATGTGTTCATCTATCTCTCCTTTGAGATCCAGGGCCCGACGTTTGAGGCCGGGGAGGTGGTTTTCGCGGATTTCGCGATCACTGGCATACTGCGTCCTGTCTACGTTGGAAGCTCTTTCGTTGTCGGCGTCCTCGGTATCGCCGGCAGATTGACGATCCTGCAGAACCATGCGGAACGAGTGGTAACCACGCCGCTTGTCACGTGCGGTTCGTTTCCGGTGAATGACACTTGTTTGATTTCACCACCCACAACGCTTACGGAGACAATTCCTACACTTATTTAGCAAAACAGAGCCAATTGCGATAATCATGTAAAGACCCCAAAAGATGATTGCACGTTGTTCGACCTGCTGAACGAGGGCAACATCATCCTCCGCGACAGTTTCTGCGGCGTCATCACCTACCGGGAGCGCGCAGCCGGGGAAACGCCATCGCCCGGCTGTTGAAACGGGCGTTTCTTTCCGTGGTCGACGAGATGATCCAAAACAGGGAGCGGCTGGTTGAGGACTACGCGCTGCGGCTGGAAACATTAACGGGAACAGAGGATCTGGATCGGAGGGCGGCGGCGCTTCGGGAGAAATACGCGGTGGTGGCGGAGTTGCTGCGCAAGGCAGTGGAGCACAACGTCAGCGCCGCGCTCCACCAGGAGGCCGACCAGAGCCGGTACACTTCGCTAGCTGCCCGGTACGAGGCGGCCAAAACACGGCTGGACCAGATTGAGGATGAAAAGATAGAACGCTCCTCGCGAAAGGAGCGCACCACACCGTTCCTTGCTGAGATTGAGCAGCGGGAAGAACGGCTGACCGCGTTCGATGAAGCGCTCTGGTGCGCCACTGTGGAAACGGTGACCATATATCATGGCCGGGAAGCCGTGTTCAGGCACAGGGACGGCGGTGAGGCAAAACGGGGCCTGGACGGGACGCGATAGCAAGGAGGAATGCGGATGGGCTTGAAGGATTTCATCAAGCCCGAGTTTCTGGTTTTGGTGCCGGTTTTGTATTTCATCGGCCAAGGGTAGAAGCACAGCGCTTTTCACGACCCGTGGATTCCGCTGACGCTGGGGCTTACGGGAATCGCGCTGGCAAGCCTGTATGTGTTCGCCACCTGCGACTGCAGCAACCCCAAGGCGGTCATGACGACGGTCTTCGCGGCGGTAACCCAGGGGATTCTGGTTGCCTGCGCGAGTGTTTATGTGCATCAGCTTGCAAAACAGGCGCAAAAACAGGAAGAAACGGCTGTCGGAAAAGCGCCTGTGGACAAGGAAAACGGGCGGGAAAGCTCGATGGTTGATACAATTTTATGAACCATATCCTTTTTCACGACACCTAAACAATTTCACGAAACCTACCTTTTTCACGATACCTGTGTGCGCCATTTCGTGATGAGGTGCAAAATCCCGAAAAATCGGTGATTTGCCAGCCGGACGATAACTCGCAGCAAGCGAAAATCCCTTGATTTTTCAAGGGATTTTCGCTTTGATTGATCCAGGGAACAACGCACAGAAGATGCAAAACCGGAGGGAACGTGGTCAAAGAGGGGTATGAATAAGCAAGGAAGCCTATCCGCTCTGAGGGATGGCCTGGCGCAGGCATGGACGAGTTAAGAAAGAATTTGGGGAGCAGATGGATCGGATCATCCCCTGGAGCCTAGGGCAGGGAATCATGGTCATTAGCATGAGCAGGACGAACTGGAAGAAAAACGAAAAGCCCGGCGGGTAACACGTGCGCAAGGGCACAGCCAGTGACTGCAATTGTTTTTCCACATACCTTACCATATGCGGTTTTTTTGCCGCATTGGAAAGGAGATCAACATGGCTGAAAATATGAATTCGAGGCCTATTCCCAGCGCCATGCCCAACCGCATGCCCTATGCGGTTGCCACAGTGGCCGGCAACGCCGATGCGCCGGAGGTGCGCGGGACCGTCCAATTTTTTACAGCCCCAGGAGGCACCATTGTCGATGTGACCATGACGGGGCTGCCCAACATGTCGCTACCCACGGCAACCCCACAGGTGGGACCCTTTGGCTTCCATGTGCACGAGGGAGCCGCCTGTGAGCCATCCAGTGGCGCCAGCCCCTTTTCTGCAGCCGGCGGTCATTATAACCCCACGGGGCAACCCCATCCCCTTCACGCCGGGGATTTGCCGGTTCTGTTTCCCAACAAAGGCTTTTCGCATATGCGGGTGTATACCGACCGGTTTACCCCCCAAGAGGTGGCCGGCCGCACCATCGTGGTGCATCAAATGCCGGATGATTTTCGAACGCAGCCCGCCGGGGATTCCGGCATGCGCATGGCCTGCGGGAGAATCCAGGCGCTATGATGCCGCAGGCAGGTAAGGATCAACTCCCTTTTATTTCCGGAAACGCTCCCGCCTGTTACGCTTCATCTGTGGCTTTTGGATGGTGGCAGCCTTATCTCCCTTGAGGTTAAACAGTTGATCCCGCAGTTTGGCGGCTTGTTCAAAGTCCAGGGCCTTGGCGGCGGAAAGCATCTGGTCCTCCAGGCTTTGGAGGAGTTGGAGCTTCTCCTCCTCGCTGAGGCCCTCCGGCGTTTTTTCAGCAAAATCCTGGGTGATCTTTAGCAGCGCCTGCACGGTGCTTTTCACGCTCTGGGGCGTGATGCCATGGATTTGGTTGTAAGCTTCCTGCAAGGCGCGGCGGCGGTTGGTCTCGTTCATGGCGCGCATCATGCTGTCGGTGAGATGGTCGCCGTAGAGGATCACCCTACCGTCCAAGTTGCGGGCCGCCCGGCCAATGGTCTGCACCAGGGAAGTTTCGCTGCGCAGGAAGCCTTCCTTATCCGCATCCAAAATGGCCACCAGGGCCACTTCCGGCATATCAAGGCCTTCCCGGAGCAAGTTGATGCCCACCAGCACATCAAACTCGCCCAGGCGCAGATCCCGGATGATCTCGGTGCGCTCCATGGTCTGGATGTCGCTATGCAGATAGCGCACCTTGATGTTCAGGCTTTTCAGGTAATCGGTGAGGCTTTCGGCCATCCGTTTGGTCAGGGTTGTGACCAGTACCCGGTGGCCCTGGGTAATGGTGCTGTGAATTTCGCCCACCAGGTCGTCCACCTGCCCGGTAGCGGGGCGCAGAATCACCAGGGGATCCACCAGACCCGTGGGGCGGATGATCTGTTCCACCGTGTTTTCGCTGAGTCCCATCTCATAGGGGGCGGGGGTGGCGCTGACGTAGATCACCTGGTGGAGGCGCTGCAAGAACTCATCAAACACCAGGGGCCGGTTGTCGAAGGCGGAGGGCAGGCGGAAGCCGTATTCCACCAGATTTTCCTTCCGGGCCCGATCACCGTTGTACATGGCCCGCACCTGGGGCACAGTCACGTGGCTCTCGTCGATGAACATCAAAAAATCCTTGGGAAAGTAGTCCAGCAGGGTATAGGGCGTATCGCCAGGCGTGCGGCCGTCAAAATAGCGGCTGTAGTTTTCGATGCCCGTGCAATGGCCGATCTGCCTTAACATCTCCACATCATAGCGGGTGCGCTGCTGGAGCCGCAGGGCGTACAGCGGCTGCTCCTGATCTTTCAGTTCTTGGACGCGGATGGCCAAATCCCGTTCAATATCGTCAATGTGGGCGTTCATTTTCTCCCGATCCATGGCATAGTGTGTGGCGGGGAACACCATGGCGTGCTCTACCATGGTCAGCGCGTTACCTGTGACCACCTCGATCTCCCGAATACGCTCGATCTCGTCGCCGAAGAACTCGATCCGCAGGCCATGCTCCCGCTCATTGGCCGGGATGATCTCCAGCACGTCACCCCGAACCCGGAAGCTGCCCCGTTCAAAATCAAAGTCATTGCGCTCATACTGGATCTCGATGAGGCGCGCGATGAGCTTGTCACGGCTCAGCCGCATGCCCGGACGGAGGCTGACCATCATGCCCTCGTACTCGCTGGGATCGCCCATGGAGTAGATGCAGGAAACACTGGCCACGATGATCACATCCTTGCGCTCCCGCACGGCGGCGGTGGCGCTATGGCGAAGGCGGTCAATCTCCTCATTAACGGAAGAATCCTTTTCGATGTAGGTATCGGTGGCGGCGATATAAGCCTCCGGCTGATAATAATCGTAATAGGAAACAAAATACTCCACCGCGCTGTCAGGAAAGAAGGCGCGAAGCTCGCTGCACAGTTGGGCCGCCAAGGTTTTGTTGTGGGCCAATACCAGCGTGGGCTTTTGCACTTTTTCGATGATAGACGCCATGGTGAAGGTTTTGCCGCTGCCTGTCACGCCCAGCAAAACCTGGTTTTTTTTACCCTCCCGCACCCCTCGAGCCAGGGAATCGATGGCGGCGGGCTGATCGCCACCCGGCGGATAGGGCGCTTTTAACACGAACTGGTTCATGCCGTCCTCCTTCGTATGCAAATGGAAAAGGCTGGTAAAGGGTTTTGCGGGTTTTTCATTATAGCATGTTCCGGCCAAAATGGAAACCGCGCTTGCTGGCAAAAGCTTTCTGGGAAATGACGGCGAAAGCGGCGTCGCAGCGTTCCATGCATCCAAGCATTGTTCTGGAAGGCGCAAAATCAAGGGTTTCAAATGGTTTCCACGCGGCATGCCCGGCCGCTGCTCCGGCCAAAATGGGAGCGACGGGAGGGAATGAACATGACCAAACCTAGAAAAATCAATGCTTTTGTAAGGTGGGCGAGGCAGTGCATCGAGGTGGTGAAACCGTGGCAACCTATCGCATCCAGCATAGTCCGCGCCTGAGCGGCGAGGTGGAGGTTACCACTGCAAAAAATGCGGTGTTGCCTATCCTAGCGGCAGGCTTGCTAACCGAGGAACCGCTGATCGTCAGAGACGTGCCGCGGATTACCGATGTGGATATCCTGCTGCAAATCCTGCAGGATTGCGGTGCCAGCGTGGAGCGTAGCGGCAACGAGGTGTCCATCTGCGCCGCAAACCCCGGTAGCCCGGAAAATGAGGCTGCGATCC
>JAVBSI010000039.1:0-64754 GCA_031556815.1 Eubacteriales bacterium | reverse complement strand
ATACTGCTCCAAGGTCTGATACGCTTCTACATCCAGGCATGTGACCACCGTGCCTCCAAAGTCAATAGGCGGCCGGTCTGTTTCCTGATGGTTCAGCGCCAATGCCACGCGTTCTCTGCTGGTCATCATTCTACCCTCTCTCTATGCTGGCCATTCGCTGCGCCACAGCCGAGCGAATGGCTTTCACAGCGCGGTTGGCCGCCGCAATGGAATCCCAGGATACAAACTTGTAGCCGCCCTCATTGGTCATGGCAGCGTCATCCAGCACCCAACCCGCAACCATCAGGCCGCTGAAATCCGTGATGTTCTGAAAGAGATTTTCATAGTAAAGCTCCGGGGTGGCCTGCGAACCATCTTGAATTTGAAGCATCACATGCTTGGGCCGCTCATTGACCATTCGGGTAAAGGCCTTCTCATTGCCCATGGGCGAGTTGTTGATGGCTTTGAGGCCTTTGATATGGGGGAAGTTGACCAAGTGCTGCACGCCATTGCCGCAGAAATGCATGCTGCCCCCCTGAAATTCCGAAAAGAGTTTGCTATAATACGGCACCACAAACTCCGCGGCCAACTCGCCGCTCACAGCGATGATATCATCATCGGAGACCCACACGCCGATGGTGGGGCTCCATACGCCTTGCAGCCCGTTGCTGCTGCCCAGGCTTTCACCATTATGCTGCTTTTGCACCTTTACCCAGGCGATAAACGCTTCCGTAACCATCGCCATCAGGTCATGGATCAGCTCCGGCTCCTCATACATCCACACAAATAGGTTTTCATGGCCGCAGATCTGGGCCACCGTGCTCAGCGGCGAGTTTAAATCGGTGGGGCCCACGGGCAAATCCCCGTGTTCCATCGCATAATCCACAAACCGCAACACTTCAGGCATCAACCCATCTTTGGTGGGATCGGGCATTTTCAGCTTGGCGGCATCCTTAGGGGTATGGACCACCGCCCCAGTGATCAACGGCTCATGGCCTCTGCTTTCGGGCATTCTTACTGGGCAGCCAAAGGCGGACGCCAGCACACCCGTCCCAAACCAAGGCATAAAGTAGGGAACTTGGTCATCGTCCACCTTTTCCAGGTGTTCTTCATACTGCTGTATCTGTACCTCCAGCATGCAGGCGGGATCCGTCCAGTACTCCAACGGTTTGCGGGTGCCGCCGAATGCGTAGTAGTTACCCGTGCTCATGATGATGGGAAACTCCTCCGCGCTGGTGATGGGCCCACAGCCAAACGCGTTCAAGATTTTCGCCTTTCGCTGGGTCAGGTCATATCCATGCCAGTTGTCAAAAGCCATGATCCAAGTACCCCCTTTACGCTGATGATCCCAGCGTGTCCATAGGCAACCGCTTATCACTTTACCGGCTGGCTTCGTCCTTTTGCTTTGCCAAATGCTCATTGGTCTTTTCAATCAGCGACGGATAGCGTCCATAGGGTTTCAGGGCAGGGGCAAACACACAATACAGGTACATCTCCTCATCGGATACATTCCTGCACTCATGGTTCTCGCCCCGCTGCGCCCGAACCACGGTATTGGCTTTCACCGGGTAGGTTTTTCCATCCACCATCACTTCTGCGTCCCGGGGAAACAGGATGTACTCATCACAGTCCTCATGGATATGCGCCTCGGAAATACCATGGGGGGGCAGCTTGCACGAAACGATGGTGATCTCCCCCCCCGTGGTCTGTGGCGAAAAAGGAAGACGGATTTCCCGCTGTTCCACAGTCGGGTCTCCAAACCTTTCAAAAGGAAGGGGAAAAATTTCAATCATCTGCATAACCGCTTCTCCTATCGATCACAAGCTTGAAACGCCTTGAGAAACGCTTCGTAATCCGCCTGGCCGTCCAACACAGTGAGCACAAAGCCCGTTTCAATGCGTTCAAAAGGCGCAATGTGCCGCACGGTTCCGTTCTCGCGCTCATAGCCACGCCCTGCCGCATGGTTGTTGGAGGGGAACATGCCCATCACATAGTCGCCTGATTTCATGCATTTCCATTGCACCATATAAGGCATCTGCTCATGGCCAAAGGCCAACTGCACGCCCAGCTTCAGTTCATGATTGTACAACCCTGCCACCACCTGGCCCTCCGCGTTTTGATGCAGCTGATGGACAAACACATTCTCGCTATAGCCATCAATGGGGCCGGAAACCTGGCTCCATTCCCCCTTGCCCGCTTCCGCCGCGGGGTTCATGGGGGTGACTCTGGCCGAGGGAATATGCACCGCGCAGCCCTCCCGCACCAGCGGATAGCCCAGGTTCACATGGTAGGTGAGCATGAACTCCTGGGCCTCAAAGCCCTGATTTTCCACGGTATCTGCCAGTGTAATGCGCTTGTCGTCCATGCCGGTGCTTACCGTTCTGGCCAAAACCAGGTTCTCCTTAAACAGGGACGTATCGCGCATCTCGCCATGCACGCCGATCACATACTGGTCCTTTTCCCACCGCGTAAAGCTGCTCGTGTTTTCCGCGGGGGTAAAGCGGAGCCTTCCATGGAAGATATCGTCCGTGCCTTCCTCTTCGTTGGCAAAAGCGTTTCCCACGTTGGTCAGCCCGCAAGTATACAACAGGCCTCCGCCGATGCTGCGCAGGAAGTTGACGCCATGCAGGTCCGTATGAGCAGGCCCGCACAGGCCCGGTTTGGACAGGAAGGGAAGGTTTACCCCTTTGTACGACACGCGATAAATGTCCATGCAGCGGCTGTCCATGCAAGTAAAGGAAAGCCCGGCGGCATTGTACAGCTCGTAGGCGCGAATGCCGTCCGCTTTCCCTTCGCTATAGGTGATGCGATTGATTCCGCAAAGCTGCCTGAGATTGCCCAAATAGCGCAGCCGATCCTGATTGCTTTGGTTCATTTCCCTCTCTCCTCTCCACGCCTCAGCCCACGGGCGGCTTGTTGCGAACGGTTGCGGTCACCAGGTTGGTGTCGTCCTCCACAATTTGAGGTGTGCGGGATACCCCCAGCCGCACCGCGCCGGCGGCGATCATCCGGTCCGCATCCGCGCGGGTATTGATGTCCGTGGAGGCCTTGATCTTGATATGCGGGCTAACGTTCTCCCGGATCAACTGCAAATCATGCACCGAAGCGCCCCGGGTGCCAAAGCCGCTGGATGTTTTCACATACGCAGCGCCTGCTTCTTCGCTCAGGCGGCTGGCGATACGCTTTTCGTCATCGGTTAAGTAACAGGTCTCAATGATCACCTTGACTGGGCGGCCTTGCGCGGCTTGCACCACGCCGCGGATGTCCTCCAGCACCAGGGCATGGTTTCCGTCTCGCAGCGCGCCCACGTTGATCACCATATCCAACTCGTCCGCGCCATCCTTCACCGCCTGCGCGGCCTCAAAGGCTTTGGTTTCCGGCTTGTTGGCCCCCAGGGGGAAGCCAATCACGCAGCAAGTCTCAATCCCGGCGCCCTGCAGGCGTCCATGCACAAACGCCACGTGGATGGGGTTCACGCAGACGCTGGCCGCATCGTACGCAATGGCTTCATCGCAGAAAGTTCCCACCATCTCCTGGGTGGTGTATGCCCTCAGCACCGTATGATCGCAATATTTGCCATATTTTTTGTCAAAAGCCATGATGGTTTCCTCCTCATTCCAATCGCTCCGGCATCAATCCTGAATGCCCAACACCTCGCGCATGCGCTCCACACCCAGCCTCGGGCTGGTGAGGACGGGCACAGGCATATCCACCACCAAGGGCGCCAGGCAAAGCATGCTGCCCTGGGCCAACACAATGCAACTAGCCGTTTGGGATTCCAGGCGCACGCGTTCCAGCACCATGGCGTTGTGGGCTTCGCTTCCTTGTTTGAGCAGCACATCAAAAGCGCCGTCCACATACACAGGCACCACTTCCGCCTGCTTGCCCAGCTTTGCCGCCGCATGCTCCACCAGCCGGCAGCTGGGGCCCAATGTGGTGGGTACGGTCGCGATCACCGCAATGCGCCCACCGATCCCCGCAGCCTTTTCCGCCATGGGTTCGTCTACCTTGATATAGGGAATGTTGATGAGCCCTCGCACCACATCCACCGCCTCTCCCACGGAAGAGCATTGGTTGAGGATGGCGTCGCAGCCCATTTGTTGGGCCTGGATGGCATAGGCGCTCATGCGCCGGGTGACGTTCTTGGTAAGGCCTTCATTCTCCCGCACCTCGGGCAGCAGGCTGTCGTCCACGATGTTGATCACCTTTACCCCCGGCAAAAGCTCCTTGCACAAAGCCCCCAAATCATTGACGGATACAAAACTGGTATGGATAATCGCCATTTTTTTCATCATCACCAAGCTCCCTTCCTTATACAATCAGCATCGCCGCCCCCAGCGGCACCGCTTCTTCGGTAAACCTGCAGCGGAGGATTTCAAACCCTTCCTTACAGGGTTCAAAGGCGTACTGTTTGGCATAGCGCCTCATAGGCTCCAGCAGAACCTCCCCCAGGTTGGAGACCCCGCCTCCGATGGCAATCCGCTCCGGATGCAGCAGCGCAAGCACGTTGGCCAGGCCAATCCCCAGGCTGTGGGCCACCCGGTCGATCTCGGCCAGGGCAAAAGCGTCCCCTTGCTGGGCGGCCTGGCCCAGGTGCTTGCAGGTCAGCCTGCCGCCACCGCTCAGACGGGAGAGCGCTGAGTCGGCGGACACATACCCTTCCCGGTTCAGCCGCTTTTCAATGGCAAAGCCGGAGCAGAGGTTTTCCACCTTCTGGGGCACATTCGGCTCCTCCCAGGAGGGCACGTAGGTGTGGCCAAAGTACGCACAGCCCAAGTCCTGCCCAAGGATGAGCCGTCCATGGTCAAAAAGCGCGCCACCTATGCCACTGCCGATATTGGTATAGAAGAAACCTTGGGTGCCCCTGCCGCTGCCCAACAGATACTCTGCCAAGCCCCCGCAAACCGTGTCATTTTCCACAACGCAGGGAAGGGAAAACGCGGTCTGATAGAAATCCCGCAAGGGAAACTGCTCCCAGCCGGGTACCTGCACAGAAAGCAACGTGGTACCCGCTTGCCGGGACACGATCCCGCCAAATCCAACGCCAATCCCCTCCAGGGGCTCTGAGCAGTCCTTTTGTAGGCTGTGGATGGCCTGTTCCGTCCACTGCAGGATGTCCCCGGCCTGCGCGCCCTGCTCCACCTCATGGCGCAGCGTCCGGTGGATCTTCCCTTGCCGATCCGTTGCAATCACCTGCAGTTTTGACGCGCCGATCTCAACGCCAACGGTCATTTCCCCGCCTCCTTCGCCTATGCCGTCACCTGGGGCAAGGTAGAACCGCCATAGGGCATCACAATCACGCTGGCATCCTCTCCCAAAAGCCCCTGGGCAGCGCGGTACGCCGCCTCCAAGGTGGGGTATGGGGTAAAAAAGATGCTGGAAACAAAGTCCTCCGGCATATCGCTGACCAAAAACACCCGACACTTTTCCATCACCATGCCGATGGCCGCCGCCTTATGCCCCCCCAGCTCAAAATTTCGCTGGATCTCTTCGGTCAAAAATGCCGTGCTGGGGGCGGTGGTCATCCACCGCTGAAAAACCTTTTCTCCCAGACCCTCCGGGCAAGCGGCGCACAGTACAATCACGCCCCCATCCCGCACGGCGTGCTTGGCATTGTCCAGGGCCTTTTGGGCCTGGTACAGGTTGATGTCCTTGGGGAAACCGCCGGGGGACACCAGCACGATATCCGCCCGGGCGGGGATGGGCGTTTTGTACAGCCGGTCCAAGAAAGCGCATCCCTCCCGGTGCGCCAAAATCGGGTCGCCGCAAACAGCATAAAGGATCTCTTTATGCTCGTCCAGCACCACATTGACGATGAAATCCACAGGACAGAACTGGAGCACCTCGTCGATGTCCTCCCGCACCGGGTTCCCAGCCAGCCGCCCCGCATGGGCTTCCTCCCGCACCATCATGGAGTGGTTGGCCTGGATGGCATCCCGCCGGCACACGCCGGGCATTACTGCCTTCGCGCCTCCAGAAAACCCCGCAAAATAGTGATACTCAATGTTTCCCAGGCAAATGCGGCGCTGGGCCTCCGCCACGGGGCGGAAGACATCATAGGGAGTCCCACGGGAAGAGCTGCCCATGTGCACAAAATCCGCCGGGTCATGATCCACGCAGCGCACCCGCTGATAGACGTCATCCCCCACCAGCATGCGCATTTCCGCTTCGGTGTGCTTTCGGTGGGAGCCCAGCGCAAACACGATCAGCACATCCTCCATGGCCACCCCGGCCGCTTCCAGCTCGGCAAGCAAAGGCGGCAATATCATATGGCTAGGGCATGGCCTTGTGATGTCGCTGGTGAGGATGGCGATGCGCTCGCCGGGATGAACCCATTCCCCCACCCGCTTTACGCCAACGGGATGCAAAAGTGCTTGCCGAACGGCTTCCTGGCCTCCAGGCCCCGACAGGGAAACATCATTGGGGGTGAGTACGGAAAGCACGCATGTGTCCCGCACCGTCACCTCCTGCTGCTCCTTGGCATAGGCTAACTGAATTTTCATACGATTGCTCCTCTGGTCTATGGCACTTTGTGACAGCATTGATGGTGTACGTCGTGAGCCGCCTCCATCCAAATCTCGCTGACGGTGGGGTGAGGATGGATGGTATCACCCAATTCCTCGATGGTGCCCTCCGCGCGCATCACAGCGGCGATCTCTGCAATCATATCTGTGGCGCGGGGCGCCATGATCTGCGCGCCCAGGATTTCCCCCGTGCGCCCATCGGTAACGATCTTTGCTACGCCCTCGTTCACGCCCATGATGGTGCTGCGGCCATTGGCCGCCACCGGAAAGGATCCCAAGCGCACCTCCCGACCCAGCGCGGCGGCTTGTGCTTGGGTGAGGCCTACGCTAGCAATTTCAGGGCTGGTATAGATGCAGGCGGGCACGATGTCATAGCGCATCTTTCGGTGCTGGCCGCAGGTATTATGGGCGGCAACACAACCTTGGGCGCTGGCCACATGCGCCAGCTGCATTTTGCCGGTGATGTCGCCGATGGCATACACCCAGGGTAAGTTTGTGCGCATCTCCTCGTCCACTTTCACAAAACCCTTTTCCATCTGGATACCCAAAGCATCCAACCCAATGTCCGCCGTGGCTGGCTTTCGGCCCACAGCCACAATCACCATGTCGCCGGTGGCGCACTGCTCTTTTCCCTCCCACTCAAACAGGCAGGCCTTGCCTTGTTGCACGGCCAGCACCTTGGCGCCGGTATGAATGGTCACCTTTTTCGCTTCCAGCACCGCCCGCAGGGTGGCGGCGATTTCTCCGTCTACCCCTGGCAGAATCTGCTTTTCCATCTCCACCACCGTCACCTGCACACCCAGGCAGGAGAGCAGCGTTGCAAACTCAATGCCAATCACGCCGCCCCCAATGATCACAGCGCTGGCGGGGAGCGCATCCATGGCCAGCACATCGTCGGAATTCTTGGCCGTCTCGATGCCCGCAATGGGCAGCGCCGCCGGATAGGAACCCATGGCCAGAATGATCTGCTCCGCGCCAAAGGTCTCCTCCCCCGCCACCAGGGTGTGCCCGTCGCTCAGCCTTCCCTCGGCGGCGAACATGGTGATCTTGTTGGCTTTCACCAATCGTGCCACGCCTAAGCGGAGCCTCACCACAACCTCGTTTCGATATGCCGCCATCTTACCATAATCATAGGAAAGCCCCTGAGCCATGATGCCCACCCTGGCGGCGGCTTTCATGTCCTCATAGAGCTCCGCGCAATGCAGCAGGGCCTTGGTGGGGATGCACCCGCGGTTCAAGCATGTGCCCCCCAGCTCCCGCTTCTCCACCAAGGCCACGGATTTGCCCAGCTGCGCCGCGCGTATAGCGGCAATATAGCCTCCCGGCCCGCCTCCCAGCACGGCCACATCAAAGTGTTTCATCTCCAGGACCTCCCCTTGGCGTATCGCTCCAGCCTTACAGCAACAAATAGGGACTCTCCAGATATTTCTTCACCCGGGCCAGGAACTGCGCGGCGGGCGCGCCGTCCACAATGCGGTGGTCATAGGTGAGCGTTAGGCACATCATGGGGCGGATCACAATCTCCTCCCCTATCACCACAGGCTGCTTTGCGATTTGCCCCACGCCCAGAATCCCGCATTCGGGCGTATTGAGGATGGGCACAAAGCTTTCCAGCCCAAACATGCCCAGGTTGGATACGGTGAAACTGCCACCGGTGTACTCCGATGGGGCCAACTGCCCATTTTTCGCCTTTTGCGCCAACTCCGCCGCGCAGGCGCTAAGCTCCCCCAGGCGCAGCAGATCCGCATCGCGAATCACCGGCACGATTAGCCCCGAGGACATATCCACCGCCATGCCCAGGTGCACGGCCTTTTTGCAAAGGATGCCCTTTTCCGTCAGTTCCGCATTCATGATGGGGAAGTCCACCAAGGCGCGGGCCGTGGCAAACAGGATGAGATCGTTGTAAGAAATCTTTTGGCCGCTTGCCTTGAAGCTCTCTCGCAACGCCATGGCGTTGGTCATATCCACCTTGATCTGATGGGAAAGCTGAGCATGATTCCGCAGGGATTCTTGCATCTTGTCCCCGATCATCTTCCGCTTCCCCTCGTAGGGAATGTAGGCACCGGCGCGGTCTCCGCCCGCCTTGCGGGCGTCCACCAAAGCCTGGATGTCCGCCCGGGTAACCTTGCCATGAGCGCCCGTGCCCGTGGCGTCGGCCAAGGCGACGCCCTCCGCCTGCGCCACCACCCTTGCCAGGGGCGTGGCCTGCACCGGCGTAAAGGCCAGCACATCCCGTTCAATCACCAAGCCCTCCGGCCCGCTGCCCGCCACTTGCCCTACATCGATGCCCTTTTCCACTGCCCGCCACTTCGCCCGAGGGGTGGCCTGCACCGGCCCCTCGCCCCGCACCGCAGCGGCAACAGGCGCGCTGCTTGGAGCGGGGACGGCAGGAGTCTTTTCTGCTACCGGCGTGTCTGCCCCCTCGCCTTCCAGCAGCGCGGAGATGTCCTCCCCCGCCTGGCCCACAATGGCAATGGTCTGGGTAATGGGCACCGTCGTCCCTTCCGGCGCAATAATCTTGAGCAGCTTGCCCGTCACGTTGGCGTCGATGGTAATGACCAGTTTATCCGTTTCCATCTCAAAGAGCGGCTGGCCGCTGACGCAATCCCCGCCCTCTTTCACAAACCATTGGGTAATGGTCCCTTCCGTCATTTGGAGCCCTTGCTTGGGCAAAATAACCTTCTCCGCCATGATACAGCGCCTCCTTACCGGTACAGCGACTGCTTGGCAGCCGCCACAATGTCGCTCACTTGGGGGACAACGGCGTTCTCCAGCCCCAGGTTAAAGGGCAGCGTGCACATTTTGGCACCCAAGCGAATGGGCGGGCTATCCAGATACTGGAACGCCTTTTCCGTCACCTGCGCGGCCACCTCCGCCCCCCAGCCTCCGTCATGGTGCGCTTCATGCACCGTAATCAAGCGGCCCGTTTTTTGAACGCTCCCCACGATGGTATCCATATCCAGCGGCACCAAGGTGCGGGGGTCGATCACCTCCGCGCTGATCCCTTCTTTTTCCAGCAATTCAGCGGCTTCCAACGCTTTGGACACATAAAGCAGGTTGGCCACGATGGTCACATCTTTGCCCTCCCGCTTCACATCCGCCTGCCCAAAGGGGATGGCGTACTCCGGGTCGTCCGGCACCTCGCCTTTGGTGGCGTACAGCGCTTTATGCTCAAAGAAGATCACCGGGTTGTCATCCCGGATGGCCGTGCGCAGCAAGCCGGCCGCTTCTGCCGGGGTGGAGGGGCAGGCCACCTTGATGCCCGGGATATGCATAAACAGGGACTCCACGCTTTGGCTGTGCTGGCCCGCGTTTCCCCGGCCAATGCCCTGCTGACCCCGGATCACCAGCGGCACCTTCGCCTTTCCGCCAAACATGTAGCGGATTTTCGCCGCCTGGTTGAGGATCTGGTCCATGGCCACGTAGGTAAAATCCATGTACATCAGCTCCACAATGGGCCGCATACCCGCTGTTGCCGCGCCAACCCCCGCGCCCACAAAGGTGGCTTCCGTAATGGGGGTATTGCGCACGCGCTCCGTGCCAAACTCCTTGGCTAAATCCCGGGTGCATCCAAAAATGCCGCCCAACACCTCAATATCCTCGCCCATGATGAACACATCTTCATCCCGGCGCATTTCCTGGGCAATCGCGTCACGGATTGCCACAGCGTATGTTTTCACACTCATCTCTGTTTCCCCCCTTACCCTACAAAAAAGACGTCGTCCAGCACATGGGCCGGGTCCGGCTCCGGGCTGCTGAGCGCAAATTCCGTAGCCTTTTCCATCTCAGCCACCGCCGCGCTGTCAATGGCATCCAGCGCTGCTTTGGTGGCCATACCCTTCTCCAGCAGATACGCGCGGAATTTTTGGATGGGGCACCGCGCCATCCAGGCCGCCACTTCCTCCCGGGTGCGGTAGGGCTCGGGGTCGCCTGTCCAATGGCCCTTCCAGCGGTAGGTTTTGCATTCGATCAGCGTGGGGCCCTCCCCGCTGAGGGCGCGCTTTTTAGCCCGCTCCATCGCCGCGTCAATGGCCATCACGTCGTTTCCATCCACGGTCTCGCCCGGCATGGCATACCCCGCCGCGCGCACGGCGATGTCCTGCACGCTGGTGGACTGCCATGTGGGTACCGATATGCCAAAGCCGTTGTTTTCACAAATAAAAATGATGGGCAGCTTCCACAGTGACGCCAGGTTCATGGATTCATGCACCGTGCCCTGGTTGGAGGCGCCGTCGCCAAAAAAGCTCACCGTAAAGTGCTTCTCGCCCTTCATCTTTTGGGCCAGCGCGCCACCCACGGCAATGGGCACGCCGCCGCCCACAATGGCGTTGGCCCCCAGGTTCCCCTTTTCCAAATCCGCGATGTGCATGGAGCCACCCCGGCCTTTGCAATAGCCCGTTGCTTTGCCCATCAGCTCCGCCAGCGCGCGATCCAGCGTGGCGCCCTTGGCGATGGCGTGGCCATGGCCCCGGTGGGTGCTGGTAATGTAGTCCAAATCAGTCATATACGAGCATACGGTGGCAGCGATGGCCTCCTCCCCGATATACAGGTGCACGGAACCGCGCAGCTTGTTGCTTTCAAACAGTTGCACCGCCTTTTCTTCGAATTGGCGGATGCGGTTCATGGTGGTATAAATCCATAACGCCCGTTTTTTGTCCATGGATACCCTTCCTCCTGTCTCCATCCCCATAGATGGCGGGATATGCCGCTATCCTGGTGAAATCGTTGAACTGCCAACGGCTTTGTGGTATGATCGTGAAAAAGCCGAGTGAGGTAGCGCATGCTAACGCCACTGAAGAAAACCAAGCTGCATGAGAAGATTTATAAACAGATCCTGACTCTGATTCTCTCCGGAGAATGGAAAGCCGGGGAGCGGCTGCCCACGGAACGAGAGCTTGCCGAACAACTGAGCGTCAGCCGCACCGCCATCCGCGAAGCCATCACCCAGTTGGAGGGCAAGGGCGTTTTGCAGCAACGAACCGACGGCGGCACCATCGTGCGTGAGATCAGCTTTGGCAGCATCCTGCCCTTTGTCAGCGAGGTGGTCACCGCCGATCCCCAGCT
The DNA here is from genome assembly GCA_031556815.1 of Eubacteriales bacterium. GTDB lineage: Bacteria > Bacillota > Clostridia > Christensenellales > Aristaeellaceae > Limiplasma. The sequence continues at coordinate 53,187 of JAVBSI010000039.1, read as the reverse complement.
GCTGTCCGATCTGCTGGGCGTTCGCAAGCTACTTGAGGTGGAAATGGCCCGGGACGCCGCCCGCAACATCACCCCTGAGACCGCCCAGCGGCTCCGCGCCCACGCCCAGGATTTTGAACAAAGCATCCGGGAGGGCAACACCGGCCTAATGGCGGACAACCGCTTTCACAGCTACGTTGCCGAGTTGGCCCACAACAGCGCCATGCAACTGATCAATGAGATGTGCTCCGACCTGCTTTCAGACACCCGGCTGGCCACGCTGCGCGTGCCGGAACAACGGGAGCAAACGGTGTGTGACCATTATGCCATCAGCGATGCCATTGCCGCCGGGGATGCCGACCTTGCCGCCAAGCGCATGATGGAGCATCTGCTGCGCGCCCACACGGTACTCACGGAGTTTCAGCAGCCCAGGGCCTAGGCCCAACGGCAGGCTGCGCAGCGACCCGTTTCCCTATTGAATGCCCAGCCCCTTGAGGATGTCACCAATCTGGAAGGTGCTTTCCGCAATATTCGCCCCGGCAGCCAGCAAGGCTGCCTCTTTGTTTTGTGCGCTCCCCGTTCCGTCCGCCGCCACAATGGCCCCCGCGTGGCCCATGGATTTACCCTTAGGCGCGTTCTTGCCTGCGATGAAGGCCACCACCGGCTTGGTCACATGGGCTTTGATATACTCCGCCGCGGCCTCCTCCTCGCCTCCGCCAATCTCCCCGATCATGACGATGGCCTTGGTTTGCGGGTCCGCCTCGTAATCGGGCAGCAGGTCGATGAAGGTGGAGCCGGGGATCATATCCCCACCCACACCCACAGCGGTGGAAATGCCAATGCCTAACTCCGTAAGCCGATAGGCGGTCTCATAGCCGTTGGTGGCGCTTCGCGTCATCAGCCCTACGCCTCCCTGGCTGAAAATGCGGTGGGCCATAAAGCCCGCTTTGGATTTTCCAGGAGAGATGATGCCGAAGGAATTGGGGCCAAAAAGCCGAAGCCCTTTCTGGTGGGCAATGGCATAGCATATCATCATATCCTGTACAGGCACATGCTCCGCAATGGTCATGATGATGGGCACGCCCGCGTCGCAGGCCTCATACACCCCGGCCGCCGTAAACTTGGCAGGCACAAAAATCACCGTGGCGTTGGCATCCGTCGCCTCCATGGCTTCCTTCACGGTATTGAAAACCGGCACGTCCAATACCGTCTGCCCGCCCTTGCCGGGGGTCACCCCCGCCACCACCTTGGCGCCATAGGCCAGCATCTGCTCGGTATGAAACGTCCCCTCGCGTCCGGTAATTCCCTGTACGATCAGGCGCGTATGCTGATCAATCAATATGCTCACGCTGTTTCACCTCCTCCAACGTCACGCGTTGCGCTTACGGGCCAAAATCTCCACGGCATCGGGTATGCTCTGGGCGGTGGTCACCTGATCGGCAACGCTTTGGACGATCTCTATGGCCTTTTCCTTGTTGGTGCCCTCCATACGGATCACCACCGTCTTTTTCTCTTTTTGCTCCGCCAAAGCCAGGCGAACGCCTTCCACCACCTCATCACAGCGGGTAATGCCGCCGAAGATGCTGATCAGCAACGTATGCGCGCGGCCGGAGCTCATCAAAATGCGAACCGCCTCTTTGATGCGCTCCGCCGTGGCGCCTCCGCCCAAATCCAGCGCGGCGGACACCGCCATCCCCTTCTTGGCCAGCAGGTCAATGCAGCTCATCAGCAAGCCGGAACCGTTGCTCATCACCGCAATATCGCCCTCCGCTTCCACAGGGATATAAAGGAAATTGAACTTGCGAGCTTCCAGCACCAGCGGATCTTCCTGCAGGTGATCCCGGTAGGCTTCCACATCAGGAAGCTTAAAAAGCGCCGAATCGTCGATGTCAATTTTCCCATCCAGGGCCACCAGCCGGTCGGCCTCGTCAAAAGCCAAGGGGTTAATCTCCACCAGCAAGGCGTTGTACTCCATGAACAGCCGGTAGAGCTTGCGCACCACATCGGAAAACTGCTGCTTGCAGCTGTGATCCGCCCCGGTCACATCCAACAGATAATCGATATGATAATCTCTGACTCCCATCAAGGGGTTCACCGTCACCCGGCCAATGGCCTCAGGGTTTGTTTTGGCGGTTTCCTCAATCTCCATGCCCCCCTTGGGCGAGAAGATAATCAGCGGCGATTTCGCGCCCCGGTCCAGCAGGATGGACAGGTACCACTCCCGCTTGACCTCCGCTTTTTCCACAATCAGCAGCTCATTAGCGGTAAGCCCGCGGATGTCCTTGCCCAGGAGCTCCTTGCTCAAGGCAATCGCCTGGGCTTCATCCTGCGCAAACTGAATGCCACCCGCTTTGCCACGACCCCCAATTTGCACCTGGGCTTTGATGACCACGGGATAGCAAAGCCCCGCCGCTTGAATCTTTTGCGCAATGGTGGCCAACTCATCCACCACACAGCCCTTCATCACAGGAAGGCCATATTTTTCCAACAGTTCTTTTGCCTGATACTCCAAAAGCTTCAAGGATGATCCCTCCTTTTTCCCAAGCGGTTTGTTACTCCGCCCAGATCTCCTCATCTGAGGGTTGCTGCCAATTGGGCTTCTCAAAGGCAATCCGCTGGGTGTTGTAAAAATGCTTGTAGGATAGATTCTCGCTGATGGAGTTGTTGCCCCAGCTCCCGCAGCCCAGCGTTGTGGTGGGGCTGAGGCCGTTGGCAAACGCCCCGCCATTCATGGTGGCGCAACTCTGGTTTGCCAGTACGCGGGACACCGGCAGGTGCTCCCCCGCATAGATCAGATGCTCTTTGTTGCCCGACTGTACCGAAACCGAGTGCCCCGCCCCTTCAAACAAGAGGTTTTCCCGGGCGATCTGCACGCCTTCCTCCCAGCTGTCATAAGCATAGGCGCTCATGAAGGGGCACATCTTCTCCTTGCTGAGCACATCTCCCTGCCCCGCCTTGCCCGCCTTCACGATAATCAGCTTGGTGCCCTCTGGCACTTTCACCTTTGCCGCTTCGGCCAGCTTTTCCACGCTTTGACCCACCAGGTGCTTGTTCATCACCCCATCGGGGAAGATGGTGCACCGCCACAGATCCACTTCCGCCGGATCCTCCGTGTAGTACGCTCCGTTTTTCACAAATTCCGCTATGATGTCCCCATAGGTGGCGCGGGGCGCGATGATGGTCTGATCTGCGGAGCAGATGATGCCATTGTCAAAAATCCGGGAGGCAATCGCCTTGGAAACGGCAGCCGGGATGTCAATATCGCTGTCGTAAATCCCCTGCACATTGCCTGGGCCTACGCCATAGCTGGGTTTGCCCGAGGAGTACGCGCTTTTCACCATCGCCGCTCCGCCGGTGGCCACCACGATATCGCAGGCGCCCATCAACAGCTGGGTTTTTTCCACGGAGGAATCCTCCAGCACCAAAAACACGTCCTTGGGGCATCCCAGCTTCTCAAACTCCGCGTCGAAAAGCTCCTTCACCCGCGCCGTGCAGCGAACCGCCCTGGGATGCGGCGCTACGATGATGGTGTTGCCGGACTTGACGGCAAACATGGCGTTGCACATGGGCGTGACGATGGGATTGGTGCAGGGCAGCACCGCACAGACCACGCCCATGGGCTTGGCGATCTCCACCAGCCCTTCCTCGGGAATTTCCCGAAGCACTCCCACGGTGGTCTTGCCCTTAAGCGCATTCCAGATGATGCGGCTCTTTCCCTTGTTCTTGGTGATCTTATGCTCATACACGCCCATACGGGTCTCTTCCGCCGCCATTTTGGCCAACGGTTCGGCGTTGTCATACACCACCTTGGCCATGGCACGCACCACCGCATCCAGCTGCTGTTGCGAATAACCCGCCAGCACCGCCTGGGCCTTGCGGCTGCGCTGCACCAACTCCTGAATCATGTCCTTTGCTTCCATGGGCTTCACTCCTGTTCTCACTTTCCAGAGAATGCTCGGCTTTCACAGCCTCCGACACGCCGGGGTCAGATCCGCGCCACGCCGCTCTTGCGGGCCGCCTCTGCCACGGCCTTTGCCACGGTATCCCGCACACGGGGGTCAAAAGGCGCGGGAATGACGTATTCCGGTTTCAGCTCTTTTTCGTCGATCAGGCTTGCCAGGGCATAGGCTGCCGCGATTTTCATGTCATCATTGATATCGCTGGCCCGCACATCCAACGTGCCCCGGAAGATGCCCGGAAAGGCCAGTACATTGTTGATCTGATTGGCAAAGTCCGACCGGCCCGTACCCACCACTGCCGCGCCGGCTTTCAGCGCCAAATCGGGCATAATCTCGGGGGTGGGGTTGCTCATGGCAAAGATAATGGGATCTTTGTGCATGCTGCGCACCATTTCTTCGGTCACAATGCCAGGACCGGACACCCCAATCAGCACGTCCGCATCCTTCAGCACATCCTCCAGGCTTCCTTTTTTCATCTTTCGGTTGGAGATTTTGGCCATCTCCTCCTTGGCGGGGTTCAGACCCTCTCTGCCTTCCCAAATGGCACCTTGCCGGTCACAGAGAATCACATTCTTCAGCCCCATGCTCATCAGCAGCTTGGTGCAGGCAACGCCGGCCGCGCCCGCGCCCGCAATCACGCACTCCTGCTCCTGGATCTTGCGGCCCGTAAGCTTCATGGCGTTGATCATCGCGGCGGCGGTGACCACGGCGGTTCCATGCTGGTCGTCATGGAAAATGGGAATATCGCAGATTGCTTTCAGTTTTTCCTCGATTTCAAAGCACCTGGGCGCGGAAATATCCTCCAGGTTGACCCCGCCCAGGCTTCCGCTGATCAGGTACACCGTGCGGACAATATCGTCCACTTCTTTGGAGCGGACACAAAGGGGAATGGCATCCACATCGCCAAAGGCCTTAAACAGAACGCACTTGCCCTCCATGACGGGCATACCCGCCTCAGGGCCGATGTCGCCCAAGCCCAGCACCGCCGTGCCGTCCGTCACCACGGCAACGGTGTTCCAACGGCGGGTCAGGTCAAAGCTCTTGGTCACATCCTTTTGAATCTCCAGGCAGGGCTCCGCAACGCCGGGGGTATAGGCCAGGGACAGATCATCCTTGGTTGCAACCGGAACCCTGGTAACGACTTCCATTTTGCCTTTCCACTCATAGTGCTTTTTCAGGCTCTCCGCACGGTAATCCATACTGCTACCTCCAACGTACTGTTATTGTTACTCTTGTCGTCCCATCTTATCACCATCCAACATCAGGCGCAAGGAAAGTGAAGACGGTTTATAATAAACCATTCCGGCTCCCCCACGGGATTTTTGTGAAACCTAAATGCTGCCCGCTTTTGGGGCTACTTCTTCAGGCTGCGATACAGCGCCAAAGTCTCCTCCCGGGTGGGAGCCGCTTCAAACACGCCCAAGCGCTGCACGGAGATGGCAGCCGCGCAGTTGGCGTACCGTACCGCCTCCTCTACGCAGTCCCCTTGGGAGAGAGCCGCCAGGAAGGAACCGGAAAAGATATCTCCGGCGCCGGTGGTGTCCTTGGCGTCCACCGCAAGGGCGGGCACAAAGCGCTTGCCCTCCGCGGACACGATGGCTGTTCCCGCCCCTCCCATGGTGATGATGGCGGTTTGAACGCCCCGCTCCAGCAGGATGTCCCCGGCCTTGTAGGCGTCCTTCGCGGTGGCCACGCGCACCCCGGTGAGGATCTCCGCCTCATGCTCGTTGGGCTTGATGATGTCAATGGCGGGGTACACCTCCAGGGGCAACGGCGCGGCGGGCGCGGGGTCCAGCAGGGTTTTCACCCCCAGGCCATGCAAGCGGAGGATGGCCTCGCACATCTGCGCCACGTCGCATTCCAACTGAAAACCAACCATGAATACATCCTTGGCCGTCTTCACCTCGCTTACGATCTCCTCTGCGGTGAGGGCCAGATTCGCGCCAGGCACCACCATGATGGAGTTGTTGCCCGCACCATCCACAAAAATGACGGCAACGCCCGTTTGAAGGCCCTCCACCTGGCGGATGCTCTCCCCCTCCAAATGGCCATACCGCTTCAAAAAGCGCACCGCGTCATCTCCGTAACTGTCCCTGCCCAGCTTGCACAGAAAGCTGACATCCGCCCCCTGCAGATGGGCGGCCACGGCCTGGTTGGCGCCCTTGCCGCCTGGCCCGGTGAAAAAGGTGTCTCCAATGTAGGTCTCCCCAACCCCTGGGATCGACGGGCCTTTTGCCACAATGACGCCGTTGTAGCTGCCCGCAATGATGATTTTTTGCTGCACTTTGCCGCCCCTTTCCGCTATCCTTTTGGGAATGCCGTTAGTCGATCTGATCCGGTGTGAGGAAGGCCGCTCCCACCATAGGCGCTTGCACGCCCAGCACCGCGGGGATCACCCGCAGCCGTTCATTTTTTGCCCAAGGGGGATAGGCATAGTTTCGGATTTTTTCCTCCAGCGGATCCACCATCAGCTGCCGGTGGGCGGACACGCCCCCGGAAAGCACCACCGTATCCACGGCCAGCAGATCAATGGCCAGGGACAGCCCGTACGCCAGCAGGTCCACGCATTCCTCAAGCAACGCCAGCGCGTCACCATCTCCTCCATAGGCCAACGTGAATACCGATTCCGCCTTGGCGGGCATACCCGCCAGCTTTTGGGGAAAACGCTCCATGGCCTGGGTGAGGATGGCTGTCCCGCTCACATAGCGTTCCAGGCAACCCCTCCGCCCACAGGCGCAGGGCCTCCCTTCCCACACGATGGGCACATGGCCCAGCTCTCCGGCTGTGCCCAAGGCTCCACCAAAGACGCGGCCCTGCAGCACCACGCCGCAACCAATGCCGGTTCCCACCGTTACGCAGAGCATGTTGGGGTTCTTTCGCTGCCCGCCCACGGCAAATTCCGCATAGGCGGCGGCCCAGCTGTCCTGCACCACAGTGGGACGCAGACCCAACCGCTTTTCAAAACGGTCTGCCAGGGGGAAGCCCACCATGCCCGGCATGTTTGGGCAGTAGCGCACCACGCCATGTCGAAAGTCGGTGGTGCCGGGAACGCCAATGCCCAAGGCATCTACTTCTTCACGCCCCACCCGGCTCTGTTCCAGCAGCGCCAGCAACGCGCCGCAAACCGTTTCCACGAAAGCTTCTTCCTTCTGCGCAAAGGCGGGCGTTGCGATGACATCCTGCCGAAGAATTTGCCCTTCCTGCGTCATCAAGCCCAGCGCGGTCTTGGTTCCTCCTATGTCAATGCCTACCCGATAGGACCCCACGCTTCATTCTCCTCCCTTCGCCGTATCGCCTCGGAAGATATCCCAAGGCTTTGCTTGTACCAAAACAAAGAAAAAGGGACTCTTGTGTAAAAGAGAATCCTTGTGGATCTCTTTGCCAAAACAATGTCAATGATTCTGCCGTCTACACGCATTTCCATAACCGCGTAACCGCTTACGCATCTGTAACACTTATTTTATATTTTTTTATTGCGCTTGTCAACGGCCTGGGATTGTGCTATCCTCAGAAAAAATGTGAAACGGCAGTGATGAAAGTATGGGCACACGCGCTTTGGAAGCGCTTGACATCGATGTTTTGAAGCGCATCCCCAAACCCAATCGTGAGGAAGTTCTCGTCGCGCTGAAAAAAGAGCGCTCCCAACTATCCCGCAAAATCGTCGTCTTGGATGACGACCCCACGGGTATCCAAACCGTACATGACGTATCCGTCTATACCCGCTGGGACCTGGAGACCGTTCTGGCCGGTTTTCGCGAAGAGGGTTCCCTGTTTTTTATCCTCACCAACTCACGGGCTTTCACAGCGGGGCAAACCCAGCGCGCCCACGAAGAAATTGCCCAAAACATTGCCCTGGCCTCCCAGCAAACCAACAAGGATTTTCTGGTCATCAGCCGGGGGGATTCTACCCTTCGGGGCCACTACCCCTTGGAGACCGAGACCCTGCGCCGGGTGTTGGAGGCCCAAACAGGCAAGCGCTACCAGGGCGAGGTGATCGTTCCCTTTTTCCAGGAAGGGGGACGTTTTACCCTGGAGAATGTCCACTATGTGCGGGAAGGCGACCGGCTTATCCCCGCCGGTCAGACGGAATTTGCCCAGGATCGCACCTTCGGCTACCGTGCTTCCCACCTGGGGGAGTGGTGTGAAGAAAAAACAGGCGGGCGCTATCCTGCGGAGGCGGTCATTGGCCTGCCTCTGGCGCAGCTGCGGGCGCTGGCCTGGGACCAGCTGGCAGAGCGCATGCGGGAAGCCAAAGATTTCGCAAAGATCATTGTGAACGCTGCCGACACCGTGGATGTGGAGTCCTTTTGCGTGGCGCTGTGCCGCGCCATTCAGGGGGGCGGAGAATACCTGTTTCGCAGCGCGGCGGCGCTTCCCAAGGCCCTGGGCGGCATCCCGGATAAGCCCCTCCTGGCGCCGGAAGAGCTTGTGCAGCCTGGGGAAACCCACGGCGGAGTGGTGGTGGTGGGCTCCCATGTAAGCAAAACCACCCGGCAGCTGGCAGCCTTGCGCCAAAGCGCTTTCCCCATGGATTTTATTGAGTTTGACCAGCACCTGGCCCTGGTGGAAGGCGGGCTGGAAAAAGAGAGCGCACGTGTGGCAAGGGAGGTGGACGAGCGCATCACAGCAGGGCGCACGGCGATTGTCTATACCAGGCGGGATAGGTTGGATTTGGACCATGAGGACAGCGAGCGCCAGCTGCTAATCTCCGTGCGCATTTCAGCCGCCGTCACCGATGTGGTGGCGCAGCTCACCGCCCGGCCTCGCTTCATCGTGGCCAAGGGGGGCATCACCTCCAGCGATGTTGGCACCCGGGCGCTGCGAGTGCGGCGCGCCACCGTGATGGGCCAGGTGGCCCCCGGCGTTCCCGCCTGGAAAACCGGTCTGGAAAGCAAGTTTCCGGGAATGCCCTATGTGATTTTTCCTGGCAATGTGGGAGAAGAAACTACGCTGCGCGAGGTTGTGGAAAAGCTGCAAGGTGCGCAGGGCTAAAAGAGTTCCAGATTGCTGCGAAGAATGATTTTAGGCTCGATCATGGTGGTATCCTGCGCCTTGGCGCCGTCGGCGATGGCGTGATACAGCAGCTGCAAGGCTTTCCTGCCCTGATGGTACTGGTTTTGAAACAGGGAGGCGGAAACGACCCCTTCCCGGATACATTGGCGCAGCTCCCCATAAATGTCAGAGGTAATCAAGCAAATTCTCCCGGCCAAACCCCGCTCCTTCACCGCGCGAATAACCCCCAAGGAGTTGAAGGAGTTCACGTAGATGCCTCCGATGTCCGGGCACTGGTCCAATACTTGTTTCGTCTCCGTATAGGCCAGCTGCGGATCGTCGAAATGGGAATACACGCCGGCCAGGTTCAAGGGGGTAATGGCCAACTGTTCCTTGAATCCATCCACCATTTCGGAGTGGATGCTGTACTGGGGCTCGCCGCCCGAGGCAATGTACACGGGACGCGTTCTGTCCCCATAATGCCAGAGCAATTCCGCGGCCACGCGGCCCGCCACACGCCCGTTATATTTCACGCAAAAGCTGCGCATGGTCGGCGCGATATCGTTAATCACCGTGGCGACCATCACGCCGCTTTCGGTTAAAATCCGCGTCTGGTCGGAAGTTTTGCCGCAAACCAGCGCTCCGTCATAATGGGCGGCGGCGATGTGGGAATAGGTATCGGTCAAAAAAGTCTTGGCCGGCGGGGCGTTGGAAGGGCCCTCGTCATAGCTGAAACAATCCACATGCACGTTGAAATCACGCAGTTCCGTCAGCGCTGACCGTACCCCTTCCAGAAAACTGTTGTGGAATTCCGGAAAGCTTGTAAACGCTACCGCCGCAATCCGAATGGGGCGGCGAGACAGCGAGCGCGCCAACGCATTGGGCGTAAAGCCCATCTCCTCGGCCATTTTTAGAACCCGCTGCCTTGTTTCCACACTCACGCGGGGTTTGTTGGTCAAGGCCCGGTTCACCGTGGCGATGGAAACGCCAAGCTTCGCGGCGATGTCATAGATGGTCACTCTTTTGTTCAAGCGGATCCCTTCTTTGCGCAGGATGGGCGGTGATCTGTTCCGAATGCGATGTCATTGTCCTTCTTGGATTATATCATGACTTGCCAGGATCCTCAACAGCGCGCTGCATGCATGCATCACAAACAAAATGTCAGGAAAGGATGAACGTACATGGAACTGATGCAAACCGTAAGCCAATGCCAGGTGCCCTTGGGGCAGGTTGCCATCTTTTGGTTGGGACAGGCGGGGTTCCTGCTGAAAACACACCAAGGCCATACCATTGCCATCGATCCCTATCTCTCCGATTCAGTGGAGCGCCTCTTCCCCGAAATGGCGCCAGGATTCAAGCGCCTATCCCCCCCGCCCTGCCTTCCCCAGGATCTATGTGTGGATGTGCTGCTCATTTCCCACGAGCATGGGGATCACTTTGATACCGACTCCATCGCGGCCTTGATGGCAGGGGGCAAAACCCGGGTATTCACCAGCGGGCTGGTGGCTTCCCAGATCAGCGACATGGGGCTGGATACCAGCCTTGTGACCGCAATCGCAAAAGGCGAAACCCTCCCCATCCTCCCCGAATGCCAGCTAAAAGCGGTGGACTGCGACCATGGGGAACTGGCTCCACAAGCGCTTGGCTTCCTGCTCAACTTTGGCTTTGAAACCATCTATTTTGCCGGTGACACTGCCTTAAGCCCGGATCGGCTCAGCGATGCCCTACAAGCCAAACCCGACGTTGCGCTGCTGCCCATCAACGGTGCTTTTGGTAACCTGAATGGGGTGTTGGCGGCGCGCTATGCCGCCATGCTGGAAAGCAAAGTGCTCATCCCTTGTCATTTTTGGACATTTCCAATCCACCTGGGCAATCCTCAGGAACTCATCGACGCGATGCCATCGGAGGCCCCCGCCGTGCGGCTGCATCTGCTTTGCCAGGGGGAAGCCTATGTGGGTTGATTGGGTAAAGCGCAGCCCAAAGCCTTGTACAACGCACATATTTTATCAAAATTTAGCAGTTTGACAAAAAATAAACAACCCAAAAAATAAAAAAGCTATTGACACATCTTCACTGTCGTACTATGATGAATGCACCTAGGCGAATAGTTTCACACTTTTGTTTGTTTGTTGACGTAGTTTAGTGTTGTAACGTGAAACATTGGCTGAGAGTTCGAAAGGAATGGAATACAAAAGCAAGTGGAGTTGCTTTTTCCTCTTTTAGTTGCGTAACCGCTTACGCTCTTATGCGGAAGCACTTTAGAGAGTTTATACCCCTGGAATACCAGGGTATAAGGGGACATAAAAATAAGGAGGTCTACACCATGAAAAAAATCCTGGCTTTCGTTCTCACTCTGGCGCTGCTCTCTACGTCGGCTCTAGCCCTGGCAGCTGAATTCAATCCTGCGGATTACCCCGTTGCCATCGCAATGCCCGTGTACAATCACCCTGTACACCGCATTGTGCAGCTGGGCTTCCTCAAGGCCGCTCAGGAGCTGGGCTACACCAATGCAACCGTCATTGGCACCGAGGGCAATGACAATGCTGAAGTGTATGCAGCGATCGAGGCTTTCGTCGCCGGGGGCGGCAAGGGCTTGATGGCATGGGTCGGCGATTCTTCTGGCTTTGAAGCCATCGCCAACGCGGCTGCTTCCGGCGTAATCGTCGGTGTGGCTCACTTCAAACTGCTGGAGGATGATGGATCCGTTCCCGAGGGCTTGAAGTTCAACATGGCTTGCGACCCCGTGCTCTATGGCAAGCAGTCCGCTGAGCTCTTGGCCAAGACCCTGGACGGCAAGACGGGTTCCATCGCGATCACCCAGAATACCCGTAACGTAACTGAGAACGCCGCCGCTGACAGCTTCCGCGCCACTTGGGCGGAACTGGCCAAGACCCAGAAGCTGGATGGCATCACCCTGCTGGACACCGAGCTGGAAGGCGCCGTGGTTGACTCCGCCACCGCCGTTAACCTCGCCATCATCCAGGCTCACCCCGACATCATCGGCGCTTTTGGCACCACCGGCAACTCCCCTGTAACCTGGTCTGACGCCGCCACCAAGGCTGGCAAAGCGGACGGCGAAATCGCCATCATCGGCATGGACGCCACCATTGGCAACCTGGATGCCCTGGAGTCCGGCAAGGTGCTGGCGCTGGTAGCGCAGCCCCTGTATCAGGAAGCTTATCAGGTCATGGAGTACATGGATAAAGTGTTCCGCGGCGAGGAAGTCCCCGCTTGGACCGATTTGGTTGCCCCCATCGTCACCAGGGATGGCGAAGGCGAGAACGGCATCGAGTTCCACCGCAACATCGCTGCTGAAGTAGACACGTTCTTCAAGTAATACGCTCCTTTCCCCACGCGGGTTTCATCAACCATAATAGGTGCGGGCTTGCCTTAGCCTTAGGGCAAGCTCGCATCTATATCAAGAAATCCTAACAAAGCAGAAAAGCAAGGTGAGATGAAATCATGGATTATGTGCTGGAAGCGATCAATGTCACCAAAAAATTCCCAGGCGTTGTAGCCAACGACAATGTATGCATCAACGTCCAAAAAGGGGAAGTCCTTGGGCTCATCGGCGAGAACGGCGCGGGAAAATCCACGCTACTCAAGGTTCTCAACGGCATCTATCCCTATGGGACTTATACAGGCGTGCTGAAAATCGACGGACAAGAAATCCAGCCTGCAAATCCAAGTGATGCCATTCGCCTTGGAATTGGTTACGTTCCGCAGGAAATCAACGTGCTGAAATTCAGTTCCGTCGCCGAAAATATTTATATGTCTGATTTGCGGCTTGATAAACCTCGTAGCGATGCGGGCAAGCCCCTTCGACCCAAAGGCTCCCTCGTTAATTTTCGAGAAATGTACCAGGCCACAACAGACCTGCTTTCCCGGAATCACATCAGTCTGGATCCCCGGGCAGACGTGCGCAAGCTCTCCATCGGGCAACAGCAAATGCTGATGATTGCCCGTGCTTTAGCCACCAACCCCAAGGTGCTCATCTTGGATGAGCCCACCACTTCCCTTTCCGCCAAAGACGTGCAGCAGCTGTTTGAAGTGGTGCGCAGGCTGAAAAGCAAAGGCACAAGCATTATTTTTGTGACTCATAAGCTGGCGGAGATCATGGAGCTCACAGACCGCGTCACCATCCTTCGGGATGGGCGGAATATTTCTACCTTTGAGCGCAGCCAGTACGATACTGGCAAAATTATTCACGATATGATTGGTCGCGAGCTCAAAAGCCTCTACGTAAAGGACAAGGCACAAATAGGGGATGAAATGCTGCGAGTTGAAAACCTTACCATTGCCCACCCCTATATCGCCCATAAAAACCTTATTGAAGATGTTTCCTTCTCCATCCATTCGGGTGAGGTGTTGGGCATGGCCGGCCTGGTAGGCGCGGGCCGCAGCGAGGTGTGCATGGCTCTGTACGGTATGCTGCCGATTAAATCCGGCGCCGTTTACATCCATGGCAAGCGAGTTCGGATCACCTCTTCCAGCCAGGCGGTGAAAAAGGGCATCGGCATGGTCAGCGAAGACCGCAAAAAATACGGACTCAACTTTGTGTGGAATATCCGGGACAATGTCTCCATCTCCAACCTGGATGTCGTGAGTAGCGCCTCCGTCGTGATGAACGCCAGGCTCAAACGCCGTGCGCAAGTCTACTATGACAAGCTCCGCATCAAAGCCCCGTCTATCAAAACCATGGTCAATACCCTATCGGGCGGCAACCAGCAAAAGGTGGTTATTGCCCGGTCGCTGAACACCGAGCCCAAGATCATGATTTTGGACGAACCCACCAAGGGAATCGACGTTGGCTCCAAAAATGAAATCTATTCCCACATCAATGATATGGCCAAGGAGGGCAAGGCGATCATCATGATCTCCTCCGAGTTGCCTGAATTGATGGCGATGTCCGACCGGTTTATCGTGATGGCGGAAGGTCGTGTGGCCGGCGAGTTGGATGGCCAGGCCACTGAAACAGCCATAATGGAGCTAGCCGTCAAGACGTTCAAAACGATCGCGTAAGGGATTGGAGGGAAACGACCGTGAATCAAGGCCTACAAGCAACGCGGGAAATGCACAAGCGAAGCGGCGGTTGGGCGACAAAGTTGCTCTTAACGCCTGAAATTGGCATTTTGATCCCCATTATCATTATTATGGCGGTTACGGCCAGCATCAATAAAAGCCTATTGACCTGGCAATATTTCTCAACCATTTTAACGGGCAGTATTTTTATCGGTGTTGCGGCTTTAGCAGAATCCTTAGTACTCATGGTGGGTGAAATCGATCTATCCTTAGGGATGTCAGGCTGTCTTTCCGGGGTGCTTAGCGGCATGGCCTGCCAAAGCCTGGGATGGCCGTTGATCCCTTGCCTTTTGGTGGCGCTGGTAACCGGCGTCCTGGTGGGCGCGCTCAACGGCGTGATGGTTACCAAGTTTAACCTGAGCGCATGGATTACTACGCTTGCCACGCAGTTTATCTGCTCAGGGCTTGCCATCACCTTTAGCGACGGCCTTTCCATCCCCATTTCGTCGCTGGGCACCAAGGTCTTTACACGGCCAAGACCGCTTGGCCTCTCCTGGCTGTTTTTCATCTTCGTCGGCATCATCATCCTGTTGGACTTTGTGGTGCGCAAGACTACTTTTGGCTACCGCCTGCGCGCTGTTGGCGGCAATAAGGAAGCGGCGCAGATGGCCGGAATCAATGTCAAACGGATGAAATTATTGGTGTTTATGTTGGCAGGCGGGCTTGCGGCAGTCAGCGGGTTGTTTGATGTGCTCACCAACCAAGCAGCCTCCTATTCCTATGGGTCCGGCCGTGAATTCCGCGCTATCATCTGTTGTGCCATCGGAGGCATCAGCATGGCGGGTGGCCAGGGCTCCATCTATGGCGTGTCCCTGGGGGTATTGCTGTTCCATGTGCTATGGAATTGCTTGCGGTTACTCAAAGTAGATACCAACCTACAATTGGTGCTTATTGGCGCGATCCTGGTGCTTGCGGTGCTGATGGATATCCAGCGCAAGCGGATTGAAGCCAGACGCATCACCTTGTAACGGGAAGGAGGAGTATCGAGATGAATCAAACGACTCAAGTCCAACAGCGTAAGGGGTCCTTCTTCCGCCGTTTCTTGCGTTCAGACGAGGTGAGCGTCTCCATCCCCCTGTTGGTAATTATCTTTGCTACAACGCTGGTTCGACCGGATTTCCTCACCATCAAAAACTTTTCGGCGATGTTCACGCAGATTCCTTTTATTGCCGTATGCTCATTGGGGGCGGCTTTCCCGCTGATGACGGGAAACGTGGATATTTCCACAGGCCGGGTCGCCGGTTTTGCGGGGATTATCACAGCCTCTCTTGTTTGTGATATGGGCTGGTCAGGAGAATTCGCCATTCTGTTTGCGCTGGTTTGCTGTGTGATCATCGGCCTGGTCAACGGGTTGTTGGTTGTGCACTTTGGCGTGCCGGATTTCGTGGCCACCATGGGCACCCTCTACATCGTTGGCGGAGCGCGCTACTTGTTTATCCGTGGGTATCAATTTGCGCTGGACAAGGTGCCTGGGTTTGTCTACGACGACATCTTCAACGAGCATTACTTGGGCATGCTTCTGCCCTTCTGGATCATGGCCTTCCTCTTTATAGTCGTCTTTATCGTCATCAAAAAGACGCTTTGGGGGCGGAGGCTGCTGGCCATTGGTGACAATCGAGAGGTGGCTGTGCTGGCAGGTATCCATGCCAAGCGGATGCGGATGACCGCTTATGTGATTTCCGCCGTTCTGGCGGGTATTGCAGGCATCATGCTGACCTTTGACCTGGCGCTGGGTCTGCCGGAAACAGGCGATGGATGGGAGTTTCGCGCCATTGCCGCCTGTGTGGTGGGCGGCATCAGCCTTAGCGGAGGCAAATGCTCTCCCCTGGGCATCTTAATCGGCGTTTTGCTTGTGTTCGCCGCAGAAAACGCCATCATCTTCCTGGGTTTGCCCACCACCATGCGCGTGGCCGTGCAGGGCGCGCTGATGGCAGGTGCGGTATTGTTTGATATCTATAAGCAAAAGCGCAAGGTATCCGCTTAATTTTGAATGATGTGGAGGGGCCAAAATGGTTAGGGTCGATGATCTCAAGGACAAAGTCATTATTGTCACCGGGGGTGGCGGGGCCATTGGAAGCGCTATGGCAAAGCAGTTTTGCTATAACGGAGCAAAGGTAGTCGTAGCTGGCCGTACCGCCGCCACCTTGGACGCCGTGGTGGAATCGGTCAAAGCGGACGGCGGGGAAATCTCTTCCGTCATCGCGGATGTGAGCAGCAAGCAAAGCGCGGAAGAAATGGTTGCCAAGACCGTTGAGCTCTATGGGCGGCTTGACTGCCTGGTGAACAATGCCGGGATTAACGGCGGGGCGGAGTACCGCAAGCCCATCCATGAGTATGACGATGATCTTTGGGATCGCATCATCAGCATCGATCTGAACGGCGTGTACTACTGCTCCAAGCCCGCCATCAAGCAGATGGAAAAGCAAGGCCACGGTGGAAGCATCATCAATATCGGCTCCATCGTGGGCCTTACCCCTCTTCGGCTGCAATGCGCCTTCACCGCCGCCAAGGCCGGTGTGTTTAACCTCACCAAGGCCATGGCGCTGGAGCTGGCCTCTCTGAACATTCGGGTGAACGGCATTGCCCCTGGCTCCATTCTGTTCGAGGGCACCCGAAAGCTCTTCTATGCCGACCCGGAACGCGCCAAAGCAATGACATCCCACATTCCTCAGGGGAAGCCCGGCGACCCTGATGATATTGCGAGTATGACGGTGTTCCTGGCCAGCGAGGAATCCAAGTACACCACCGGCGCTATCATCACCATTGACGGTGGATGGATCTGCGGCTATACCCGCGATTTTTAACCGAAATGCAACGCAAAATGGAGGGATTTCTATGAAAGTGCTGTTGGCGTATAAACCGGGTGAGCTGCGCGTGGTTGACATGCCCAAGCCTGAGGTGGGCCCTCGGCAAGTCCTTGCGAAAGTTCGATACACGGGTGTCTGCGCCACTGATGTTTCCATCATGAAAGGCACGCTCACCTTAGGCGACGGAATGGAGCCCATTTACCCCGTCCGCCTGGGGCATGAGTGGTCCGGCACGGTGGTGGAGGTGGGCAGTGAAACCACACGTATCAAAGTGGGAGACAACATCATCTCCGACACCTGTTATTCCTGCGGTGAATGCTCCTACTGCCTGAAGGGCGATTATAATAACTGCATCAACGGTCGTGCCATTGGCACCATCGGCGATTGTTGGCCCGGCGCCTTTGCCGAGTATATGCTGGTGATGGAGCGTACCGCTTTTAAGATCCCGCCGAATGTTCCGTTGGATCAGGCGGCGGTGATTGAGCCTTCCGCCATTGGCCTGTACGGTCTCACCCGGGCGCCCCTGGGCCCTGGCAACAACCTGCTGGTGCTGGGTACCGGGCCCATTGGGCTGGGTGGCATGGCCTGCGCCAAGGGCATGGGCATGGGCAAAACCATCCTGGCAGGCCGCAAGGACGCAAAGCTGGCCATCGGCAAGCAGCTAGGCGCAGATGTGCTGGTAAACACCACCAAAGAAAACTTGTATGATGTGGTGATGCGGGAGACGAATGGCTGGGGGATGGATGTGATCCTGGAAACCACCGGCGACCCCGATCTTTTCAATGAAGTGCTGACGATGCTGCGGCCCAGCGGCTTCTTGGTCATCCCCGGCTTCTATGAGCAAGATCTGAAAAACGTGAAACTGGACCGGCTCATTGTCAAAAACTGCACGCTCATCGGCGCGGCGGGCACGCCGCAAATGGGCCCGATGATTTTGGACATGCTCTCCTACCGGCACATCGACCTGGGGCCTATGATTACCGATCGCTTCCCCTTTAGCCAGGTGGAAGAAGCCTTTGCCGCCGTCACCTCCCGCAACGACAGCCGTGTGAAGGTTATGGTTGAATTTCCGGAGTAATGCATTCCCAACCCCCTGTTACACCTAATGATATTGGAAAGGAAGTACCCCGCCATGAGCAAATTACCCTGGAAACTTGTGAACGCTGAAAACGTGGAAGCGTTTGTCTGTGATGAGACCTATTCCAGCAAAATCCTTACAGGGGATGAAATGGCTGGCCAGCAAATCATCAATATTAATGAGGGAACCTTGCAGCCCCATTGCCGCACTGAAGGTGGCGAGCATGATGACACGGAGCTGTACTATATCGTTTCCGCCGCTCCCGGCACCAGCGTATGGCTCGATGATGATTGCGTGCCTGTCAAAAATGGCGACATTATTGTCATTCCGCCTCATGTCTTCCACTGGATCGACAACACCATGAGCGACAAACCCTTCATCCTCTTTACCTTGTGGCCCAAGCAGGAGCAGAACGGCGTTTTCTTTGCCCGTCAGAAGGCCTGGGGAACCTCGGTACGCAATAAGGATGATGATTACACCCAAAAGAGAATGAAGAAGTAAGCCTATCAACACTTTGGAAAGGGTCGTGCGGGATCGCCTCAGGCGATGCTGCACGACCGTTTCTATGCAGGAGGGATATCCATGAACGAGTTTCAAGGCCAAGTGGTGGCTGTTACGGGGGCGGCGGCGGGTATTGGAGAAGCCTGCGCAGCCATGTTTGCCCAGGAAGGTGCTGCCGTCGTCGCGCTGGACATCAACGAGGCGGCCCTCCGCAAGGGAGCAGATGCGCTGAATGCACAGGGGTTCTCCGTCACCCCCATGAAGCTGGACATTTCCGACGAGGACAATGTTCAAGCCGTATTTGAAGCCATTGCCCAGAAATTTGGCCGCCTGGATGTGCTGGTGAACAGCGCCGGCATCATCACCTTTGAAAAGTTTCCGGACCATGCACAAGCTGGTTGGGACAAGGTGATGGACATCAATATCAAGGGCACCTACTTTTGCAGCCGGTTCGCCGGCGTCATGATGCGAAAGCAGCAAAGCGGAGCCATCGTGAACATCTCCGCCGGCGCGGCCAAAACCGGCGGCATGAACCCTTCCCCCGCCTATGTGGCATCCAAAGGCGCCATCAACTCCCTCACCTTCCATTTTGCCGTGCAGCTGGCCAAGGATCATGTGCGCGTCAACTGCATTTGCCCTGGCCCCATCGATACCGACATGATCGAGCAGCAGGCTCATCTGACCGGGGTGGGCGGCAGCGGCAAGGAGAACATCATCAAGGCGGTGCCCCTGGGGCTGGGCCAGCCGGATGACATCGCCTATGGCGTGTTGTTCCTGGCATCCAATCGCCGTGCCCGCTATATCACCGGAGAGATTTTGGACATCAACGGCGGCTTGGTGATGGACTGACCGCCGGAGGGGAGAAAATCCATGAACAAGAAGCAAATCCTAGAAGTTTACGAGAACATGCTGCTGTCCAGGCGATTTGAAGAAAAATCGGACGAACTTTATAAGGAAGGGTTGGTCACAGGTTCCCTGCACCTGTACATCGGCGAGGAAGCCATCGGTGCGGTGGCGATGATGCTTCGGGATGAGGGCGACCTTTTTACCAGCACCCATCGCGGCGTTGGGCATACGGTCCTTTGCGGTACCGACATCAACCAGATCATGGCTGAGCTGTTTGGCAAAGCCACCGGCATTTCCGGGGGCAAGGGTGGCTCCATGCATATGTTTGATGCCGCTCATGGCCTGCTGGGCACCAATGGCATTGTGGGCGGAGGCACCTCCTTGGCCTGTGGCGCAGGCATCACGCTGAAGCTGGTGAACCATACGGACCGCGTGGTTTTCTGCTTCCTGGGGGAAGGCGCCTCCAACGAGGGGGTCACCCATGAGAGCATGAACCTTGCCGCCACATGGAAGCTGCCCGTGATCTTCGTGGTGGAGAACAATGGGTATGAGGTTTTCACCACATTGCAGGAAAGCTGCTCCGTGGAAGATATCGCGGTGCGCGCCACCGGCTATGGCATGCTTGGGCTCACCGTGGATGGCAACGATGTTTTCGCGCTGGAAAAAGCATATGAAACATGCATTGCCCATGCCCGCCAAGGCAAGGGTCCTTCCCTGTTGGAAGCCAAAACCTATCGCTGGTCCGGCCACTGGCCTGGGGACGCTTATTCCTACGGCGGCTACCGTACCCAGGCAGAGGTGGATGAGTGGAAAACCCGCTGCCCCATTCTTCGTCTGGGGCAGTATATGCTGAAGCATGGCCATGCCACCCAGACGGAGCTGGACGCCATCGCCCAGCGCATTGACCAGCGGGTAGCCCAAAGCGTGGCGTTTGCCAAAGCAAGCCCCGATCCTGAGGATGCCGCGCTGACCGCCAATCTATTTACGTGAGGGAAAAAGCCATGTCAATGATTAAGTATGCCACCGCCATCCGGGATGCCATCGCCGAGGAGATGCGCCGTGACCCCAAGCTGTTTTTTATGGGGGAGGACATCGCAAAGTTCGGCGGGGTATTTGGTTGCTCTTTGGATCTCCCGGAGGAGTTCCCCGGGCGGGTTCTGTCCACGCCCATCTCCGAGGCCGCCTTTGTGGGCGCGGGTCTTGGCGCGGCCATCACGGGAACACACACTCTGGTAGAACTGCAATATGTGGACTTCATCCTCTGCGCCATGGATCAGTTGGTGAACCAAACGGCCAAAATCCACTACATGTCCAACGGGACGGTGCACGTGCCCTATACCCTTCGGGTGCAGCAGGGCTGCGGGCGCGGTAATGGCGCGCAGCATGCCCAGTGCTTTGAGAGCCTGTTTGCCGGGGTGCCTGGCCTGAAGGTGGCCTGTCCCGCAACCGCGGCAGATGCCAAAGGCCTGCTGAAAACAGCCCTTCGGGACGACAACCCTGTGGTGTTTTGTGAGCACAAAATGCTCTATGCCGTGCGCGGCGAAGTACCTGACGATCCTGATTTTACCATTCCCTTTGGCGTGGCCGACATTAGGCGCAAGGGTACGGACGTGACCCTCGTTGCCACAGCCTATATGGTGCAGCGGGCGCTGGATGCCGCCGCGCTGCTGGAAAAGGAGGGCATCAGCGCGGAGGTAATTGACCCACGTACGCTGGTTCCGCTGGATATGGATACCCTGATCCGTTCCGTGGAAAAAACGGGCCGGTGCGTCATCGCCCAGGAAGCGGCCCCCTTCTGTTCCTTTGGCGGCGAGATCGCCTATGAGCTGCAAAGGCAGGCCTTCCGCTATCTGGACGCACCCATTGAGCGCGTCAGCCCCGCCCACGTGCCCATGCCCTATGCCCGCAAGTTGGAAACCCTCAACATTCCCACCGCGGAAACCATTGCCGCCGCAGCGCGGAAAGCCCTTTGGCAATAAAGCGAAACTTGGCCCTAAAGGAGAGGATCTCATTGGCATACCCCAGGCCCGAATACAAAAACAAAAGCTTGATCCCCGTGATCAGCCGGTACCATGTGCCCATGACGGACGAGGATTTGCGGGCGTTTGCCCTGCAACTTCGCCGGGACATTATCGAAATCACCTACTATTCCGGCACAAAGTCCAGCCATGTGGGCGGAGAGCTGTCCTGCGCGGAAATCCTGGCCGTGTTATACGGTTTTTTTCTGAACCTGCGCCCTGACCAGCCTGATTGGCCTTTGCGGGACATCTTTGTGATGTCCAAAGGGCATTGTTCCGCAGCCCTCTATGCGGCCATGGCCTGGCGGGGCTTCTTTGGCCGGGAGATGCTATGGAACGAATTTAATCGAGCGGGCGGGCTCTTGCAGGAACATTGCAACTTGGAGCTTGCGGGTGTGGAGGCCACCACCGGGTCCCTGGGTATGGGCCTTTCCAACGGTGCGGGCTATGCCTGGGCAGCCAAGCACGCGAAGCAGCCGGACCGGCGCGTTTATGTGATGCTGGGCGACGGCGAGTGCACCGAGGGGCAGACTTGGGAAGGCGTTGCACTCTGCGCTCAACTGAAGCTGGACAACCTGGTGGCATTGGTGGATTACAACAAATACATCATATCCTCCACCACGGCGCAGGTTATGGACCTGGAACCCTTCCAGGACCGCTGGAAGGCGTACCGCTGGCATGTGCAGCGGGTGGATGGCCATGACGTGACTGCTCTGCGCGAAGCCATCGCTTTGGCCCGCGCGCCGGAAACAGCGCCGGGGCAACCCCGCGTTATCATCTGCGACACCAAAAAGGGCGCCGGGATCTCCTTTATGGAGGCGGACGCCATTCATTGGCATGCGGGGCACCTGGATGACGACAGCTATCAGCGTTGCATGAAGGAGTTGGGCCTATGAGCAAGAAGATGATGTACGGCGTAGCCCTCACAGGCTTTCGGAGCACCCTGGCCGATTCGCTGCTGCGTATGGGTGAAAAGTACCCCAACATGGTGGTGGTGGACGCGGAAACCGGCACGGCCACCAATGTATTGGATTTTCGGGATCGCTTTCCGGATCGGTATGTAACCATGGGCATTGCAGAGCAAGCGGCCGTATCCTTTGCCTTTGCGCTGTCACGCAGCGGCATGCTGCCGGTGGTGCCCCTGTTCTCCTGTTTTCTATCCCATCGGGCTTGTGACCAGGTGTATGTGCAGATTGGTTATGCCAATGCCAACGTCAAAATGATTGGCTGCTACACCGGCATCACCACGCCCAACACCGGCGCCACGCACCAATGCATGAATGATATCGCCATCCTTCGCTCCACCCCCAACATTCGCGTTGTGGAATGCGCCGACCCCTCGGAGTTGGAGCAGGCTATCGAGCAGGCCATGGCTTATGTTGGGCCTGTGTATATCCGCATGATTCGCGGCGACGTTCCCCCTTACGATGGGCCCGTTGTACCCCAGAGCCACCGTTTTGCCCTGGATCGCTCCACCGTGCTTCGACAAGGCACGGACATCTCGCTGGTGGCCAGCGGCATGATGGTCTCCCGCGCGATGGAGGCGGCGGATATCCTCAGCCACGAAGGCATCAGCGCGGAGGTGGTCAACATGACCGCCATCAAGCCGGTGGATGAGGCGACCCTTGTGGCCACAGCCCAAAAAACTGGCAAAGTGGTCACCTGCGAAAACCACAACATCTTTGGGGGCGTGGGAAGCGCTGTGGCCGAGTGCCTGTGTGAAAAATGCCCGGTGCCCATGCGCATGGTGGGCGTCCGTGACCAGTATGGCTGGAGCGGCGCTTTGGAGGATCTGGTGCCCATGTTCGGCCTCACCACAGACAACATTCTCAAAGGCGCCCGGGAATTGCTAGGCCGGTAATACCCAGGGGCACGGGCCATCAATGCCCGCTGCCCCCTCTCCCACTTTACCGACAGGGGGTGCTCTATGATCCATCGATGCCTTCTTCTTTTGGAAACCTCCCTAGACCCCGCCGCGAACCTGGCGGTGGAATCGACCCTGCTGCAAACAGCGCAGCCGGAGACCTGTGCCCTGTATCTTTGGCAGAACCAAAACACGGTGGTGATCGGCCGCAACCAGGACGCCTGGCGGGAGTGCCGCGTGGCGGAGTTGGCAGCGGACGGTGGCACCTTGGTGCGGAGGCCCTCAGGGGGCGGCGCGGTCTACCACGATTTGGGAAATCTAAATTACTCCTTTGTTGTGCCCCAACAGGACTACGATGTGCCTCGCCAGCTATCTGTCATTTTGGAAGCGCTGAAGGATTTTGGCTTACACGCCGTCGCCAGCGGCCGAAATGATATCACCCTGGACGGGCTAAAATTTTCCGGCAATGCTTTTTTGCAGCAAAGCGGTTATTGCCTGCATCACGGCACGCTCCTGGTGGACGTGGACATGCAAAAGTTGGCCCGTTATCTTATGCCCTCGGAGCTGAAATTGCAAGCCAAGGGCATTGACTCCGTCCGCGCAAGGGTGGTGAACCTGCGCTCGCTTAGCGACCAAATCACCATCAGCGCCCTTCGCGATGCTTTGTCACGCGCTCTTGGCCGTGTGTATGGCCTTCCCGTGGAGCCGGCCCAACCCTTCGCACCCACCGACCCACAGCTTCGGGCCTTTACGGAAAAATACCGGTCCACGGAATGGGTGCTGGGGCACAATGCGGCGTTTTCCTGTGAGGTGCATGATCGCTTTGGCTGGGGCGAAGCGCGGCTGGGCTTGCAACTCCAGGGGAGCCAGATCGCCGCTGTGACGCTTTATACGGACGCGCTGGATGCCACGCTGGCCTCTGCCACTCAGGACGCTTTGCTTGGGTTGCCCTTTACCTGGGAGGCCATAGAGCGCGTTCGCGCCCAGCATACCACGGATCCCATCGGCGACTTGGCAGGGTTGCTGCTTCTTTACCTGCACAAGCCGGGCAACCAATAACAGGAGGAGGACTGCCCATGCGAATGGAGAACACCACCTATAAGGACCAGCGGGCCATCGCGCTGGAAAGCGACAGCGCGCGGTTCGTGTTTTTGCCGGACACCGGGGCGAGCTTGGCCAGCGTTTACAGCAAGCGGCTGCAAAAGGAATACCTGGTGCAGCGCCCGGAAAAAACCTATCGGCGGCAGCCCTTTGACGGTGTCTATGTGGATGCGGAGTGCTGCGGGCTGGACGATATGTTCCCCACCATCGACCGCTGCGCTTACGAGAAGTTCCCCTGGACGGGAACGATGCTGGCTGACCACGGCGAGGTTTGGAACCTGCCCTGCCGGGTGGATCAGAGGGACGATGGCGTGGCGTTCACCTGCTATGGGGTGCGGCTTCCCTATGTATTTCACAAGCGGGTGTCCATGCCCCGTGACGATGTACTTCTGCTTACCTACCATGTGGAAAACCCCACCCGATTTGACATGGACTTTCTTTGGGCCGGACATACCATGGTCGTGGCCGAGCCTGGGCTGCGGCTCCATGTTCCCCCTGATTGTCAAAGGGGTGTGGCCGTATTTACCAATACAAAGCGTATCGGGGACTATGGAAACCGCTTTGATTATCCCATTTATAATGATTCACAAGGGATCAGACGAGACGTGAGCATCATGGCGGAGCGCTCTGGCAACTGCGAAAAATACTATTTTGAAGACAAGCTCAAAGAGGGCTGGTGCGCGGTCAGCTATCCGGCGGGGGACGTCTTTGCCCTCAGCTTTACGGCGCAGACCGTTCCCTACCTTGGCATACTGCACAACGAGGGCGATTTCCGCGGCCTGTTCAATATCTTTCTGGAACCCTGCACCTGCGCGTATGACCGCCCCGATGTGGCGCGCCTTTGGGGGCAAACCTCCGTCATCCCGGCGGGCGGCGCTTATGATTGGCAGATGGCCATCAGCCTGGGCCAAGGCGATGTGAAGGATGTGCGCTTCCCCCTGTAGCCCGGCTGGCGCGCCGCCGCCGCCCTCTTGATGAGTGATCTTTCATGCATCAGGCGGTGAATGGTTTGCGGGAACATCCTCACCCATTTTCGCCTGGGATGATGCTACCGATAAGAAGGGAGAAAAAACATGCCTGCTTTGCTTCAAAGAGAAGGAAAAACCCAATATGAGTTTTCTTCCAAGCCTTGGCCCTGTGGGGACAAAGGCGCTTGGTATTTCCTTACGCTTCCCAAGGATTTAGCAAGGGAGATCCGGGAAAGCTCGAGGTGGCAGGAAGAAGGCTGGGGGCGGCTGAAAGTGACGGCCAAAACGGGTGACAGCCAATGGGAAACCGCCATTTGGTTTGACACAAAACATGACACGTATTTGCTTCCCCTGAAAGCAGCAATCCGCAAAAAAGAAAAAATAGACATGGACCAAAACGTCAGTGTCACTCTTTTGATTTAGCCAAACCAGTTTGGAAGTGTTTTATGTTGTCAGCCTACACAGATGAACGCCTGGGCCAAGGTTTGGGCGATAGCAACGGGCTTTCCTGGAGCTGCAATGCCGCGCGCGTGATCGGCGAGCTGGACGCGCAATTGCAGGAGGGAGACCCGCAGGTGCTTCGCCAGCTTGCCCGGACCGTTGCCGACTTTGCCGCAAAGCCGGAAATGGAAGAGAAACGCAAGCTCTGGCTGGATCACAATTCGCTTCGTGCCACGCGGCCACTGGTTTTTTGCGACCCGGAAAACGCTTGGTACGAGCTGATCCCCGCAAAGCAGCTGCGTTGCAGGTCCCCTCTTGGACGCGTGTGGGAGTTTTTGCTGCGCAAGGAAATCTTTTGGGCCAATCAAATTCGGGACGACCGCGTCACGGAAGCGGTATTTCCCGTGCACTATGTTTTCACCAAAACGGATATCGGACTGCCCATTCGAATGATCGGCGGTCGGCATGGCGGTGCTTATCGCTACGATCCGCCGCTTACGGAGTATGGCCGGATGTCTGAGCTGAAACCCCGCCAGATCGTAGTGGATCACCAGAAGACCCGCGCTTTATGGAGCCTTGCCAGCGAGGTGTTTGACGGCATCCTTACGGTTGAACTGCGGGGGGTGTGGTGGTGGTCCTTTGGATTAACCGGGGATGCCATCGCCCTGAGGGGAATGGAGCCATTCTTATACGATATGGTGGACAACCCGGATGAGCTGCATCGGTTAATGGCCTTTCTGCGCGACGAAGCGCTGGCGACACTGGACTTCCTGGAAAAGGAATCCCTGCTGACCCTGAATAACATTGGTGATTTTATTGGCACTGGAGGGTATGGCTTTTGCAGGGACCTGCCGGCCCAGCCGTTCCATACCGACCACGTGATGCCAAAGGATATGTGGGGATTTGCGGAGAGCCAAGAAACGGTTGGGGTGTCTCCAGAAATGTTTGAAGCGTTCGTATTTGCCTATCAAGCGCCGATTTTAGAGCGATTTGGCCTGGGTATCTATGGTTGCTGCGAGCCGCTGGAAACCAGGATGGAGATCATCAAACGCATCCCCAGGCTACGGAAAGTGACCGTTTCGCCCTGGTCCAACACCCGCACGATGGCGGAGCATATCGGCAAGGATTATATCTACTGCTGGAAAATGAACCCTTCCTGCATCGCCGTGGAGCATCCGGGATGGGACGCCGTCCGAGCCGAGATCGCCAAGACACTGAAAGATGCGAAAATGCATGATTGCCGCGTGCAAATGCTGATGCGGGATGTACTAACGCTTTCCAGCAAAGCGGAAAATGCCATCCAGTGGACGAGAATCGCCATGGAGGAAGCCCAGAAAGCATAAGGGTGTCTGGTGTCTGGATCACATTGAATTTGGGAGGAATGGCGCATGATGACATCGCACGAGCGTTTTTCAAGGATGTTCGCGCACAAGGAGGCCGACCGCGTCGTAATGTGGGATTTTCCGTGGCCGGGCGCTCTGCGGCGCTGGCACCAGGAGGGCATGCCCCAGGGCCAAAGCTATGAGGATTTTTTCGGCGTAGACAAGGTCAGCCGTGTTGTGGTGGACAACTCGCCGCGCTATCCGGAGCGTGTGATCCAAGAAACGGACAAGTTCATCACCACCACCACCCGTTGGGGCGGCACGCAGCGTGATTTTAAAGTGCAAGATTCCACGCCTGAGTTCTTGGACTACACGATTGTGGATCGCGACAGCTGGGAGACTGCCAAAAGCCGCATCACGCCGTCCGATGACCGGATTCCCTGGTCCTACCTCAGCCAAAACTACAAAAGCTGGCGTGAGGAAGGCCACTGGATCCTGGGCGATTTGTGGTTCAGCTTTGACAACACGCACTCCTACGTGGTGGGTACCGAGCGCATGCTGATCGCGCTGTTTGAGGACCCGGAGTGGTGCGTGGACATCTACAGCCACTGCCTGGAAGTGAACCTCGCGTTGCTGGACATGGCCTGGGAAAAAGGTTATACCTTCGACATGCTCAACATCCGCGATGACATGGGCTACAAAAACGCCCAATTCTTTTCGCTGAACACCTACCGCGAGCTCATCAAGCCGCTGCACAAACGCTGCGCGGACTGGGCGCACCAGAAAGGCATCGTCACCAGGTTGCACTCCTGCGGGTATATCCGGCCGTTCCTGCCCGATATCATCGATGCGGGGATCGACGCGCTGCACCCCATGGAGGTGAAGGCGGGTATGGATCCGCTGGAGATCAAGCGCTGCTTTGGTAACCAGCTGGTGCTGCACGGCGGCATCAACGCCATGCTGTGGCACGATCTGGATGCCGTACAAGCGGAAATGAAAAGGCTGCTTCCGGAGCTTAAAAAGGGCGGCGGCTACATCTTCGCAGCGGACCATTCCATCCCAAACGACGTCAGCTTTGAAAACATTCAGGAGATCCTGACGCTGGCAAAGCGCCTGGGCGCCTATGACTAACGGGGTGGCCTCCGCCAATGGCATAAACACTCAAATTCCTGCGCCCGCGGGGCGTGGAGGGGAGGAAAAATCATGACATCCAGGGAACGCATTCTAACGACGCTGGACCACCGCCAGCCGGAAGGCCGAGTGGCGATTGACCTTGGCGCCACCAACGCCACCGGCATCAGTGCGATCGTATATCACAAGCTGAAGAAACTGTTGGGCCTGAACGGCGGCGAGATTCGGGTGACCGACATCATGCAGCAGCTGGCCGAGGTGGAAATCGACGTGCTGGACCGGCTGGGCGGTGATGTGGTGATGCTGCGCAAGCTGGCCATGACCATGGGCGTGCCCTTTGCGGGGTTTCAGCCTGGTGTGCTCACCGATGGCACACCCTGCCTCCAGGGGGACAGCTACAACCCGGAACGCATGGAAAACGGTGATTTGGTGTTCAGAAAGTTGACCGACGGCAGCGACCGTGTCCATCCCTATCCGCTGCCGGACAGGGCGGGTCCTTTTGATGAGGGCCGGATCGTGGCGCGGTTGCCGGTGGGCGCACATGCATTCGCCAGGGTGTACCATCCGCTGAGCAATGTGGAAACCTTGGATCAGCTAGACAAATTTGCCTTTCCGGAGCTGGACGAGGAAGAACTGAATTTCGCCAAAGCGGAGGCTATCCGGCTGTATGAGGGCACCGACAAGGCGCTGTGCGGCATCTTCCAGGGCAATGTGTTTGAAATGGGGCAGCTCTACTGGGGCTACCAGCAATTTCTGGAAAACCTGATGCTGGAACCGGAACTGACCGAGTCCTATTTTCGCAGGCGTACCGACGCCTTCCTGAGGGATTTGGACAAATACCTGGACGCGGTGGGCCCTTACATCCAGATCATCAACTTTTGCGACGACCTGGGCACACAACAGAGCCTGCTCATCTCCCCCCAAACCTACCGCGACATCATCAAACCCTGCCACGCCGAGCTGTTCGCGCGCGTAAAAAAGAAAGCCCCCCATGTTAAGGTGTTCTTCCACTCCTGCGGCGCGGTGTATCCGCTGATCCCAGACTTCATTGAAATCGGAGTGGACATCCTCAACCCAGTGCAGATCACCGCCAGCGGCATGGATCCGGCGCGGCTCAAGCGCGAATTTGGCAAGCGCCTGGTGTTCTGGGGCGGCGGGGTGGACACGCAGAGCGTGCTCAACGGCGGAAGTGAGGCCCAGGTGCGCCAAATGGCGCGTGAGATGCTGGACATCTTCGCGCCGGGTGGCGGCTATGTATTTTCCCAAGTACACAACATCGAGTCCTGTGTGCCGGCCGAGAACGTGCTGGCCGCATTTGAAACAGCGAAGTCCTACATCGTTACCAAGCAGTAAGGAGGTGCCCTATGACCAGCAGGGAGAACGCATCGCGGGCGATCCACTTTGGGTCGCCGGAGTACACGCCCCTCTTGATATTCGGGCAAAAGAGGATCGAGCAATCGGACATGGTTCAACTGGCTGTGGAGCAGATGTTTGGGGGCCACAATGGGCTGATCTCTGAGTGGGGCTTTGAGTGGCACGCCAACGATACCCAGTTTGCGCTGGGCCAGATCAAAAGGCCGGCCATTAGCGGTTGGGAGGAGCTGGACGGGCTCACCGGTTTTGACGTGCACCGCCCCGGACGCTTTGACGAGGCGCGGCGGGTGATGAAGCAATACCCAGACAAGTATTATGTTGCGGATTTCGTGCTGAGCGGGTTTACGATCATGCTGTTCATGCGTGGCTTTGAGGAGCTGATGGTGGACTTCTTTGAGGAGCCGCAGCAAGTGGAGCGGCTGGCGGATTTCGTATTTTCCAAAGAGGAGGAACTGATGCGTGCCTGTGCGCAGGAAGGCTTCCAGGCCATTGAGCTGGCAGACGACTGGGGTTCGCAAAAGGCGCTGCTTACCTCGCCGGAGCTGTTCCGCCGCGTGTTTAAACCCCGGTACCAACAGCAGATCGCCCTGGCCCACGAGCTGGGGTTGGACGTGATCCTACACAGCTGTGGCTACATCCTGGACATCGTCCCCGACCTGATCGAGATCGGGCTGGACGTCCTTAACCCGGGCCAACCGTCCCTCAATGGCATCGAGGCCTTGGGCGCATATCGGGGCCAGATTTGCTTTTTAAACCCGGTGGGGTACCAAACCACTGCCATCAGCGAGGACGAGGCCTTGATTGAGCAGGAAATCCTCAGCTATCTGGATCACTTTTCCACCGGCAAAGGCGGTTTTGTGGGCTTGGTGGCGCAACGTCTGATGGAATTGGGTGTGTCGGAGAAAACCCAAAACGCTGTTACGTCACTGTGGCTGAAGCATTGCGGCATGGGCAATCCATATCCGAACTGATCGCTTGACAGAAGGCATATCTGCGCCGTTTTTTGCTTGCTGCTTTGCTTCGGCTCCTTCCGCAGGGGCAATGTTTACGCCAGATCAATGACCTGATCTTCACTGGCGTGTCAGCAGCCCCCTCTTCGATTTCACCGATCCTGTCTTGTCCATTTCGGATTCCTATGCTATACTTAAATGTAGTTTGTATGAAATGCTAAACCATGAGGCGTACAAATGACAATCAGCCATGATGGATTCCGGGGACCCTCCTTTGATCTAAAAATGAATCAGCAAGATATCATGCAAGCCGCTAAGGACAAATAGCAGCAGTTCATGATGAGTTACTTTTTTGAGGAGTTAAAAAGACATGATTGAAATGCTTTCCGCTCGGACACAGGAAATTGACGAGGTTGAGGATGCTGTTGAGGAAATCAAAAGCCAAATCGATTTTACAAAAATAAAGAAAAATAGTTGCGGTCTTTTGTACTGCAGCATGGATTTTGTGGAAAGTGGCGTCGCCAAAGCGATATGCGAGGCGATGCCCTTCTGTGTCATCGGTTCGACAACGCTTGCCAGCGCGGATGAACATGGGTATGGCATTTATAATTTGACCCTGACCATCCTCACCAGTGATGATGTGGTTTTCACCGCAGGCATTTCTGACGCCATCGAGCAAAACAACTATCAACAAGAGATCCATCGGCTGTATACCAGAATACGCGGTCAGGTGAAGGATGATCCCGCTTTAATCCTGTCCTTTATACCGCATCTGCGCGATGTGGCGGGATATGAAGTCGTGGAGGCGATGGATAAGGTCTGCAATGGCATCCCCCTTTGGGGCTCCATCACAAACAGTGTAGACTTTACGTATGGAACGGTAGCCACCATCTATAACGGAGAAATATTGCGCAGCGGTTTGGCGATGCTGCTGATCAATGGCCCGGTGGAGCCGAAGTTTATCCTGTGTTCCATACCGGAACGCAATATTACCAATAGCCGTGGGATCATCACCAAAAGCCACGGATCGATACTGTACGAAGTCAACGACATGCCGATCATGGATTACTTGCAATCCATCGGGCTGGAAGTTGACAGCGAAAACATAACCACCGTACCATTGCTGTTATACTATGACAACACCGATGAATATGTGGCGCTGGGTTTTTACACATTGTTTGAGGATGGATCCGTTTTGACAGGCGGCCCCATGCCGGAGGGAACACCGTTTGTTGTCGGATTTATCGATGACGCGGGCATCAAGGAATCAGCAAATCAAGGGATTGATAGAATCCTCGCCCTGAAAAATCGCCAGGTCACGCTGCTGCTTCCTTGTATCACAAGATATATTATGCTTTCTCCCAATCAAGAGGACGAACTCAAACTGATTTGCAACAGAATGACGGAGTCCGGGTTGCCTTTCGCGATGGCCTACTCAGGAGGAGAAATTTGCCCCATGCTTGGCGCGGACGGCAAACTCCACAATCGATTCCATAATTACAGCTTCAGCGCCTGCGTATTTTAACCTGATGAACCATACGTCTGGGGAGTGCTTTAAAATGCAATGAGCAGATATGAGGGATTTCAGTGAATAAGCCGATGGAAAGCGCTTATCAGGAGCTGCTTGACAAATATAAAACAATTGAAAAAGAGAACCGGACCCTAAACCGCAAGAACCAGCATTTAGAGATTGCGCTTCAGCAGGAAAAAATGTCGGCCAAGGCAGCGCTGAATCGGCAGAAAACCTCTACCATGGCGCAACGCCAACGCGACCGTTATCTGGCGTTGGTGCTGGAAAACTTTCCAGGGATTATCCTGTTTTTAACGGAAGCTTTGCGAATCGATTTTTGCACCAATTTTGTTGTGGAGAAAACAGGGCACAAAAGCTCAATCGAACTCAAAGGGCGTACTTTATCCGATCTTTTCTCCCAATTTTTAGCGGCTAATGATTATGAGAAGCTGTTGGATCATTGCAGGCAAACCATCGAAACGGGACAACCGGAATCCTTTGAGATCGCATTTCATTTCCAGCAAGGTATGGAAGACTATGAGGGCACGCTGGTTTCCATGAAGGATGAAGAAATTGCATCCAGCGGGCTTATGCTTATGTTGCACAACATTACGGCATTGAAGCATTCCCGCGAGCAAGCCTTGGAAGCAAGCAAGGCCAAGAGCGCATTTCTTTCCAATATGAGCCATGAAATTCGTACCCCGATGAATGCCATCATCGGCATGACCACGATAGGCCTGCAGGAAACGGTTCCCCAGCGAAAGGATGAGGCTCTTCACCGCATTGAAAACGCCTCGCATCATTTGCTTAGCATCATTAATGACATCCTAGACATTTCTAAAATTGAATCAGGCAAGATGGAACTGTCCCCCATTGCCTTTCAGTTTAGGCAAATGCTTAGCAAGGTGATGACGATCGTCTCACAGAACATTGACGAAAAACAGCAACAGCTAACCACCAAAATCGATCCCCAAATCCCTGATGCATTGTTTGGTGATGATCAGCGCCTAACGCAGGTCATTACCAATATCCTTTCCAACGCTTCCAAATTTACAGAAGAGCATGGCAACATCCAACTCGTAGCCTCCATGGAATCAACGGATCAAAAGTCCTGTACCATCAAAGTATCGATTCGTGATAATGGCATAGGGATGTCTGCTGAGCAGCAAAGCAAGCTGTTCAACCTGTTTCAGCAGGCTGAGGCGGGCACATCGCGGAAATACGGCGGCAGCGGTCTTGGGCTGGCTATCTCTAAGCGTATCGTGGAGATGATGGGCGGCGAAATCTGGGTCGAATCCGAACTGGGTGTGGGCACATGCTTTTATTTCACCGTAAAGCTGCTTTGCAGCACGGCAACGCCTGTGGCTGCCCCGGCTGAGCAGGGAACGCATGATCCAAGCTCGCTCCATCAAAGCGATGATTTTTCTGCCTATACCATTCTCATTGTGGACGATATTGAAATCAACATCGAGATTATGATAGCGCTTTTGGGATCCACCGGAATCAAAATCGATACCGCAACCAGCGGCAAGGATGCTGTACGCAAGTTCCGTGCAAATCCCGACAGGTACGCGCTGATTTTGATGGATATGCAGATGCCGGAAATAGATGGTTTGCAAGCAACCAGAATGATACGCGAACAGCCTGTTTTACGCGCTGCGGACATACCCATTATCGCTATGACGGCCAATGTTTTTAGAGAGGATATTGAACTTTGCCTTCAGGCCGGTATGAATGACCACCTGGGCAAGCCCATTGATATCCAGGAAGTCGTCTCTGTTTTGCGAAAATACCTGCTAGAGCCTCATGAAGCCCGATGTCGGCACGCCCCGGCGGCAAAAACCCAATAGCCCTTGCCCCGTGGACCAGCGCCCATCCTGTCGGAAGTGGATGATCGGGTTTTTTGTTTGGCACACCAGGGCATACCGGCGGCTTGCATCAGCAGGCGCCGGTTTTTTTATGCCTGGGGTTGCTATTCGCGATGCGCATTGCCCTCAGTTTGCGTTTGCCAGTTTCGCCCATGCGTATTAGGGACAGCGAGAGTGGCCACTTGCTTTGTGTGCGCAGGAAGGCCATCGGCTGCTCAATCATCAATGCGATGTGTCCCCATGAAGACTGCGTCACGGCCCAGAAAACAGAAGTGAGCAAAGCCCCAGGCGGCCAGCGCACCAACCGCCATCTGCCCCAGCGCCAGCGGCATGCGCGCCTGCCCATATCCGCCCTTCAGCAACGGGCCAATGTATTCCCCCAGCTCCGAAAAACCCATCAACCAGCCGCCCAGCGTCATGATCAGCGGCAACAGCACCGTGATGGCCAGCCCTCACAACGGCAGGGAGTGCAAATGCATGCTAAGCTGCATATGCCGGATCTTGTGGGACGCCTTCATTCGCATCATGCTTGATCCTCCAGTGAATGCGCGGCCCAGCTTTGATTGAGTATCGCCACCAGCGCCAAAATAATCGACGCGACGACTGTGGCCGCCGCCGCCAGTTTTTCAATATCCAAAGCGGTAAACCAGTTATTGAGTGTGTATTGCAGGAGGTAGATGTTGCCCGGCGGTCCATTTCTTGATTGAACTTTAGGAAAAGCAGAAAAACAACAAAACCGCTTTCTTCAAAGCGGTTTTGTTGGATCAATGATAACAGTTCTTTACCGCATGCCCGTGGCTTTGGCTCCTTGCGACGCGGACAAAGAAGCTCCATTTTCTTCGATGATCTCCAGCATATGCGCGCTTAAACCCATGGCGCTGGCATTGACAAAGGGAGTGGCCAATTCCTCGTCCACCAACGGACGACGCCACTGCTCAGCGATCTCGCTGCTATACATGCATGGCATACTGATATAAAGGACCACTTTGCCTTCAAAGGCTTCCTGCGGAATAAACTCACCAAACTTGAAGTTGGACTTCCCGTTATAGATCGTACCGTCCATGGTCTGGGCCGCTTGTATATCCAAATCTTCCGGCACCCGGGCGACTTGGATGGTCCCCGCCGTGCCGCCGAGCAACCCTTGGACCATCTCCACATCCAATACATAGCCCTGCCGGCTGTTGCCCTGCGCATCCGTTTCGACGCTTGGACGCATGTATGCGTTGCCCACCAGATCGCCCACAAGCTCATCAAAATCTATGGCTTTTTGCGCATCGCGCTTATGCGCCACCTGAATGTTGCCAACCAACGGGATCGCATATCCCTTTTCCTGTACCTGCTGCCAGTCAATCCCGCTGGCATCAAAAGGCAATACCATTTGAGAATTGCTATCAAACAGGCTATCCATTAGCTCCTGGGAGAAGAGCTTCACCGGGGTCCCCGCACGCTCGCTCAGCAGCCGTTCTACCTCGGTAAGGGTAAGGCCATGGCTGGAAGCAAATACCAGGTTGTAGCCCAACGGGATGTCGGACTCGTCAAAATTGAACAGATCTCGGATGGTGGTGGGACGGTTCACCTGGGTTTCCTTCTCTTGGGCTGCTCCGCCCCCCTGGCCCGTTGGCGCAACTGCTGCTGGCGCATCCGCCTCCACCGACACCTTCGCGATGATATGCTCCGCGGCGGCAAAGTTATAACCATTTCCTGCCAAGTCGGCGCTCACCACATATGTACCTACCCCTAGGTTACCGCTCAGCAAGCGGAACTGGGTGTTCGCCGCGCTGCCACGATTGACGGTAAGCTGGTGTATGCTTGTGCTGGTTCCGTTTGTGACCCTGATCGTCAGCTGTGCCGAATCATTGCCCTCAAAATTCCAATTTTTCAGCTCAACGGGAAGATCAATGGCGATGGGCAAAAGGCTCTGGGCATAACTTTTCTCGGTGTATCCCGCTAAAACCGGCTGATTTTTGACAATTTGAATCTGGCCGATCTGCACATCCGCATACCCCTTGTCCAGAAGCGTATCGGGCAAAGTAACGGTTATATCGTGTGTACCAATCCCCAGGGATGCCGGCACCACAAACTCAATGGCGCTGCTCTGTGCCAGCCTCACCGATACCGGCGTAACGGCAGTGCCGCCTACCTTTAAGGTTGCCCCGGTGGGTATGCTGCTCCAGCCAGGTAGCTCAAAAGTTGCCTTGCGAATGGTTTGATCCCCCAGAAGCATCGAGAAGTCATTGTTGCCCGGAATGACACCAGTCACATAGATGGTACCTACCTGTACCGACGCGGCAGTCATGTTAAGATCATTGCCGGGCGAGGCGACCGTGACCACATGGGCGCCATAATCCAGGCTTGGGAAATTGCTATTTTTCAGCGGAATGGTGAACTGATAGTCTTTTGTGGAGCTGGTATCTTTGGCAAGCACAACGCTGCCATCCAAGCGGACTTCTATCTCCGCCACGCTGCCGGCCCGCTCCTCATAATCGCTCAGGATGCCCTTTACTTGCATGTTTGGCAACGCTTCACCCTTATGGATGGAATAGTCGCCCAGTGTGCCGCTCAGCATGGGTAATCCCTTAAAAGCTACAAAACCAACAACGGTCCACGGGATGCTGTTGATCCCATTGCCTCCCACAAGCGCCCGAAGTTGATGTACCTTCGCTGTGCCGACGGGTTCAACGGTCACATAAGCCGTATAGGTGCCGTCGCCCGTGATTGTCACGCTGCCAACGGGCACATTGACTTGATCTGGGGTTAGGTATGCCAACTGAGCCTCGCCCGCTTTGTCGCTATTCCAGTTGGACACCGTAAACGTCACCGGACAGTTGACCAGCTTGGTATCTTTTTGGGTCACATAGATCTGGCCCTCTCGTTGAATGGTGGCTATATTGGGATAAATGCTAAAAACCATCAGCGTTTTGTTGCTATAGGTCTGGTTCATGCCAGCGCCACCGTGAAGCGTGAGGGTGACAGGCGTTGGATACGAAGTGGCATAATTCCGCGGCAGGGTAAAGGTAACTTCGTTTGCTCCGTTCACGCAACTTCCACTGGCCAACTGCTCCCCTGCCATATGCAGCGTATAGGTGGGCAGTTCTCCCTGCCAGCCATTGAGCGTAAAGGTGCTCGTAAAAGGACGATCCGCATTG
This sequence comes from Eubacteriales bacterium, assembly GCA_031556815.1. Classification (GTDB taxonomy): domain Bacteria; phylum Bacillota; class Clostridia; order Christensenellales; family Aristaeellaceae; genus Limiplasma. The sequence goes on along the minus strand of JAVBSI010000039.1, from coordinate 16,250 downwards.
TAGGTGATGGTCTCCAGGTTGCCTGGGGTTACCAGCTGGTTCACATTCACATACCCTACGTCCACAGGCCCGTAGGCTTCGTTGTCTACGTTGCCAGCGATCTCGGCGGTTATGCGATACACCCCGGGCGCCAACGAAGAAAAGTTCTTGGACACAGCAAAGTTATCCATGTTTCCTCTGTTGGTGGTAACACTGGTTCCTGCTTCTTGCCCATTCTCATCAATCACCCGCACCGTTATGACGGAGGTTGTGCTTTGACCTTTAACAAACATGCCGGAAGTACTTAAAATGATACTTTGGTACACGGAAACCCCGGTTCCCGCGCAAAACGCGTTGCTGCCAGAGACTGTGGGCCGCGCCTTTCCCCGAATTCTAACCGTACCGATAGGCCAATAGGAAAAGGCTGAATTCTTTGCCGTATTTCCGGTGGTCGATATGGAAACGACCAAATCCGCGCCATCCACAGCTATGGCCGATTGGGACGCCGTATAATCAAAGGAAAAAGCATTCGCGCCATTTTGGGGGGCGCCTGCCTGCACATTGCTGATATTGGCGGTGGAACCCGCAACCTGAAAACTGACGGAAGTGGGAAGCGCATCCTGCCATCCGCTCATTTCATAGCTGCCTTCCACATGGATGGTGGTAAGCATCGCTCCTGTGCCGGTGGCGTTGCCGCTCAGATCCGAAAGATAGATATAGCCCAGTTCATAGGATGCCTTGGGCGCATTGAAGGCGTTACCCGTAAGGGTGGCGGACACCAGGTTGGCGCCCAAGGACAAGTCGCCCGCGCTGGGTGTGTACCGAATCGCGCTTCCATCCACGTCGCAGGCCCAGGAGACCGGCGATCCGTTCACAGACAACAACACACTGGGATTGCCAAGGCCTGGCCACCATTTGCTCATGCTGTGGACGCTTTGCGTCATGGCATCACCCTTATGCAGGCGCTTGGTAACAGCCGCAACAGTGGGAATGGAAGGAGACACGGTCAAGGTGCCTACCTGCGTGCGGGCAATGGCTTCATTGCTGTCGCTTCCATTGGCGTAGGCAAACAGCGGGTACACGCCCGGATCCCAACCGCTGGTTTCCGAAATCGTGAGGGTTATTTTGGTATCCGCGTTCAAGGCCGAAGGCACCGGCGCGCTTACGGTGTAGCCATTGCATTCAATGTTGATGCTGGGCGTCTCCGTGTCCAAGTTCGTCCAATCATGCAGCCTGAAAGTAAGCGCCTTGCCAGTGAGGCTGGTACCCGCAGCAATCGTTATCGCAAAGGAGGATGCCGTGATTCTGGGATTGCTCTTGACCGTCTCGACAAAAAACATAAAGGCTGGTTCGAGCTGTGAATCTTCTTCCTCGATACCGGGCTGGGTCTGAGTAGCAGCCGTAAGATTCGTTTCGGTTTCTTCTCCGGATCCCGCCGCTGCTGTCCCGTCCGTCGCCGCATCGCCTTCAGTGGCAGCGCTACCTTCGCCGGTGGAGAGGCTTCTGCTTTCAGACGCTTGGGTGGAGGAAGTGCTTTCCCCCGCCGGCTCGTCGTGGGATCCGCCTTGCGCTTCTGCGGAGCATTCGGTCGTTTCGTTTTCAGAGCCAAAAGCGCCTGAAACATTCCAACCAAACAGGATGTTACACAATATCAATGAAACAAGCAGTAATGACAGTTTCTTTTTCATCCGAAAACGCTCCTCTGTAAGTACAGTCCTCAAAAATAGTTTGATGAAGAAATGGGAAAAATAGGTTGCGTTGTTATTATACACAGTTTTTGGAAGATTGCAATGGTTTATTACTCACTTTTTCAAAAAAAAATTTTTTGTGTAATCGTCCCTCCTAAAAGCAACTTGGTTTGCATTCTTACGTCCCCAATGCCCATTTTGAAAGCCCTTATCCCCGAGTCTGTCCTTTCCTCCTTGGCTACTTTTTGCTTTCCAGCCCCGGTTCCTCCGCCGCTACAATTCAGTCATTTTACTTGTTTGTTGGCGTTTCCAAGCTCTTCGGCATCGGTTACACGCCCCTCCCGTTCTGCTTGCCATGTAACTTTTTTATGTTTTTTCGTCCGCCCACGCTTCACCGAAAAAACACAACCCATGCCAAGCAGGCGCAGCTCAAAAAATGGATTGGGTATGAAGCCCAGGATTCGGAACAAGGTCATTGTCTCAAAGAAGCGCCTGACCTTCTTTCGTAAAATGAAGGTCAGGCAGGTTTTGCATCCTTATTTGCTCTATCCAGGATGGTCCGTCCTCCCCTTTGGAGACAAACGCCCGGCGAGACCTATGATTGCCCTGGCGATCCCACCATACCCACTCCATCATCTCCCCCTGCCCACAATTGGCCCACAGGCAGTATGGGATGGCGGTCAACTGAATCGCTTCCAATATTATAGCCTCCATGGAGGCTATACATGGACCGTATGAAATCGGCGCGCTGAGCGAAAAAATCATTTCTTACGAAGAGCATTGTACCGGTTCTGTACAATTACTTGACACATGGGCCTAGATGGGGGCTGGCCTACCTCTCCTTCCATTGCCGTATATGTGTCACATGTTTGGCTGTACCTTGTCTGTCCCATGGCCCTCTGCGTCGTAATACGCAATCGTAATCCGGGCTGGCTGGCAACAACTTCATACTCCAAAAGCACGAGTATGCCGTTGGGAAAATTGATGATGTCGTCGTTTTCGTTTAGCGCTACACTGTCTATGAAAAAAAGATCAGTGGCGAGTTGGCAAACACTTCGTTGACATCATTCATTTCAGTGCTAGGTTCTCACACATTCTTGAGCAATCACATAAAATACTGCATGGACATTATGTCCATACTGCAAAAAAATTGTGTATCGTCAGCAAGATGGAGGTCATATATGAATAGGTGCCATCGAAGATGCTTATCGAATATATCAACATCGCCGGTATACCCTTCCTTGAGCGCAAATTGCCAAGCCACCCGATACTGTATGGATTCGCCAGCAAGCTGGTGTCATTGTGAACCTAGCTGCCCGACTTGCAGTACGATACCATCATGCCCGCCACCGCCATGTCCGCCATGTCCGCCTTGCCCCGCATGCCCACCGTGTCCACCCCCTGGGTTCCTGGACGTGGTCTGCACATCCGCCTTTGAGACATTCTCGGATCAGCTGTTGCAGATCCCCGCTACCTCCGTCGTCATTGAGAACGCGTTCAACAGCAACGACGGCCCTCCACCCTATACCGTGTTGAGCTCCGAATTTATGAACCTTCAACTGCCGATGCAGGGACTTTCGTTTACACCGTTGGGGGGAAACAGCTACACCCTGTCTTCCAGTATAACGCCCATGGTGCAAGTCAATTACCTTGACAACACCAGTGTGCAGCGCGCGAAATTTGTGCAGGCGCCTATGCAACTAATGGGAACCGTGAGTTCTTCGGCAGACCCTAGTTCTGTGGTTTGGTGGGCGTTTATGGAAAATGGCAGCATCAGCAATCCAGTGTTGTCCGGCAATACGTTGAGCTTTGCTGCCGAGACAACCATCAGCGTCATTGCCATCCCAGGCGAGCCGGCAAATTTCCCGGTGGTGCAGGGTTTGACATGCTCGCAACAACTGCCTGTTCAGGTGCAATGCAAGCGTATATACCCGCTGGAAAGCTACTGCCTGCTGTCCGGCGGCATCCCCGGCATGCCGACTGTGGTCATTCCCTTCGTACCGCTGGGACCGGTGCCGTATACCAATCCCGTCGCAACGCCCCTTGGCGGGCAGCCCTATGTCCTGCGCATCGTGCCACTAGCGCCAGACTCCTCGTCAATTGACTTTGCCTTCCCAGTCACACTGAACTATCTCGACGGCAATGGACAGACGCAGTCACAGTCGACGTTTTTATTCATGTCGCTGGTGATGAGTGGTATTGCCGCCGGGCCGAACACGCGGATTATCGCGGATTTGACAGCCACCTTTATTGTGACGCCCAGCACCGTGACGCCTCCCGTGCTTTTCCCCTCGCAGGTTTTTATCGCGGGCAACATTGCGGCGATCGATGCCGGAATTCAAGTACCGACCACCAACACGGTGCAATGCGGTGCGGTGGCGATCTCCACTTGTCAGCCGGTTCCCTTTCCGCCTACTTTGGATATTACCGGCTAATGCGGTGGGAAACGCTATGCCTATGTCAGCTTCGATCATCCTTGCCAGCCGCAACGAAGGCGTCATGCTGTCAAGAACGGTGCATTCCATGCTTGGCGCCTCCTGCGAAATGCCTTTTGACATCATCGTAGTGGATGACGGTTCCACCGACGGAAGCGTATCCTCCGAAGCTTTTGCCCCTGACGCCACGGTGCGCATGCTTCGCACGCCGGGACTTGGCATCGCTCCGGCGCGCAACGCGGGCGCGCGGCTTGCCCCCGGTGAAATGCTGGTGTTTTGCGACGCGCATATTACCGTACCGGACGGCTGGCTGGATGGGCTGGCTTATGCGCTGGAGGACCAGCGGTGCGATGCGGTTACTCCGGGAATCGGTCCGCTGGAGCCTATAGAATTCATTCCCTTATACAAGATTGCCTTATCGGCGCCTATCAACGCAGTTGGTTGCGGGCGCATTTTCCGCTCGTTGGTCCACAATACCTGGTTGCCGGCGCATAGCAAGTCCATGGAATGCCCCATTCTCAGCGGCGGCTGTTTCGCAATATCGCGCGACGCATGGGCGCATATCGGCGGTTATGAAGATGCCTTTCGCGGCTATGGCTATGACGAAGAAGAGATCTCGCTCAAGCTTTGGTTGTTTGGGCATCGCCTCATGACAGTTCCTGATGTCGTCATTCGCCATAGATTCCGCCCTGCGGCTCCTTATCACATCGCAAACGAAGACATGATGCATAACCGGATGTATGCGGCGCTGTGTCACTTCAACAACGCGCGTACACAGCGCCTTATGGATTTCATGCGGGGGTATCCCGTTTTTGAGACAATCACAAAAGAAGTATTCACAGCCGACAATATGAAGACGAAGCGTGAAGCCTACCGAGCCGCGCGGATGTACGATGACGACTGGTATTTTCGAAAATTCGCGCTTGACCTATAGGGAGCGTATCCCATCCAAATCTATGGAACAACAAAGCTACTGCTGGAGTATGTGTTTTGCCACAACTGCTTTGTGACAACAGTGGTTGACTACGATAGTATCTCGCAAAGGGATAGCATCCTCATCAAAGGCAAGTGCAACCAATGTAGCCTTGGTGTGGCGCGAGTGGTCGAGAATGAGTGGTTTGGCAAGGGTTTGAAGTGAATGCGGAAATGATCAGGTAGCGGGTGCATCCTCAAACAGCAGGTGCATTTCATGAAAGCAAATGACTTGAAAATTGCTTATTTTACATGTCGTTTTACGAACCTAGAAACCAGCGAGTGCTTGCGGAATCCATTGACATTTCTAGCTTTTTCACCCTCAACAAACAAAGAGAGCCGCTCCCATCCAGCGGCTCTCTTTGTATCAAAGATGTCTTTGAATGTGGCTATAGATGCACTAATTGATACAGTCAACGATATAAGGAGGAATCGTTGGCGGGTTTCACTCATATGAATTCAAGTCGTATTCTTAACACAAACGCTTTTTGCCCTCGGCTCTTCTATCACCGAGCGATAAAAAACATTCGCCAACATTCGATTGGCAAATTTGAATCCGAATACTACCCAGCGAAAAAAAGGATGCGGTCATTCTTTGATATTCGCCTTCAGCTTTTCTATGACCATGTCATAGAAAACTGGATCATGGGGCTTGGCACAGTTTACGCAGCCCTTGGTCTTTCCACTTTTCCCAACATACCGAAAGTCGCCTCCGCATTGATCCCCCAGCGCATTGTCCTGCGCTGATTACGCACTGGGAAAGTAATTCTTGCGAATTTTAAAGAAATTTGATATAATGATGAAACAAGTAAGGGGAGATTATAATGGAAAAGAAAAAAAGTAATTTAAAAGCAATTGCATTAGCCGGATTAATGATTGGGGCTGGTGCAGTAGATGCAATGCTTAATCATGGGCAAATATTACCTGGAGCATTTGCAGCAATAAAAGATAAAAAGACAGTAACTGCTACAGCAACTCCAGAACCTTCTAACATAGAAACACCTATAGATATTGATATATCTGGAAAAATTGATAGATCAAAAGTATTTGAACCTGACTATATTGAACAATTTTATAATATAATTAAACAAATTGGTAATGATAGTGAGGATTTTTATATTGTTGCACCAAAAGATAAAGATGGTCATTTTTGTATTGAAAGTGTTGAGAACAATGATTACCTAGAGGTTTTTACAAATGGTAAAAATATTGTTTCAATACAATATTGTAATAGACTTGATCCTTATAATTGGGAATCTCCAATCGTTGGTTTTTCTTTTGCTAGGGACAAAAAAAGTAAAATATTATATTCAATCTTTCGTTCTGATGATGGACAAAACGCATATTTTTATGATATTTCGGAAGAAGATGCACTTGAGGGTGTTAGATGTTTAAGTGAAGCGTCATCCGAAGAAAAAGAAGCTGTATTTACTGTGTATTATATCAACATGCAAGAAAAATATGGTTTTGATGATTCAAAAGAGGCTGGGAAAATAAATACTGGTGCCAAACTAATGTGCAAGAAATAATAGTTTTTCAACGCTTAAATACTTACAGTAATAAAAAAATATAGGAAGTGCATTATTTCTTTGATGAAATAAAGTAAAAATGGGAATAATTAGAAAAAATTGATAGAAATAAAGAAGCTGCTGAAAAGTGTTTTTTTCAATTTCTAAAATTTTGTTTTTTAAAAGTGTGCAAAATAGAAATCGAATTTCTAAAAATTTGAAAGTTTTCGATTTGTTCAGTAGACTCGAAACAATTCTACTAATTTTTTTCTAGCGTTAGTTTATCATTAAAAAAATAATTTAATTGGTCAGCCCCCGGAAATGTACACAATTCTGAAGTTAGAAAATCACCTAATTAAGCAGGGATCAAAGTGGTCTGAGGAGCCGGAGGCCTGTACCCCAGGGAGCTGTGCGGTCTAATAGTATTGTAGTCCCGTACCCAGCGTCTGGTCAATACCTGCGCCTCCAGCATCGTGTCAAATATTTCGCATCCCAGGCTGAAAGAGTTTAGCATGTCCACATCCCCACCGGCTCAAAACTACATTTTATCACTGGCGCTGAAATCCCTCCCTCTCATCCCTCTTTGATATGCGCCACGCTTTCGCGGGCGTTCAGATGGGGGGAAAAAATGGTGCGGATTCGTTCACCCAGCAGATTGGATAAGCGCTTGAGCAGGGTTTCGGCAGCGGTAACACCCATTAGGTGGGCATCGCAACTGAAAGAAGTAATGTTCAGGCCATCCTCATTGATGATGGGAGAATCATCAAAGCAGATTAAGCTGATATCCTGTGGAATCTTTTTTCCGGTTTTGATCAGATAGTGGGCTGCTCCAGCGGCCATGTCATCGTTGGCGATGAATGCGGCGGTGTAATCCTTGTCGAGAATTTTTTCTGCAAAGTCGCGTCCGCTGGAGCGGCTTAGATCACCACAGACCACATGGGAACTGTCGAAGGGAATGCCCTGGTCCTGCAGCGCGTCGACGAAGCCGCGCAGGCGATCCTGCGTAGCAGAGGATGATTTTGGGCCACTGAGGAAGGCGATTTTGCGGTGCCCGTTCTCTGTGAGATGGCTTGCTGCCAAATATCCGCCGCGATAGTTATCGATGCGTACCACGTCAATATCCAGTGAGCGTATGTAGCGGTTAACCAGTATCACAGGAATGCGCATCGTTTGGAGGAATGAAACCAGTTCCTCCGTCTCCACTGCGGTAATCATGATGATGCCAGCAAATCCGTTATCCACCGCCATCGTCATCTGCTGCAGTTCAAGGGCAGAATCAAAGTTGCTGATGCATAACGAAATGCTGTACGCCTTTTTATGGAGTTCCTCATATATGCCACTGATAACACTGGAGAAAAACTCCGAAGCAATTTCGCCTACCACCACCAGTACCATTTTGGAAAGAATGTTGTGCCCCAGAAAAAAATCGTCAAAATCGTTCATGCCAAGTTCTTGCATGGCGTTGCGGATTTGCTGGAGCGTTTCAGGCTTGACCTTTGCGCTACGCGTGAAAGCCCGTGAAACAGTTGCGTAAGATACGCCCGCCTTTTCAGCAATCAATTTTTGATTGATCAAAACGCTCACCTCAATTTCTCGTTTTTTATATTATAAATACAAAAATCCTCATCTGTCAATCCGATACAAGAAAAGTGTAAAATGCAAAAATGTGAAATTGTGTGAAATTTGTGAAATTAAATTGCGCAAAAAGGAATTAGGAGTATACTAAAAGCACGGTGAGAAGAAAACACAATCAACATCTGAGAAAAACTGGAGAGTTGACACGTATGAACCTACTAAAAGAAAAAATCAAAGCCGGAAAGAAACTGATCGGAACGCATGTATCTCTGGTGGATCCCAGTGTTTGTGAAATCCTGGGCATGATGGGCTTCGATTATGTTTGGATTGACATGGAGCATACCTGCATTGATTTTCAAGCGCTCAACCAGTGCTTGATGGCGGTACGTTCCGCAGGCGGTAGCGCCATCGTCCGCGTACCTCAGCATGATTACACCTCCCTGAAAAAGGTGCTGGAAATGGGTCCTGACGGCATTGTGTTTCCGATGATCCGCAATGTGCAAGAAGCCCGCGAGGATATCTCCAATACCCTCTATCCGCCCAACGGCGTTCGCGGCTTTGGCCCCAGAAGTGCAATCGGGTATGGCCTCAAGGATGTCAAGGAGTACATTGATAAGGAGTCCATGGACATGTGCCGTTTACTCCAAGTGGAACATGTGAATGCGGTTAACTGCCTATCCGAATTGCTGGAGATTCCCTTTGTGGATGGCTTCATCATTGGTCCTTGCGATTTGTCTGGATCCATCAACCAGCTTTGCAATCATTACGGCGAGGACAATCGCGAGCTAATTATAAAGACCATTGAGCAGATTCACGCTGCCAAGAAGTGTGCTGGCCTCTCTATCGGCGACTTTGCTCCGGACAAGCTCAACTATTGGTGCTCCATGGGCCTGGATATGATTTCTGCTGGCGCGGACACCGATTACATCATTTATGGCGCCAAGGCGGCTTTAGCTGCTCTACAGAAGGAGCAGCTCGGTCTATGAAGCCGATATGATTCAATAAAGGATGTGAAAACGTTGAGGAGTGTCGCTCTTGAAAATGTCAAGCCCCGCAACACCATGAAGAGACAGAACAACATCATGGCCGTTGCGTTTATTGCGCCGCTAATTCTGCTGGTGCTGACAGTCACCCTCCTGCCCATCATCAACGCCATGGTTTGGAGCGTGCATAGCACCTACTACACCAAGACGGTCGATTTCATAGGTTTTGATAACTACATCAACATTTTCACCAAGGGCAGCGCTCTTAAGAGCATCATGAATTCCGTCTGGTATACGCTGAGCTCTCTTGCTGTGGTTTTCCCTGTTGGCATTACCATCGCCGTTCTGCTTAACCAGCGCTTTCCCCTTCGGGGTATGTATCGTACCGCCATCATCATTCCGTGGGTCATTTCCCAGACCATCACCGCAATGCTGTATCGATGGATGTACAACAGCAGCTACGGCATCATCGTCTACCTCATCGATTTACTCACAGGCACGCGCCTGAACATACTGGCAAATATAAACATTGCCAGGATTGCGACGGTCTATGCCAACGTGTGGAATACGATGCCCGTGGTCATCGTAATGACGTTGGCGTCGTTACAGAGCATTCCCGGCGACATTTACGAAGCCGCCTCCGTGGATGGCTCCGGCACTTTCAACACCTTTTGGAAGATTACCCTCCCGCTCCTTAAGCCCACGCTGGGCGTTACGCTGATCACCCAGAGTATCGAATATTTCGGCATGGTTACGCTCATCCACACGCTCACTGACGGCGGTCCTTTCAAGGCTACGCAGACGCTAAGCGTATACGCATACCGTGAAGGTTTAGTGTACTGGGATCTGGGAGAATCCTCTGCGATCTGTATGTTGCTCCTACTGTGCAATGTTGTTTTCAGCCTGATTTACATCAAGCTGCTCAACAGCAATAAGGACTGAGGGGAGGCAATGAATCATGAATAAAAAGGGTAAGAGGATTTTCTCTCGTGTGGTCATTTATGTGATCCTTACCTTCTTCGCAGTGCTCAGCATGTTCCCCATCGTATGGGCGCTCACCACATCGCTCAAGCCCGAGAGCCAGGTGCTGGCATATCCGCCGTCCGTCGTTCCCAAAACATTCACGGCCGAAAACTACGAGAAGGTTCTCTTCCACTCAAATTATCCCATCTACTTTGCCAACACGATTTTTGTAGTTCTGCTGTCCGTGCTAGTGGCGATTGTCGTAGCCAGCCATGCGGCCTATGCCTTCGCAAGGCTCAGGTTCAAGTTCAGCAACATGCTTATGTTCGGCGTACTCATGACCAGTATGATTCCCGCCATCGCCCAGTTAATTCCGCTGTACATCATGGCGGTCAAAACGGGTCTATTCAACACAAGAGCGGTGTTAGTAATCATCTACACGGCATGGCGTGCTCCGATTTTGACCTGGCTGCTCAAGAGCTTCTTTGAGCAGCTGCCTCTTGAAATCGAAGAGGCCGCCATTGTGGATGGCTGTAGCCGCGCCGGTATCTTCTACCGAATCGTGCTACCCATGTCCAAGCCGGGTATTGCGTCCATCTCGCTGCTATCCGCTGTGTTCGTGTGGAACGACTACCTTGTTTCCTCCACGTTTGTCAGTTCTGAAAGTCTCCGCATGCTTTCCACCGGCATTTACAACTACGTAACCGCGTATGGCACCTATTGGGGCCAACTCATGGGCGGCGTATTCATGGCCATGTTCCCGCTGATTGTGCTATTCGTATGCCTGCAGAAGCAATTCGTGGCAGGGCTGACCGCTGGTGCGGTGAAAGGTTGATTTTGTCATCGGTGATACCGATGCAAAAATAAAACTTAGGAGGTTACTCAAAATGAAGAAACTCATAACTCTGTTGCTAGCTATGTCCATGCTCCTATCCTTGATTGGTGGCGCGGCTGTGGCCGAGGAAAAGCCCACCTTGGTGTGCTGGACCATCCTCAATCCCGAATCTGACGCTGACCCTCGTAACGTTGCTTTCCGCAAGATTATAGAGGAGTGGAACGCTTCCAATGAGTGGGGGGCTACCATGACCGTGAACCCCATCAACTGGGCCGACCTGCACACGCAGTTCACCCAGGCTGCCGCTTCCGGTACCTCTCCTGACGTTGTTTGCGCTTTCTCCACCAACCTGGACCAGTACATCGCTGCAGGCGGCCTGCAACCCATGACTGAGATGGCCAAGGCCTGGCTGGAAGAGACCGGCGATGACTACATCTTCAATGCTGACATGCTCACCAAAACTGATGGCGAAATCTACAGCATGCCCTGGGAGACCCGCACCATGGCTCTGTACTATCGCACCGATGTGTATGGCGAAGAAGCACCTTTCACCAGCTTATCTGATCTGGTGACTAAGGCTGCTGCAAACTCCGGCGATGGTCACTACGGCTTCGTGCTAGGCTGCCACGGCGATGACGGCTTCCTGCAGCAGCTGCAGCCCATTCTGTACGCTTTCGGCGCTTCCACCTATGATTCTACCGGCAAGGTTGTTATCAACAGTGATGAAGCGCTTAAGTGCTTTGCCTGGCTGAAGGAGCTGTATGACAAGGGCGTTATGGATATCGCTGCTGTCGACATGAACATCGAAGACACCTTCAACGGTATGAAGGCCGGAACCATCGACGCCATCATCTTGGGCACCCATCGCTACGGCGCTGTGACCAACACCGACATCATCGGTGAGAATATTGCTACCTGTGCTGTTCCCGGTGTTGAGGAAGGCTCCGCCGCTCCCGCTTATAACACCTGCCAAACTTTGGGCATTGGTCTGTACAGCAAGTATCCCGAGATCGCGTTCGACTTCATCGCTTCCAACATAACCACTCAAGGCAGCTACAACTACTTCGAAGCCTCTTGCATGCCCGTTCGCAAGAGCGTGTACGATCTGGAAGAAACCAAAGCCTCTGCCAACGCTGCCGTTATGGCCGGCTGGCAAGATATCTGGGAAACCGGTAAGGATACCTTCTTCTTCGAGCCCGAGTACAACGCCGAGCTCTCCACCGTGGTTGCCGAGGCTGTGCAGGAGTACATCATCACCGGTAGCGACCTGAAGGCTGCTCTGGATGACATCGCTAACACCTACAATACCAAGCACAACAGCGGGAAATAATTTCCAATATCAACCAAATCCTTGACAGGACGTAAGTCATGTAAAATGTCCTATATGAAAACAGCACCTATGGAGGAACTACACATGAGCAAGAAATATGATGTGATCGTTGTCGGCGGCGGTACCGGCGGCGTGCTAGCTGCCATCGCGGCTGGTCGTGAAGGTGCCAAGACTCTGCTTGTTGAGCAGTATGGTTATCTTGGCGGTATCGCTACTGCCGGCGGTTTGTGCAACATGGCTTCCTTCTTCTACAAAGACGAGCAAGTCATCATGGGCCTACCCCAGGAACTGATGGATCGTCTGGTTGCCATCGGCGGCTCCACACCCCACCTGCGCGCTCTGAAATCCTACGGCTCTGGTTATTATGCCTCTCTGTACAACCGTGAGCTGTACAAGTGGGTTTGCCAGGAGATGGTCAACGAAACTGGCAACGTGGATATTCTGTACCATACCTTCCTCACTGACGTGATTACAGAGGGCGACAAGGTTGTAGGCATCGTGGTGCACAACAAGTCCGGCCGTCAGACCTACTACGCAGACGTCTTCATCGACGCCACCGGCGACGCTGACATTGTAGCCACGGTAGGGGGCGAAACCACCTGGGGCAATAAGGAAGGCAAGATTGCTCCCGGCAGCCTCATGTTCGATATGGGCAACGTGGACATCAACAAATTGCATGCTCACGCCATGGAGCACCTGGATGACTTCGACGTCAAAACCGAGCAGATCCCGATTGATCCCGTCAATCATCCCATTCCGAAGAATCTGCAGCAGCGACAGTTCGTGCTACAGGGTTTCTACAGTCTCTTCCGCGAGAAGGCTCTGAGCGGCGAAGTGTACACCACCAAAGAGAGCATCTTAATGACCACAACTGCTCTGCCGGGGGTCATCAGCCTCAACTCCACCCGCGTGCGCTTCAACCCCATCGATGCCGTGTCAAGCACCAACGCCGAAATGGATGGTCTGCATCAGGCTACCAGCATCGCCAAGTTCCTGATCGAGAACATTCCTGGTTTCGAGAATGCTTACATGGCTGGTTCCGGTGCTGAGATTGGCTTCCGTGAGAGCCGCCACATCGTGGGCGAATACACCCTCACCGAGGACGACGTTATCAACGGCCGCCAGTTCGAGGACGCCATCGCCCGCTATGGTTTCCCGATTGATATCCACAAGGTCGAAGCCGAAGGCTCCTACTGGGACAATGATAAGAGCGACAGGACCGTGGAAGGCATCTGGATGGATCTCAAGGATGTTTACCAGCTACCCTACCGCTGCATGATCCCCAAGGTCCTTGACGGCGTGATCGTCATTGGCAAGCCCATCTCCGTTACTCATGAAGCCCACGGATCCACCCGTCTCATGCCTCTGGTCATGGCTGAAGGTCAGGCTGCCGGTATCGCCGCCAAGCTGGCCATCGATGCTGGTGTGAAAGTCCGAAACGTGGATATTCCCACGCTACAGAAGCGCTTGCTTGAAGAAGGCGCCAGCCTCTACCGCGACGAAGAGCGTGTGAAATTCGAGAAGGAACGCGCCAAGAAGGTCATCACCGACTTCCTGGCCAAGGGCGACTCCATCAATACTGGTGAGACCACTGAGTGGTTTGAAGACTGCGAGCGCGAAAAATGATTATCGATCATATTTCAAAACGTGCTTTCTACTATGGTTTAGGGGAAAACTTCCGCACAGCGCTGGATTACTTTGCGCTTCTGACAGAGGGAAAGAAAGAACTGCCCGCGAACAAGGCGCATGATATCAATCTGGCCGATGGAGTGAATATCCGTGTTCGTCCTATGATGACCAAGCCCGCCGCCGAGTGCAGGATCGAATCCCATGTGAAGGAAGCCGATATTCATTTCGTGCCTTATGGTCTGGAAAAAATCGGTTATGTTCCGCTGGAGGGTTTGGAGTTGGAAGGCGCCGATCCAGAGGGCGACATCTCCTTCTGGCGCGGCCACTGTGAACAGCTGACCCTGAAGCCCGGCTTCTTCATGATCGCTTTCCCTCAGGATGCGCATATGCCCTGTGGTTGCAGAGACGCACCCGCTTTCTTGCTCAAATTGATTGCTAAAATCAGACTTTAATACATTCGCTTTCGGGGCGGTTTCGGGCATGTACTTCGCGTGTCTGGAACCACCCTGCTTATGAACAATGGATTGTATCTTGCTTTGTAGATAATAGAGTGTAGGAGATACACAGATGGAGAGACTGGAAGCTGTAGACCGTTTGTTGGCATGGTTGGAGGAAAACATCGACGAGACCCACTGTGAAGGGGTTGAAGAGGCACATCTGGCTGCCCTTGACGGTACAGGCGGTGACCCGCCGCCATTGTCGGTTTTCTGCCCCACAGCGGAGCCGCTATACCCCACCCGGGAGGCCTTTGACGATCCGGAAAAAATGCTGTACAACGAGTTGCTGCAAAGCGGGGAATTTGGCAATTTGCGGTGCTCTGTTGCCGCGAAGGATGACTATCCCCTGCAAATACGGAGCAACCATGGCATCGTCATCTCCCACAACCTGGTGGGCGGCACCTATGCCCTGCCCGATGATACCACTCCGCCCTGGGCGCATGCCTGTGAAGGGCTGGCGGCATATAGAAAAGAGTGGGAAAACAGGCCTTACCGGCTGGACGCTGGCGTTGCGAAAAAGGTGTTTGCAACCTACCGCCATTTCAGGGATCGCCTGACTGATTACCCTAAGTGCAGCCGTACCGTGCGGTTGAGCCGACCCGATATGCAAAGCCCCTTCAATATAGCTCAGTCCCTGATCGGCGCCGACCTGTTTTACGAATTGTATGATGCCCCCCAAGATGTTCATTGGATTTTGGAGCGTATTACCGAGATATACATTGAATTCCACCGGGCCATCGACGCCGTGGTGGATGACGCCACCGCCGATGGGAAGGGCACTTATGTGATGGGGGCCATCTTTCCCGGCAAGGCATTGTTGAAAGAGGACACTGCCGCCGCAAACCTGTCGCGGGAGCATATTCTGGAGTTTTGCCGGCCTTACAACCTGAAAGTGGCCGAAGAATTGGGGCCCTGCAGCCTGCATTATTGCGGTGCGTCCCAGCCCTTCCACCCCGAGGTGTTTGGAATGGGGATGCTAAAGGCTGTCAATTTCGGAGATCCGGCCCTGCAGGAGATGGATACCCTCCTTTCGCAGTGGCGGGACAAGGACGTAGCCATTGTGAATTGGGGCTACCACCGTCCCCCGGCATTTCTCACGGCATCTCTGCAAGGCCGTGACCCGAGGCGCTTTACCCTCTGCGCCTCCTGCGACAGCGAGGACGAGGCGGTCAGGATCGTAAAACAATACCGTGAGCGGAGCCTTGGGGCCTTTGAACAGTGGTAAGCGGTGGCACGGGCACTGAGGCAATAGGGTTATGCACGGAAGTGGATATGATGACCATCTTCCTTCGGGCAGTATACCTGTATGATGATAAGTTCACCCTGTTTCTAAACGGTAGCGATACACCCATTACCATTGTTGACATCTGCCGAAGGAGGTGGACTTTCCAATTGTTATGAATCGGCACAAGGAACAACAATGGTTTGGCGCTATGATTTTGTGGAAGCAAAGACCTCAAAGGGACATAGAATCAAGATTTTGAACGTAATTGGCGAATACACGCGTGAGTGTCTTTGCAGCCATGCGGCGTTACCAATCTGTTTTGAAAGATAAATACAACAAAACCGCCATATCCCAGGCGGTTTCATTGTATCAAAGTTAGGCTCTTTGACTGGCTCCCCAGGTAAGACTCGAACTTACAACCCTTCGGTTAACAGCCGAATGCTCTGCCATTGAGCTACTGAGGAATAAAGAATGCGGCGGCGATCTATTATACCGGGCCGTCACCAGCCAAGTACCTTCGACGTGCTGGGGCTTAACTTCTGTGTTCGGAATGGGAACAGGTGGGACCCCCAGGCCATTGCCACCGCAAAGGGTGAACGTAGTGGGTGAGCGCCGACATCCAGGGTAGATG